>CAZIUF010000009.1:0-34936 GCA_964542665.1 uncultured Gammaproteobacteria bacterium | reverse complement strand
CCGAAAGGATTCGGGATTTTCTCAAAAAGATTGGTTCGAACTTCCGCATTGCCGAGCGGACGCTTTCGTTCCCCCTCAAAAATGCTTGGGTTATAGCGGAAAAATACCATGCCGAGGCGCTTTGCGCCGAGGCAATATCTTACGATTTCACAAAAAGTGAAAATTGGCGGAGAGGGGGGGATTCGAACCCCCGGTAGCCTTGCGACTACGTCAGTTTTCGAAACTGATACATTCGACCACTCTGTCACCTCTCCATGCGTCTACCTATTTCTAAACTGCATAATTCTATTTAATCAGGTTTATCGAGGTATAACTCGCTCTAGGACTCGCTTTGCTTCGTCAAGTGCGAGCTAAACCACCCCACCTCTTCTTCCCGATCGACTTCGTCTCACGGAGCGATAGACGGCGGGCAAGTCTGTCACCTCTCCCAGTCGTAATTATACCCGAATGAGTAGGGACTCGGGTACCAATGCATGGTCAAGGAGATCTTCCTCAGTGCTTGTCATGATAGTCTGATATCGAGGAATCAGCTCTAAAATAAGCTTTCTATTTGACTCATCGAACTCAGAAAGAATGTCGTCGAGCAAAAGCAATGGTTTGCTTTTTAAAGTTGCTTCGAGGTGCTCGATCTCTCGTATCTTTAGCCACAAAAGTGCGAGCCGCTGCTGACTGCGTGAACCAAAATGTTGTACATTGCGGAAACTTGTCGGATCTACTGCTGTTGAGTCCTGACTCGATATCAATATCTCGATATCGTCTTTTTGAGGACCAATCAGGGTGCGTCGTGCGGCGATCTCAGTATCCTGTTTTTCGGCAAGTCGGTTTTGAGTCATAGCGTTTGCATGATAGATGACCTTGAACCATCTATGGGCGAAGTGATTTGCGCTATTGATGGTGTCAATATATGTCTTACGCGCAGTGGATATGATCGAAGCTCGCTCGATGAGATACTCATTCCAAAATTGTAGTTGTTGTCGACGAGTGTCAATGTCCATATCCTCTTCAAGCAGAGCATTTCGTTTGCGCAAAGCGACCATATATTCACGGATGGCTTTGCCGTAAATTGGGTCAATACGTGATATCACTGTGTCGAGATACTCTCGACGATATGATGGCGAGTGAGTGATGATGTCTAAGTGGTGTGGAGCGAACAAGACTGCGGGGACTTGCAAACGTCGAAATTTTCCAATAGTAGTAGGTGCTTTATCAATGAAATATTTTTTTTGAAGATAGAGATCGTCTCGTTTAAAAGTCACCAACGCCTGATGTGTCAGGTCTACGCCGATCTTATATGATGCATTCACAAATCCGTCATCGCGATCGACGGTCAAAAGCTCTATCTCATCATCCTCGCGAAATCCTTTCCCCTGCGATAGCATATAGATTGCCTCAAGGATTGATGTCTTGCCCATCGCATTTGGTCCGACGATGAGGTTTAAGTATGGGGAGAACTTAGCTTGAGTATAGGCACGATGACAACGAAAGTGACGGAGCTCGAGTGAGTTGAGGAGCATAGTTTCGGCAAATTGTACATCAAGCTTCCGCACATGCAGCAGATCTCTTTAGGAGGTAATAAGTGTCCCTCGATATGATTTCCCATCAAGGATGTGCTCAAGGTTGGTTAGATCTGCACCATTCGCAATAATCACATCTATATCGTGCTCTGCGGCAAGTTGTGAAGCAATCGGGTCAAAGGGTGCATTCATCCCTGGCGTCCAGGTTGTTCCGACGATTGACTCCATCTGTTTCCAAGTGACCTTATGCATCACTTTTGCATTAGGATTGGTCTTGGGATCGCTGTCACAAATATAATCCACATTGGTCAGATTGATCACTGGTGCCGCCTGATAGTCTTGAGCAAGATATACTGCGCAATAGTCTGTACTCCATCCCGGCTTCCACCCAGCTCCAATAACTATCGGTTCTACCCAGTTTTCGAGTCTGTGGTGGTAGTTTTCGATCATGCGCGGGTGAGCAATATCTTCAAAAATCGTCCTGAGCAGATGACCATTTAGACGCGTAGCGTGTATGCCTAACCAATCGAGATCATGATTTGACATATGTTGATTGACGGCTTTGCCAGCATCACGATATTGGCGAGCCGTCCTGCCTCCACCCGCAACAAGAAAGAACCTGAAGCCTTGCGCTACATACTGACGTATGAGTGCATTGAGCTCGATAAGAAATTCTGTGTTGATCCCGGCATCTGGAACAAGAAACGCACCACCGACGGATATTACAATCGGTTTTCTCATGCTAATTGAGGTCTCTGACATACTCTTGAATGTGAACAAGCCGAAAAAAATCCCCTCTCGGGGTGTGCTTCAATCTCAGTCTAGCTCAACATACTCCATATCCTATCATATTACAGACAGGGCACAATACCATATTGGGTATGGATTAAAATGGCAGATCAAGTCCCATAACTGCCCCTACAACCCGAACAATCATGTATGAGGCTACCAGAAGTATGATGCCAATGAGCGCATAGAGCATCTTTGATTGAGCGGTTTTGAGTTTTTCTGGTTCTCCCGATGAAAGTATGTAGTCGTATCCAGCCGATGCTATCACAAAAAAAAGTAAGATGCCTGCAAATGGGTATACATAATTCATAATAACCCCGATAAGCCAACCAAGTGTGAGGCCATCAGTACCAACTGGAGCTCCCGCGACAGTAGGAATAGGTCCACAGATAGTCGAGTAGCACTTTCCGTTCTGTAGAGTCATGCCTGAGGCACAGATACCCCCAGGTGGAGGTGTGAGTCCAGACCCAATATTGATACATTGGGCGATCAGATTTGGTGTAGGTTGCATGAAAACTTAGGCTGTTTGATAATAATTTCCACTTGGGTTAGACACCACAATTTCTGGCTGACTGTGCATCTTGGATACATTGACAATGGGCGGTGATTGTGTTTCTTCGCTGGATATACCAGTCAGTCTTTCTACTTTCTCTTTGACGTTGACCGGGCATATTACAGTCGCATGCTCAGATACCTCGGTTGTGAATTCATATCCTGTGGAAGAACACTTGTATGCCATCATTCTCATCTGATTATTTTTTAATGAATCAGAATCATGGACGATTTGTTTAGGCTTCTCCGCAGTAAATGTAAAATCGTCGCCTACATAATCAATTACCACAATATCTCCTTCGATCAAACCTTTTGTGATGATCATCTCGGAGATTGGGTTCTCAAGCAATCGTTGGATGGCCCGTCGCAGTGGTCGAGCACCATACACAGGGTCAAAACCAGCGATAACTATCTGTTCTTTTGCCTTATCAGTGACGGTTAAGCCAAGATTTTGTTCTTCTAGTAACTTCGAGAGCGTTTTAAGTTGCAGCTCTACGATCTTTTCCATATGTTTAAACTGAAGAGGTTCAAAGACAACTACTTCATCGAAGCGATTGATGAGTTCTGGGCGGAAAAACTTGCGTAACTCACCCATGACCATCTCCTTTAGCATTGCGTAGTCTTTGGCAGATACATCTCCATCCAGTTCATCCAAAAATTGATGTCCAATTGGAAGCTCTGTTTCATTCAGGTCGGCCTTTTGTCCTCTCATCGAGATATCGATGTTCTCCGGCTTCATATCGGTATACTCAGTGTTGAGCTGATCCACCTCAGCTACCCGTTTTACATCTTGCGATCCTGCTTTAACTTCTAGCTCCACAGCTGCAGGCTCTTGTGTATCATTTTGAGTGGCCGCTTTCTTGAGTAGTTGGTCCTGAATCATCACACTTCCAATGTTTGAAGTACAGATGACTACGGTATTTTTAAATGAAATAGTTCTACCTTTGTTATCCGTGAGACGACCATCATCAAGTACCTGAAGTAGAATGTTGAAAATATCAGGATGGGCTTTCTCAATCTCATCAAACAGGACGACAGAATATGGCTTGCGACGGACGGCTTCGGTGAGTTTGCCTCCTTCTTCGTAACCAACATACCCGGGAGGTGGTCCTAAGAGCTTTGCAACCTCATGCTTCTCCATGAACTCCGTCATGTCAAATCTGACCATTGCATCATCGAGACCAAATAGGACTTCAGCCAAAGTTTTTGCCAGTTCAGTTTTACCCGTTCCAGAAGGTCCGAGGAAAATAAAGCTTCCAATCGGGCGAGCATTGGACTTGAGTCCAGCTCGTCCACGTCGTACCGCTGCGGCTACTGCTTTGACCGCTCTTTCTTGACCAATCATCCGGAGGTGCATGGTTTTTTCCAGTTGTGTCAACTTCGTAGATTCACCACTAGACATCTTGGATACAGGTACTCCGGTCCATCTCGATATGATATCTTTGACGATATCCTCTGTCACTTCGCTCACTGATTGTATTTTTTTACGATCATATTCGCTTTGTTTTTCGATCAACTGAGGCGTAACTGCCGCAATTTTGTTTGTGAGGACTTTGACTCTGACTGAGTCACCTTTTGTTGTAGCTGTGTTTTTTTCACCTTCCCACTGAGCCAATCTTGTTTGCAATGACTTGATCTCCTCAGGTAGTGACATGAGCGGAAGACGTACGGCAGAAGCTGCCTCATCGATGAGGTCGATTGCCTTATCTGGAAGAAATCTATCGCCAACATATCTTTTTGACAGTTTTACAGCAGCCTCTATTGCATCATCCGGGATCTGGACCTTATGAAAGGTCTCGTATTTTCCCTTTGTTGCCATAATCATCTTGATTGCTGCTTCTTCTGTTGGCTCATCGACCTGAACCGTCTGGAATCTCCGTTCGAGTGCAGGATCTTTCTCGATGTATTTGCGATATTCGGTGATTGTTGTGGCTCCGATGAGTTGCATGTCACCACGGGCAAGTGCAGGTTTCAAGAAATTTGCTGCATCACCACTACCTTCGCCTGCTCCAGCGCCTACAATCGTGTGCATTTCGTCAATAAACATGATGATTTGATTGTTGGATGCTACGACTTCATCGATGATATCTTTCATACGTTGTTCAAATTCTCCGCGGTGTGAAGCTCCCGCCAAGACCGCCATCAAATCAAGCTGTAGAAGCTTTTTACCAATCAACACCGATGGTACTTGCCCCGATACGATTTGTTGTGCGAGACCTTCTACTATGGCAGTCTTCCCGACACCAGGCTCACCAATGAGTGCTGGGTTATTTTTGGTTCGACGCGAAAGGACGTGGACAACTCTCTCTATCTCACTTGAGCGTTCAACTACCGGATCGAACTCGCCTTTTAGCGCTTTAGCGGTGAGGTCGATCGTGTACTCAGCAAGTGCACTCTTGGACGTTGCTTGTGGGTCATTGGGGTTTGTTCCTGCGCCAGACTTTCCGAGTGCATTTGCAACGCCTCCTGGAGGCGTATCAGGGTATACCTTTTTTGATAAATCTCCAGCATTGAGTCCGAGTTTAGTCAGAATACGTGCAGCTGCGCCCTCGCCATCCTGGAGTAGTGCAAGTAATATATGCTCAGGAGCGATGAACTCGAGACCGACTTTGCGCACATCAGCATGTGCCGCACTCAGTATATGTTTGAGTCGAGCTGAGAGTTGAGGGATGGTCGGTTTCTCCGATCGCTTGTAGATGGGGGTGAGCTCCGCCTCGATCTGAGCTGTTTGCACTTGAAGATCGGTCAGCATTTTATATACGGCACTATCAGACAAAAGTCCGACAAGCATATGCTCACTATCAACTTCGTTACATTGGAGGTCTTTTGCCTTTGCCTGTGCGAGTGCAATACACTTATTGGATCGCGCAGTGAGATGAGTCATGAGGTCAAGTAAAGCCTGTTTAGAGACTTCTACTGGAGCACCTGAGATCGTCGTGTTTTCGCTCACGCTCTGAGCTGGCACAGCTGGAGCAGTATTTAACGGGTTGCTTTGAGATGGCTGTTGACTCGACTGAGGCGACGACGAGCTATTTGGTTGGCCATTGATCACTGGCTTATCTGCTATGCTGATTGGTGTATCTTGAGAAACTGGTTGGGTTGCAACGACAGATTGATTCGTCTTGAGGAGGCTCGCAACATATGCCTGACGTGCAATCTCAGCCTGATCGACTTTTTTTTTAGCATCGTCCTGAGGTACATTTTGAGTCTTTACAGGCACCACGTATTGTGGAACAGGATTGGTTGCGGGTGTCAATGGCGCGATTGGATTTGACTTGGGAGTTGGATTTTTTATAAAATCAAGCATCGGCATAATGTAGCTATTATGAATACTTTTGTATCACTTGTCAAATGCGTTGTGCGAGCCATCATGATTGGCATTTTGGTTTGTTTTCTTTCTACCACAACAGCCCCTGTCGTTCGGGCAGAAAAAGCTAATCCTGTATTAAAGGCCATCCTTGATATTATCTTTTCAAATAAACCCAAAGTTCCTATAGATGAGAATGGATGTGTTGTAGGCAGCTATACCATCGACAACGGCCGTACCCCCCCTGTCCCTATTTGTAATGGAGAAGATGGGTCAGTGATAGACAATCCTGGTCTACAAACCAACGACGAGCTCAGTATAAATATCGAGATCACCTCTGGCCTGATCCCAGCCGAGATGAATGATCCTCTCCCATCTCTATGTCAGACCAAAGCAAATAGAGCTGTTTCCAATGCCCTCTCGCATTCCGATAGCATCGCTATTTACAAAGAGGCAGCAAATCAGTCCGGTCTTCCCTGGGAGGTAATCGCTGCTTTGCACAACGTTGAAACGGGGGGCAGCTTCAATCCCAGAGGATCTTTGGTAAGTGGACGAACTATAGGGGAAGTAGAGCCAGACATACGTAATATCTGTACAACTCAAAGTGCAGGAAAGGCTAAGTTTACGATTCCTATCGGATCTGGTTGTGGATTTAGTTCTTTACTTAACTCCGCGCTCTACGCTGCTGAACACTTTAAAGAAAAATTGTCGTATGCAAGAAATATAACTCGACCAGGTGCAAGTGAGTTTGAGCTTATCTCCGCAGCATTTGCGCTCTATAACGGTCCCGGTAACACCCAGTGCATTGGAAATACTCCAAAGCCCGAGACTGGAGGGCTGTATACCGGATGCGGACCAAAGTTCTTATTTGAGGATCATCTCTACCCATTTGCATGTTTCGATGAGCGTCATGCAGAAATGTTTGTGATTTATTGTGAAGATGGTCGCAAATGCACTTCTCCTACCCTATATCGAAATATTGGCGCAATGACGTTTATCAAGGCATTGCAACAAAAAATCAGTGTTCAGCCAAAAACTGAACCATCACTGTGCAGTCAAGGAGGTCCTGTTGATGAACAGGGTAACCCATGTACAAGTCAGAATTTAAATGCCCAGGTTATGGTCAATGATATTAAATCAAAGTGTGCTGGCGGACAGGTCACGAGCTCGAATGCCAACTGCATCGATAATACAAATCTTAGCCAAATACCAAAATCTCTGATAAAAAGTTCTGCCCGCTCATATACCTATCTCCAGTGTGTCGGGTTTGCTTTTGCCTCAGCCGTAGAGTTGAATGGGGTCGATCCACAACAGCGTGGCAATGCATGCGCTCAAGCTAGAGACAGTCACACCTACAAATTCATCTCCCGGACAAGTGGTCCTCCACTTGCAGGTGACTTGATCATTTGGCAGGACATAGTGAACGGCGTTCCAGTCTGTGGCGGAAGCTACTATGGGCACATCGCATATATCTCACAAGTATTTAATTCAACTAATATTGAAGTTGCTGAAGCAAACTATTCACCGGGGAGAGTCAATATGCGACCAGTTGCCATCACAAATAATGTAGCGGGATGGTTACGTAAGCGATAAATGAGTTATTATTAAAGCATGAGTAAACAAAAAATAATTCTTGTGGTCGGAATACTCCTGTTTGTTGTGTTGATGTTGGTCTTCTTATATCTTAACAGGCCATCAACGCCCGACCAAACACCTGTAGTTCTTGTCATTCCGACTCTTGCCCCTACAGATGCGCCCATCCCGACAGTCGATCCTCAGATCACGTCTACGCTGATATTCGAGACCCTACCCACAGGCCAACAAGTTGATACATTTGACGCACAGCTTCATGACAAACTTCAGAAAGAAGAGATGATAAATAGACCAGATATCGTCGTTGCAAAAAATACACCATATACCACTGACAAAATCATCGTTGTTACCGATTTTGTCGATGAACACGGGGGCTACTTTGCAATAACAGTTTCAAAGGTAGTTGAAGAAGATGTGAAAAATGAAGTAAATGAATGGTTCAAGTCACTTGGCCTCACTGACCAAGCAATCGCGAAGCTTAAAGTCACTTATCGTTAGTCGGGCATCAGTTTATCTTATACACGATAGCCTTTGCATTGGTACTCCGGAAGACTTCACGACCAAGCGTTTTAAACTTCTCCTCGTCGATCTTGAGGTCGCCTGACTCATATTTCTTTCTTTCAAGCTCGGATATGATCACGTAACTCACTTTATATTTACGTAAAAGTGTCCGAGTCAGATCTAGATCTGTTGAGCGATACATCTGCTCAATATCGGGGATACGCTTGCCCACGATATCTGATGTCCCCCGCCAGAGCCACTGATGGACCCACCACCCCGCGACTGTTGGCAGACCGGTGTAGGCGGATATGACATCGTAGTCGGTGTAGCTGTCACCTTGAGCTTCGAGGATGACAGGCTGTCCTTTGATTTGAGTATTGAAGTATTCCACCACTTCGTGCGTTTCGGGATACTGATCCTTGAGCCAGGCTATACCATCGAGCTTTACCGGTTTATCAAGATTTCCATAATACGCAACGATCCCGAATCGCATATAGATGAGCACCAACACCACGAAAAATCCCGAGAGAACGCGGGACAATATACGGAACCATCTGATATGCACATGTCGCATGCGCCAGATGGCATAAATACTTCCGATCGACATCATGAGGTATGCCTGATATCCCATCTTAAACATCGTATTTGCTCGGAAATGAGTCGGGTAAATATCTTTGATGTAGAAAAACTCGGGTATAGTGATGAGTCCCGTCCCAAAGACAAAAAGCACCATCACGACGATACTCGTTGCAGTTACTGGAGTGAAGTGCTTCACGCGTCGCAGATACCAGAGCGTGATGCTGAGCAACACAGCGTGTATCCAAAAATGTCCCCAAAGGATGAGGAGCTGATAGAGTGCTGAGACTTGGCAGTTACCTTTTTCAAAGATCAATGGGCCTATTTTGTATGGCGTGATTCCTTTGGCTATAGACTGGATGAGTGGATATCCACAATTTACCCCAAGGCCAGAAACGAATGGTTTGAAAAAGAGGGTAAACGGAGCAGCGAAATAAAAGAAGGCGACAGCCAATATCGCCACATTTAACCAGAAAGTCCGTGAAAAGCGATGAAGTAGGAAAAGTATCGCGATGGCAAGGAGCATATAAATCGGCCCATCAAATGCATTGGTCATGTAGTGCACTGCTCCCATAAACCCAAAGAAAATAGTCAGTGGGATATGAGCAGTTTTGCATTTTCTCCACCATTTTTGGAGCTGTGTCTCTGTCGGTTCAATATTTTTCGCTTTGCTGTTTGATTTCATCGTGTCTTCTGGTTCAAATCCAAAATGTCGTTTCGCAATGATGGGGACGACAACCAAAAGGATGACTGCAAGATTGAGCAGAACAAACGGAATATCAAACACATGTCCATGCAGATCAGCAACTATATATGAATATGAAGGGAACTCATGGATGGTGTACGGGATGAATCTCGTCGCATTGGGATACCAATATTTCGAATACTCTTGTAGCCCCATCAACACATCGGGAAATCTATTGGCGGCGCTTGATGCAAGTTTCGGGATATCTGCGACTACCTTTGCATCCCAGGGAGGAAGTGGCGACTCATTTGGGTATCCTTTGGTAAAAAGATAAAGCGTATGGGAGTTACCCGCAAGATTGAGTACATATGCCCCCAACACTCCATACATCACCAGTTTTTTCATACTCGTTTTGAGTTTATTACCCATCTGTGCTTCGGCAAAAGTGATCATGTTCACGATGATCGAGAACACCGCAGACATCGATAGTCCGAGAATATTGGCAAGGATGAGGTTGTAACCGATAGCAGGATACACGTCAGTCAGCTTGATTAGCACTGCTCCGGTGAGATGACCAAAATAGTAGTAGTTGATAGGAAATCCGTTGGGCGAGGATAGATCTGCGCTATACCACATATCGAGCGGAGGGAAATAGACGGATCGACCGATAGACTGCATAAATCCAAAGTCCATGAATTTTTCGAGTCCATGGATCGATGGTTCTTGACCTCTGACGATGGTCCACGCGAGTAGTCCTAGGAAAAAGAGAAGCTCCTCTACGACGATCCAGTTAATCACAGATGAGTGTTTTTCTATTTGCTCGAACACATTACCCTTTATTACTCTTCGATACGATACAAACGCGACAAATAAGAGTATGCCAAAAATCACTTCGCGGCTAAATGGCGCTATGCGAAGCACTCCGATGACGAGTACGACATAGCTCACCACCAAGATGCCCACGATCTTGGAAAATGCATATCCTCCATCGACTGTATGGGAGAATATCTTCCTGGTGAGTGGATAAAACACTATTCCAACAAGGAATACGTAGATATACCAAGATAAAAAAGATTGTAACCAGTCCATAACTATGTGTGTCTGTGAGTATTTTGTGCCAAAAACGTAGTTTCTAGCTGTGCATACACAAACACCACGAATGGTACTCAACTCCTGACAAATTACAAGACCAACATTAAATTAGTTCAGGACTGAAATCCATAACCTGCTCCAATCCCACTTTCACACTTTGTCATCCCGGCGAACTTGTCACGCTTTGCGTGATGCCGTGATCTAGAAGCAGAAATACATTGTTGATTGCGTGGCTTAAACTCATCCTATCCCTGTTATACCTGCTTGAACATATTTTTCTTAGTATCAAACTCGCTATCGCTCAAGCAGAGATTCATTCAAAAAATCTTAAACCCCACAGTTCGTCCAGATTCATTTAAATATTTTCTTGTATTTTCCATTTCATACTTTATAGTATTGACATGGACAAAGCATATCTTCCAGATCAATGGGAGCCGATCATCCGCGCCAAATGGGACAAAGAGCAGACATCCAAAGCTGACCCTCAGAGTAATAAAGAACCTTTTTGTATCATATTTCCTCCCCCAAATGCCAACGGCAGCCTCCATGTCGGCCATGCGATGTATGTCTTCCAAGATATCATGTGTCGCCGAGCTCGCCAACAAAACAAGGATGTTTTCTGGGTAGCAGGTACTGATCATGCAGGGATCGAAACGCAATTCGTCTTTGAAAAACATCTTGCCAAACAAGACAAAAGTAGATTTGATTATGATCGGGACACGCTCTATAGCATGATTGAGGAATTTGTTGCCCAGAGCAAAGGGGCGATGAAATCGCAATTGAACATGCTCGGATTCTCACTCGACTGGAGCCGCGAGTGCTACACCCTCGATCCTGACATCATCGCCATTGTTCATAAAACATTTAAGAAATTGTTCGATGATGGACTTATCTATCGTGCCGATCGTCTCGTGAACTATTGCTGCCGAGATGGGACAAGTTTTTCTGATCTTGAGGTAGAGAGCGAGGAAGCTACCGGTATCCTCTACCACATTTCGTATGGACCGATCACGATCGCGACCACCAGACCTGAAACTCTGCTAGGAGATGTCGCAGTTATGGTCCATCCCGATGATGCCAGATATCAGAAGTTGATTGGCACAACAGTGACACTTCCTGTCGTTGGACGCTCAATACCTGTGATTGCAGACGCCTCAGTTGAGATGACTTTTGGGACGGGAGCAGTTAAGGTGACCCCAGCTCATGATGCTAATGATCTTGAGGTTGGCCTCCGACACAAGCTTCCACTGGTCCAAGTGATTGGGTTTGACGGTCGGATATACGGGACAAACACTGCCTACGACGGGATGAAGGTCAAAGCAGCTCGAGAAAAGATGGTCCTAGAGCTGAAAGTAAAGGGACTCCTGGTAAAAGAACAACCTCACCAGATGGTGCTCAAAAAGTGCTATAAGTGTAAATCAGTCCTCGAACCACTTCCCAAAAAACAATGGTATATCAAGGTCAAGCCACTCGCTGAAGCATCTATAAAAGCACTCGAAAGTGGTGAGACTCAGGTCCATCCAGATCGATTCGTTGAAGTCCTTAAGAAAAATCTTGATGAGTTCATCGATTGGAATATCAGTCGACAGATCGTCTGGGGGATTCGTATCCCCGCATTTCAGCACAAAAAGACCGAAGAGTGGCGAGTAGAGGTCGATGTGATGAAGCAAAAAGAAATGATTAGTTCAGGTGACTGGACCCAGGATACAGATACCTTTGATACGTGGTTCTCCTCTGGCCAGTGGCCGTTTGCCACACTTCAAAAGCTCGGTGTGTTTGACCGCTACTACCCAACAACGGTGATGGAAACAGGCTATGACATCGCACGCGCTTGGGTAGCCCGGATGATGATACTGGGGATATATATGACGGGCAAGTCACCTTTTAAACATATTTACTTTCATGGTTTGGTCCGCGATGGCAAAGGCCAGAAGATGAGTAAAAGTAAAGGTAACGTGGTGGATCCCCTTAAACTCACACAGGTATACGGCACCGATGCTTTGCGTGCTGCACTGGTTTTTGAGACGACACCAGGGGCTGACCTGAGCGTTTCTGAGGACAAAGTGCGTGGAATGCGCAACTTTGTAAATAAAATCTGGAATATTGGCAGGTTTTTGACTATGGACCAGGGATTTCCATCTCCTGACCAAAGCAAACCGGTTGTTATCGACGCGGCTGAGACAAAAAAGACGCTCAAGTCACTGCATGATGAGTATAAAGTCCTGCAAAGTTCATATGCGAAAAATATGGATGGATTTGAGTTTTCGGCCGCATTTGTGTCTTTGCACGAGTTTGTTTGGCATAGATTTGCTGACATATATATTGAACAACTGAAAGCATCACTCAGGTCAGGTGATGTTGAAGTACTTGGAACTATGCATCATATCTTCCTCGGGTGTCTCGATATGCTTGAGCCATTTATTCCATTCGTGGTAGCAGCAATCAAGACGCAAATAGGCACCAAAAAAACAGATTAGTGAGGTATAATGACCCAACTAATTCGTTGAGCGATTGTATATCTTTTTTCGCAATCATCTCTGTCTGAGCGAAGCGAGTTTACCAATCGTAGTTCATTTTGCAAAAATGAACGTACGAGTGGTTATACCCGTAGCTATCTCAATCGCGAAGGGTGCAGATGATAAGAAAATGACGTAAACTCACAGATCATTAATACAAATTAAACAATCTAACCTATGAAACGCACCTATCAACCAAAAAAACTCAAACGCATTCGTAAACATGGCTTCATGGCTCGCATGTCTTCGGTCAAAGGTCGACAAGTCTTAAAAAGACGCCGATCTATTGGTCGAAAAGTCTTGGCTATCAGCGGAAAATAACGACGATCACTTACTCAATTCCAACACATAGCCCTATCTCATCATGTTTGAAGCACTTCTCATCCAACCCATTCTGAACGCTCTCCTAGCTTTTCATAAGCTCTTTTTGACGTCTGGCATAGCGTACCCATTTGGATTTGCGATTATCGCTTTGACCGCCACCATCCGTCTCGCTTTTAATCCTTTCTTTGCGAAACAAGTCGATACACAAAAAAAGATGGCAGAGCTCAAACCTCGCATCGACGAGCTTGGAATCAAGTACAAAGATGATAAAACTCGTCTCCAGCAAGCGCAGATGGATCTCTACAAAGAGCACGGCGTCAACCCAATGGGTGGATGTCTGTTTGCGATCGTTCAGATTCCCGTATTTATCGGGCTCTATCAAACACTGAGTAGATTTGTAACTGCCTCAGCGAGCGCAGCTGATCTCGCTGGCTTAAATAAACTTCTGTATACACCTCTGCTTGAGGTTAAAAAGCTTGATCCCAATTTTTTCATGTTTAATCTTGCTCTCAGCCCATCGACCCATAAGATATTTGATATTAGCCAAGCTGGTTTGAAGCTACATCCAGAAAATTTCTCATACGCCCCATACCTTCTCATACCTCTGTTGACTGGCCTCCTACAATACCTGCAAGCTCGATATACCACCCCAGCTGCGAAACCAGCCAAGGGATCAAAAGAAATCGCCACCAAAGATGCAGATAAAAAAGATCAGAAGCCAAGCATGTCTGACGATTTCCAATCAGCCATGACAACACAGATGAAATATATGTTCCCTGTTATGATTGCCTATTTTTCATATACCTTACCGCTAGGTTTGAGTTTGTACTGGAATATTTTCTCGATTTTTGCTATAATTCAAGGTATCAGAACAAAGAAATCCGATGCTACGAAAGTAGAAGTGAAAAAAAGCTAAAGATCGTGGTCACCTCATATTTGTATTAATTTTTTTAACATTCATGAACCCAACAGAAACCATTCAACAAGCAGCAAAATTAATAGTAGAGATGATGGTACCTGAGGCTACTGTCGAAGTTGTTGAGGAAGATGGGATGTATAAGATCTCCATCGTCGCTGGTGAGCAGGCTCCTGCCATTATCGGTCGCCATGGTGACACGATCCGCTCACTCCAGAAAGTACTTGAGGTCATCTGCTTTACCAAACTTGGTACCCGTGCTGAACTCGTCGTGAATGTCAACGATTACCGCGAAAAACAAATTGAGCGACTCCAATCTATCGCAGCTGAAATCGTCGGCAAAGTCCAAGAGCAAGGTCGTCCGCTCCCCTTCCGAGGCTTGAACTCGTACGAGCGACGGATCATCCATGAGTTTGTCACCACCACCTATCCTGAGCTTTCTACGTACTCAGTCGGTGAGGGACGAGCTCGTGAGCTCGTGATTGACTTGAAAACCAATGACAATTCTGCCTATACTGGCACAGATGCGTCAACTATCATCGGTCAATAACCACCATCGTGGGTTTCTCTCTCGAGGATCAATACCTCATCTAGAGTCTTTTTGGTCCCTCGGACGGCAACTTTTACTCCTTTCTGCTGTTCCACTCCTCTTCATCCTTGATTATGCCTACTTTACCCTCGCTCGACCAGGGTGCCCAGCCTGTGCGAACTTTGAAGGATTCCTCCGCACCACATCGCTTACGACCGCATTCATCTCGAATCACGTAGGTTTGCCCTCATTTATCAATCAGCTCAGATCGTAATATTGCTAATAACTCATACATATGACACCTGAAAGCATAAAAACCGGTATTGATATCGAAAAAATCGCTCGAGTTGACCTAGAGAACCTGAAAAGAGAAATTGAGACAAACTACCCAAAAACCGAGAGTGGTATTCGAGATCTTGCCCTTAAGTTTAGTCTGGATGATGAGTTTCGGAAAAAGCTCATGGCCAATCCAGAACTCGTCAAAGATTATCTGGTCAAAGAAAAATACAACTCGATTTTCCAAGAACTACTGGATGCCGAGGAGCGCCGGGCAAATGTCATAAAAGATCCTGTTAAAGGTAAGAATGAGGCCGAAGTTACACGTCGATTAGCCGATCAGGCGACCAACCTCAAGCGCATGCTGAACATGATAGGTGATGCGGCTACTCAGCAACGCATGCGTCGTACAGATGCACACGTTGGTTCTCAACCTGAGGGTATGATTCTCAGCGACAAGAGTGTTGGCGCAATTTCGTTTCTTGAACAACTCAATAAACAGAAACTTTCTGTCATGGGCCTTGCACGACTCGTACCACTGGTGATGCGAGTACTGAAGAATCCTACCTATTTCACCATCACTCAAAAAGCCGCTCTTCAAAATGTGACGATTACAGAAAATAAAGGAAGTAATACGGACAATATCATCTCTCCATTTGGCCCAGACGTGATCAAAGAAGTGCGTATTAATCTCCCCGATGAATCATTTGAGCGTGATTTGGTCATGCTCAAGATGACTGATGATGCCTTATTTGACGCGGTCTGGAATAGTTATGCTCAGTGTGTGTCGGGACTCAGTCAAGATGATCAGGCTACTATCGGATCGCCAAACGCAGAGCTTTCAGAACTCAAGTCCTCCATAGTCAGGGCTGCCCAAAAACTTAAGGGGTACGCGAGCGGCATAGTAAAGGCCGATAAGCCAAGCGAGACGTCAACACTGACAGGAGCAAAAGCCGTGGACAATGATCGCAAGATCAAAGAACTCGCTGAACAACTGAGGCCATTTACTACTGATGAGATATTTGAACTCGAGACACTCGCTGAAGGTGGCGCTCTGAGCCCTGATCAGGCACAACGTCTCGAACAACTCAAAGCATATCGTGACTCTGTCATCGAGCGTGATAACATAAAAACTGAACAACTTCGCAATGATGTAAAAAATCTTCAGATGACTATAGAGGCTCTTAAAAAAATCAAGGATCCCACACCTGAACAAAAGAAGATGTTGATTGATGCTCAGAGAGATCTGGAAGAACTGCCTCAAAATGCCTTGTACGATTCACAAATCAAGGCAAGTCTCTCGGAAGATCAGAGGAGGATGTTAAAAGCGATTGCAATAACTACTGAGAAGCGCATGAAAGAGATTGCTGCAACCTCGCCTCCAAAGGATAGACCAAACGAGGAACGCATTGCTCGCTGGGCAGGCACTTTCATACTTTCCATTGCTAATACCGGCTCATATCTCAAAGACTTCTACAAACCCTTTTTTGAAGAGATTAAAGAAGAAATCAGAAATGCTGCTCCGGTTGAATATGATCATCATACTCTAGATAGCCTCACTGCTACACGAGTTGAAAAAGAAATTCAGAATATCATTGCGAGCATCATCACCTCTACCCTGAGTCCAGCGATGGAGGCTGGGGGCGAACCTGTAGGCAAGCTCGAACAAGCTCTCCAGGCAACTAATTCTAATGCAAAGCAAAGGTTAGGTTTGATTATGCGTGCTTTGACTCGTATCAAGCTCGATAGCGCAAAGATGACCGACCTCCCCGAAGGGCTGGATCATGTGGAGTTTGTGAACGCATTTCGCGATACTCAAGATGTCTGGGATCCGAAAGAACGTCGTACCATCAGAGTCCAAACAGGAAGAGTTCAACACGAACACGGAGGTGGTGGAATGTATTTTCATAAACATGCCCGAGATCTAGAGGAGTTCTTTGAGGTTTTTCATGGGGAGATTGCAGGTAACTATGATGTCAGAGCTGCGATCAATGACGGTGATGGCAAATTTTATGAACGAGTCAAAGATCATCATGGTGATTTGAATCATTACTCGCTTTCCAAGCAGTTCGATATCATTCACAACAGTGATATTGGTCCAGATGTAGCTGCTGCCTTGCCTCTGTGTAGAGTGCTCATGATGCGCTACTTTGCTGAAAAAGGATGGGTTGCCGATGAGGAAATCAATCGCGATCTGAGTGAGCCCAAAGGATATCTCAACTCGATTGTCAGCAAGTTCATGAAGGAGAACTATCCTCACTACTCTGATAACAAGCGTAACATGATCACCTATATCGCGGTGAAGCAAGCCTACCTGCACTCGGTATATCAGCTCATGCTCAGCAATGCACGCTTTCTATCGGGCTTCTCAGGAGGCAAACACAAAGAAAATAATGCATACTTCAATGAGGATGTGGCTGCAGAAAAATATGCCGGATCACTCAGTCAATTCGACTACAAGGAGTTTGGAAATCACAAAACATTTGCCAGAGGCGCACTCTTTCTTCCTGGTGCGTTAGGTGGATTCGATGCAATAGAAGATATTGACCCGTCAAATATCAACAATTATTTCGATTCGGGATACGGATCTATCATGCATGAATTATCGGGAAAATATGGCCAATTTTTGCGGTATTTTAACCCGATGTTTGAGAAACATCTCCCCGACTCTCTTCTTCCTCGCAATCGCTATCGCAACGGGAGCGATGACAATCTCAGAGGTTGGCGTCAACTCAAAAAGTCAAAGGATAACGTCTCACGCAAACTATATACCTATGGAGATCGTAAAGATTGGGTCATCCTCAGTGCAGAAAATAAGGAAGAGTCACATTACACAGACATTTGGAAATCTGTCGAAAACTTAGGCACGAACTATCTCCGGACATGGATGGATGGTCTGGTTGCAGGCGAATATAACGAAGCAAAAGTGCGACACCTTATGGCATTTCTCTACCGCAGATACTTTGACGGCGCCACACTTGGTGTTGATTTCGGTAAGAAAGTCTTGGCTAATCTCGAAGTGACGAGCGCAAGTAGTGATGCTGATTTTGCACAGAAAGTCATCGTTCGAATTGCTGAAAAAGCAAAAGAAAAAGGGGAAGAGCAAAAGAAAAGCGGTGAAAAAGTAGATGAAAAGAAAGAAAAGAAGAATAAAAAAGATGCTGCAGATGAGGTGATGCGGTCGATATTTTATGGTGCCAATATGGTGCTCATGGCCGAGCGCACCCCGACTGTCCTCATGGACGCAACAACTCCTTGGAGTGAGCAAACTGGTGTGACCCTGATCGCTCAAATCAAAAGCAATATGATAGCCAATCCTTCAACATACGCTGAGTTTGTATCTGGGGATAATGGCAAAGTTCAACTGAATTCTGACGTGTGGCAGCAGACTGCTGATGATCTGGCTCTCGTACAGACCGAGGCTCGTAGAGCTACCACATCACAGATCATGAGAAATCGCGAGACTTGGGAAAACGAGACAAAAACGAAAGGCTACGAATCCAATACCTTTGGCAAAAGCTTTAACCAAGATCGATCAAGTGTTGAGTTGGTTGCAGGAGAGTCAGGATACGCTATCACTGATGCATATATCGCTCAAGTCCTGACAGAAAAATTCAAAAACAAAAAAGAGTCCTCTCCAGGTGAAGGAGATCTATCTCCCGAGGAAATCCAAAAGCGTATCAATCGTGCTCTGCTCGTGCGCAAAGAGATCCTTCAACAGATGGTGGTCGCTCCAGAAGCACCAAAATATAGCGAGGTGAAGGCAGAAATGGAGAGTTTGCTGAGTAAAGCTCTCAGTAAAGGTCCGACCCTACAAGAAAGTGATATTGCCGCTTTCAAATCGAAGATCATAGGTAATATCGGCGCAAATGAAGCAGAATATCTGGCAAAATATCAACAAAAACTCAAGTCACGCGCATCCTTCTTTATGGATCAGTGGAGCAAGAGCGATATGGTCTTTGAGCCAGAGAGTGATGCTGCGGAGAACTTCATGCACTATGAGAATGCAGATGCCAACCATATTGGCCGTATGGCAGGGATCACCGAGGTAACGACAGTGAAAACAAAACATGACTTAAACTACAGCGAAGAAACGAGTATGAACGAAATCATCAAAAACTTCGCCAAAGATCCCTACGCAGCTATCGATCAAATGTCATCATATCTGAACAAATATCGCCATCAGATCGAGGATGAGCGTGGTGCTGATTACTCCCAGTGGTATGTCGGATGGTATGTGAACAAGGTCCTCCAGGCCAACCTCAAAGAAGAACGCTATCGTACTGGATTTACGGGCATGTATCATGATGTTCAAAAGATACTCTTTGGTCAAAGTAAAACATCTTTTGCCGGAGACAAAAATCAGCCATATACCAGTAAATCAATCAGCGCGCTCGAAGGTAATCGGATCATTAGATATCTGATCCAAAAAAAGCTTATCGGGCCCCAACAGGGTGACGCATACATGAGACGCTATCGCAGCACACTTGGGGACATCTTTAAAGAGCTTGCGCCGCGTATCGGAATAGTTGCATTGGTTGCATTTGGAGTCCATCTCACCAAGTCATCGGTAGAGAAAGATACTGACTTGAAATAAGTCTGAGAAACAGGTAGGATGATCACATGCGTCTTTCTGTAGTCTCAAAGCTGACTCTGGCTCTGGTTATTTGTGTGATATATCTTACTTCTGGTTATGACGTATATGCAGTGGACCCAACTCCTAGTCCGCCTCCCACTACTGAAGCTGATTGCGAAAAAATCCCTGAGGGTCTTCTGAGGCAGAACTGTATATCTTATGCTGATCCTCAGTCAGGTTTCCCCTACCACTCATGTAGAGTTATGCGTGACCCGCTTACTGGCGTCTACACACAGCTTATGGATGCGGGGAGGACCATGATCTCGAGTATGCTCCCCTCTATCATCGCTGACAGCCCCATATTCAAGTCGATATTTCAAAACAATATTGACAGCTCCAGAGCACTCAGTGGAACAATACTGAACTCCATTCCAAATACAATCTTTGAATTGGATCCAAACAGGCCTATAGATATGATTAAAGATTATGGCTTACAGTATCACGCAGGCTGCGATCCGGGTAATTTTTGTGCTCAAGCGTACGATCTGAGTGCCATGGGCATCGTAGGCGATAATCTGTGCATCCCCGAAGAAAAGTGGGGTAAGTATATCAATTTAAAAATTGCAGATTTAAACAATTCTGGCTTGCGTAAAGTAGTTGGTGGTGGTGGCTTGCTTCAGCCCATCGACGAAATCGTTAAGAGACTGAGAGAACCCTTCAATTCAACCCGAGCCGCTCTGACCTTACTTTGTTTCCGCTCTACCCCCAATGGGGACAGGATACTCAATGCGATAGTTTTTGGACAATTTCTGAGCAAAGGAACACTACCCGTTCTGACCAGCTCTTTTAATGTCATCACAAACCCAGCTACAATACTATTGTATCGACAAGCCCTGATTGATTTATTTGTAAATGATCCCAATAGCGCTAAGTACATCGAGACAAACACCCCCGCAATCATCAATGTTGTGAATGGCTCTTTGCTTGGTCCGATTGGAGATCCTTTTCCATCATACAAAGTGCAAGATGCTGAGATGAAAAATCTTTCACGATGTGTTGCGGCTGCTCAAGATGATAAGCTTTATACAGCACTTGGCAATATGCCGGTAGATGATCTCGGTAATTTCATCAGTACGGTTGTATTTGGTGTACTTTTTGGCATAGCTGGCGCCACTACACTTCTCTGCGTGATCTATTGTGCTATCATGATCCAGATGTCACAAGGCGGTGAGTCCATGGGCAAGGCACGGGATACCCTCATGCACTGTCTCATGGGTCTTGCGCTGATCATATTCGCCACCTTCCTTCTCCGGTTCATCGGGGTAGATCTCTTGAGACTACCTGGACTGAGTTAACTGCTTATTTACACAGCACAATGGTGGCTGAGCAATGAGCTCGTCGCTCTACCATAGAGGCATTTGTACATGATGACCATTGATCAGGAAGTGATTGGGGGGCATGAGGAGGAACGCTTTATACTTATCAATGACCACCTTCCTGTGGGGCAGCTTTGTTTATCAATCCTGCCCTGCCTAGATCTCCCGCGAACTTGCCGGCCTTAGTGGTCAGACCTGCGGCCTGAGACACAAAGCCTATGACTGGAGCAAAGAAGCTCATCACACTGACCCCCGAGAAGACCGCCTCATACCCGAGCGCCTTTTTGATCTGATCTATAAAGTGCGGGATATTATAAAATATGAGCCCCCCAAGGATCATCTGTATCGCATTTTGACTCCCGAGCGAGTTCAAAAAGGGCGGAGCCCAAAACTGTTGAGTCTGATTGATGAAGTAACTCGAGCCTTGTGGTGGCGCTGCAGCGTTTGAGACAAATGCTGACACCATCATGAGGATGAGGACTGCGGGGAAGATGAGGAGGTTGATCGCGACTGATTTGATCCACGTATACATACTTTTGCTCCCCGGAAGCGCATGGAGCAAGATGAAAAAAGGTGCAAATATGGTGGCGATGACCAGCTCAACATATGCATTGAAGAGCAAGAAAAATACTTTAAAAAATAGGTAGATAGAGGTGATAATCAAAAGTGCAGAGATCACATATGCTGTAGTTACAGGAGCAACTGTCGCTTCAAATGCTGTAAAAAGAATCAGGATAATCGCAATCACGAGTGAAAGACCCACCGTTTTTGTTCCTTCGAGTTTTCCTGCAAGATCTTTCCCGGTAACTGACTGTCCAATTGATCTAACAGGTGAATTTTTGACAAAACTTCCCAACCCCCCCTTTAATCCTGATAGTACCTTTCCCTTTGCTGGTATTATGCTTGAGAGTCCCGTGGCCAAAAAGGGTAACCCAACTTGGTTCACGATCGTTGATACAATGACTTGAGCTCCTGATGGCAAGAGTTGAAATAGAGCTTTAGAAGTTTCCATATAGCTGACCGGCGAGAGATCATTACTCATCATCAGATGCCACAGACTCGTCGGCTGACCTGTCGCGATCGACACAAAGGCCATCTTTTGTGAAGCAGCATCGAGATTGAGGAGAGGCGCCATCGTCG
This sequence comes from uncultured Gammaproteobacteria bacterium, assembly GCA_964542665.1. Lineage (GTDB taxonomy): Bacteria > Patescibacteriota > Microgenomatia > UBA1406 > GWC2-37-13 > JAGOLU01. The sequence goes on along the minus strand of CAZIUF010000009.1, from coordinate 12,674 downwards.
AAAACGAAATGAACGTGATGACATACATGAGATCGATCATAAAGCCAATGATCGCATATGAGAGTGAGATGACGATCAAGACGATGACCAGACGTGGGAGCATCTCCTCGATCGAGACTCCAGCCTTGTCACCGACGGGCACGCCAAATATGATGATAAACCCCGAGACAACGATAGCGAGGGTGATGAGTAAAAATGCAGCATCTCGCATAACCTTCCATGCACGCTGATAGCTCCCGAGTGCACTAAAGCCTATCCCTTGAGCATAGGTTTTGGGCGCAAAGCCAACATGCTCCATGAGATCACTCGCCCAGGCGACACCAGATGCAACGGGTTGACCATAGGGCAGCGCGATGATATTTGCGACCTGATGAAGGTAACTATTCGTATCTGTTGGAGCGCTCATGTCATCACTGCAAAGCTCGCCCACCACTGAACAGATGATGCCAGCCATTGTCTGAGTCTTGATCTGAGCTGCTGGGTCTTTATTTTGAATGCCCTCAAGGTATTTTGTCTGAATTTGTTGGCGGGCACGTTCGGCAGGACTTGGCCCAGCAGGCAGCGCACTTCCGATCTTCCCCCATCCCGTGAGCCCTATCCCAAGCTGGGTGACGATGACGAGAGTCAAGATCACAATCACGATATTGCGGATACGACGACTGGCTGTAGAAAAGTTGGCGAGAAAAGAGCGCACATCCATAAAGTACTCACATCGTATCAGATCTGAGTAGTCGACGTCAATCACAGATCGACATATCAGCACAAGATGCTGATCTTTTTCTCACTATTTACTCTATAAAAAGAGTATAATTTGTCCATATGGCAGATGAAAAAACTCATAAAACCCCAGAAGTAGAAGAAGCACGTACAAAAGGTGTAAAAGAATCCCCAGTGGCAAAAGTAGTGGCAAAAGTTAGTGAGGCAGATTCAAAAAAAACACCTGCGAAAGCCGAAAAAGAACAACCAAGCAAAACAGATATTCGCGAAGAGGACGATGAACAGCAATTAGTTGATGAGATAAAAAGACGAGCAGAAGAAGAGCATCAAGAACTCGCCTCGATAGGCGATCTACTCTTTGAACAAAAAGTTTTTGCTCAAGGTCTAGTCATGGGCATTCAGATATCATTGGATAATATGAGTGGTGAGGACGCTCCATTTACCAAAGCACAGCGCACCTGGTCTATGCAGTTCCTCAACCGGAGGCTGGCTCAACTCAGCCGAGATCAAGGCACGATGCAAGAAAAGCTCAATGCAGCTGATGATGGTACAAAGAAAGCATATATTGAAGCCCGCAATAGCGATCGGTTGAGATTGATCCTCATGGGTCTCGGCGTCATGGGACAGAAAAAAGATAGCGAACTCAGAAAGATAGGACGTCAATCGGTGATGAAAAGTTTTTTCTCATACGCATTTCAAAGTACGATCGAGTTGCACGGCAAAGATAGCGGTGCAAACTCTCGGTTCTCTATACTCAATCAACTGTACTCGCTCACCCTCATCGATCAACCAAAAAAAGAAGTCGTGCAGGATTTCTTCAAATCCATAAATATGGAGGAGCTGAACAAGAGCGATAAAGACGAAAATATTATCGCCGAAGGTGATGATGTTGAATCAGACCCAAAAATATCTATGTATAGAGATGTGGTACCAGAAAAAGACAAGGATCCTGAGCATACAAATGCTCCACCATCAAAGCCAGTGTTTTCACAAGACACTACAGAAAAAGGAGCCAAACACGACGTGGCTCAACGGGTACTTCAGGATGAGGCAGGTGTATCGACAATCCTTAAGGGGTAGTGGGTGGGCCCTAATTATCTGAGACAGCTTGAGTGTGGTATCTTTGTGTAGATTATGCAGTAACAGACGCACCTTCTGTGTAGTACCGTATATAGAGCTCGAGACTATCTCGATAGCTTAGATGGTTATCTGAACATGTCTGAGCAAAGAGTGCGAGCTTCTTCCACTCCGTATATTCGAGTAAGTATTCACTTTTTAGTTTTCCGGTTGTTGGATCTATTGCTTTATTTATCAGATCGACGATTTGCTGTGCTGATACATACTCTCTACGCACACCATCTATGATTTCTTCGAGTTTGATGATGTTCAGTGATTCACCTGTGTCATGCCCAAGCTCACTTGCCAGTTTGGGATCGACGGGAACAGATAGATCTTTTAGAAACTCACCATTTGCAGCGATTAGCTGGGCAGACTGGGGGTCGATATCGTGCGTATTTTTACTTATATTATTAAGCTCCAAATAGATCCGTTGCAGAAAATCCTTGATGCTCAGCTGCGACACATCATCTTCTGGTGAGATCAGGATTGCTAGTTGAGCCATAGTGAGAAATACAGGGTGGGTCGAGCGTAATCTCGACCATGTCGCTTCTCCCTTTTTTACTCGATGTGCCAACGACTCACACTTCGCATAATGAGAAGCGAGATGAGGCACTTCTTGCTTGATTAGTTCATATTCACCAAACTTATACTTGCATAAGTTCGATATCACCTCGAAAAGACTATTTGTTGGCTCAGAAAAGTATGTGTACGAACCAGATCCTTTGTGGATAGCCTCGATTTCATTTTTGAGTTCATCGGAAAAGTTATATTGCTTGTATATCCACAATCTTTCATCAGATGTCCCCTTCGAAAGATCACGAACAATCTGTGCGCGAACAGATGAAGATGTGCTCATCAGTTGATGATTCTCCTGTTGAGTCTTGTGCGAACCATGCATAGCGATCCCAATCTGAGACTCTCGTGATATCCGAGGATCTTGGAGGAGATCATCATTGGCACGTTCGCTCATCATATGCTGGAGATATTCTTTCACATCAGCGAGCATGCACATATCATATGCTCCATCTTGCAGTAGTGCTGGTATGTCGTGATAGCTCATACAGCAAGCGACTTCAATGTATGTAAATGAGAGACATCAATCTGTGCTTTTGGAAAATCCACCTTCACCGTTTCATCGGTATCTTTACCATCAGTCAATGAGGTGTCAACATATGCTTTCGCTCGCTTTAACAAGACATCACTTGCACCTGCCGGCATTTTCTCACCCACTTCCACTACACTGTTGATGCCCATATTCAACAGTGATTGTTGAACGAGTTCAACAAGATTGTAGTATTGTATCCAGAGCTCCGACTCTATTTCTAGTTTGTCATGCTCATCAAGTTGTCCATATACCTCAATGAGTTTCCCTCGGAGAGGTTCGTCCATCGGCAGTTTGTGTAGTAATAGCTCGGAAGTAATCATAGATATTAGGTAATGGTAGCCAATGCTTTCTCTGATAACTTGTATAACAACTCCTCCTGGATCCTCAGACATTGAGAGGGAGTCATGGGGTGTGCTCGTTGAATCACTGGATAGTTGATGGTCACGCCTCCATGTGCCAAGGAGCCTACCAACGGCGCGCCTTTGTGCATGCGCTCTATACCATACAGTATATGTTCTAAACTTGGATATGCAGCAACTGTCCCTGGGCGTGGCAAGGTCATATATCTGCCGAAGAAACCTCCAACAGTCGTCCGCTCAAGTGCATCGCACAGTGCTTTCGCGATTTCCTGACGAGTGATCAGCCCGTCGGCATCAGTCAAAAGTTTGAAAAATTGTTCTCGAGATACTGTGGTTTTTCCCTCTGATGACACGATGCCATCTCGATATTGGAATACTCGATCGAGGATCTCATATGCACCCAGCGGAAGCGCAGCAGCTTCTTCGCTCGCACTATACTCTCTCTCCGCCAACATATCACCTCGTGCTCTGTCGAGTGTACGGTGATCTGTCCACAGGTCCACCTCAGTGGTCATGGCAAAGCCATGTTCGCGTGTTTTATCGCGATTAGCGAGGACAAACTTTTGGACTTCTATCCGCGCTTTTTTCTTTTCAAGATCTTTCTTCTCATCTTTGATGCGAGTATCGTATGTTTCAGCAACTTGCTCATGCATGGTTACGAGTGCATTTTCCGATGCAATATATTCTTGTATGTACGCGATGAGATAGGTGCGCACATTGATTAATCTGGCCTCTGCAGGTGTCCCTACAGCATATCCACGAGATACAAAATACTCATCTCCCGGCTTGTGAGTCAGCACTTCCCACATCCCGCCCAAATCATTTTGCACGGCAGCGATATCGGCCGGTGGTGGTAGAACAATAGTAGCGGGAAGAGATTGTAAAATCCTCTCATGGTGTATGGCTTGCAACATCTGTACCTGTCTTACGTGAGTTTCCTTTTCAGCGAGTGTCCAGACAGGAGGAACACCAGCTGCAGCGTTCTCCATCAGCTTTAACAACGTAGTGTCAGTGCCTGCAACATCGGTATATACTCCACGATATCCATGCATATCACCAGCATGAGCACCAAGTGAGGCACTCACCCGTGCATGATTATCAAAAAGATAGCCGAGTTGATCCTTGAGCCTCGATTGTTCTTCTGGGGTTATCGACTCTCGAAGCCCCTTGATTGCATCCTGTTGTGTCTTTAGTTCAGCCTCATACTTCTGCGAGGCAATTTTCTCAGTTTCACAATCAGCTATTCTGCCGTCGAGTAAAAGTAATTGATCCTGGCGGGTAGTTCTAGCGTTGTTTTTTAGACGGTCTTCTTCTGCTTTTTTATTGAGATTAAAAGTATCTAGATCGATCTTAAATAAGACAGGGGTTCCGATTGGCGGTAAGTATAGCGGATTTGCTCTCTGAGGCTCCGGATGAGCAGCGAGCCAGGCCCTCATGTCCGCATTAACCTGCTCAACTTCGTAGTCGGCTCTAAAAGCATCTGTTGATGTTATTCCCGGTATTGCAATCGTTGGAAGGACTGCGCTTTTTCCCTCCCGCATCGCAGTGAGCTGATTGATCTCTTTTTGAATATCTGCCTCTGTTCTCATCCCCACTGGTCTGGCGGGTGGTCTTTTTGCTTCGATATGCTCGATATTGACATTGGCCTTTTTGAAAAGATCAGTATGCTGATTGAGTCCTTTTGCTTCGGTCACCTTCGTTTCTGGCGTCTTACCATCTGTCGAAGCAGGTCTCCCCCGCACAAGTTCCAACACTCTCATTTTTTCTTTTGCGAGTTTACTCTTAGTCTCCAGATCAGTGATTTCCTCATTGATTTTAGTCAATTTCTCTTGCAACGGCACAGCGCGTTTTGTCGTGAGAGCAGCTCGTTTTTTCTGCTCAACCTTGCTATACACCACGTTTGCATTGGCTTCCAGTTGATCGATGTGCGCTTGTAGCAGGCGTTGTTGAGAGCCAATGGGGTCTACCGCATCATATCCACCAAGATCTTGATAGCGCATCATGATGTCGTTTTCGTAGTCAGCACCAGACTGATTCACGGTGCGCGATCCGCCGAGCGTGTAAAAACCTTGGCTTGCCATCGCGTCGTAGGCACCTTTATCCATACCTACCACACGTACCAAAAACTCACGTCTGAGTGCTACATTTTTTCGGATACCTTTTTGCACTTCTTGCCATGAGTTGCTGTAGCTTTTCCCATCACGCAACCGCATACGACCGGTGGCAGGATCGAAGATCAGCTCATGTGGATCTATGCCGTACCTATATTTCAAGGCATCACGATACTCGGCGTACTTTGGATCTGAGTCAAGCCCGCCCATGGCCGCAGCTATATCTCTCAGGATGAGCTCCCTCGCAGCAGCACCAGTTAAACTCCCAAAAAGACCAACAGCACTTGCGCCTCCCAATATCGCGCCCAAAACTTGCGATGTGCTTGCTGTCTGGATGAAGGCCGGGAGTAGGGCTCTTGCGGCGAGAAGCGTTTGCACCGCAGCAACAACCTGTGGCTCGAGTGCGAGTGCGCCCCCCAGCGCAGTTCCAAACACCAACATAAGCCTGCGTTTTGTGTGCTCCTCGTGTTCTATATCTACTCGTGGATGGGCGAGTATATCTTCGCCGCGCAACTGAAGCCTATTCTTGCGCCTGTCCGGAGATACCTCGGGGAGTAGTCCCCGTGCCATCGACAAAAGCATAGTCTCGTGCTCCATGAACTGCATGGTTTTGTTGTATCCATCGGGAGTGTTGAAAAAGCCCGCAATATTGTTCTGATTGATAGTCACACCATCATCATTCAAAAACTGTTGGACAAAGAGCCATTGGCGATAGAGTCCTCCGCCTTCTTGGGTCAGTTTCGGATTTTGCTCATTTGCTCTCAAGAGCTTCTTCACCTGACTCTCAATATATTCATGAAGCTTGGGATAGATTTCGTTCAGCTCAGATCGCAACGGTCTTTCGCTGTGGATATCAACCATATTCCGCCTATTTTCAAACGGATCAGACGAGATGCCAAGCGTAGTGAAGTCGCCACGCTTTAACAACGTCGGTGCTTTGATCGCCTTACTGGGATCAACCCCATCGACCACCATACTCTTCCATCTATAGAAAGGGGACTCGCGCATCATCCCAGCAATTGCTTCCGTGAGATGACCCCGAAGTCCACCTTGGCGCATAGACGCTTCTGCGAATTTCGAGAACATGTTGGGTTTTGCTTCTTTCGGTGCTGGTGATGCGGTCTCTGTGGCCATGCTATCACTATAGTAGTTTTTTCGCTACGAATCAAGTATCATAAATATGATATGACGGAAGGAACAGCACCACCAGAAGTAGTAGTAGCAGCAACCGCAGCTGCCACGCCGCCAGTTGAAGCCGTACCGACCCCAGCTGTAGTACCCATAGCAACTGATGCTGCACCAGCTGTGGCTCTCGCCGCCGCCACAGAAGCCACTCCCGCAACACCCGTCGTAAAATCAACTGAGGCCGCACCTGCCGCCCCTCCATATGAACCTATGACACGGAAGAAATTAGATGCTGCCGAACAACAAAAGGTTGTCCACGACGTAGTGGTGAGCACAGCAAAACGTATCTACGATGCCAAGAAGAATCTTCCTGCAAATAAAGGCAAAACCGATGCCCAGATTTTGGCCACGCTACTCAAAGATGGTAAAGACACCCGTGCAAGTAGTCTTTTCCGTCTCGGCGTCGTCCTCAATGGCGCCAATCCGACGAGTGCCCAAGTAGACAACAATCCGCTCATGCGCTTTTCAAATGACAACCCAGGAAGTGATACTCAAGCTGACATTGATCCCAAGGAGCCATCGCTTACACGGTCCAAAAGCCCGCGCCTTTTATATACCTCAAACACACCTACAGGACCTATCACAGGTCACGTTCGAGAATCTGTCGATAGAGGGAACTATGCAATACCTAGAGACATCAACATACTCACTCATGTGGTGAGTCGCAAGGTTGATGCAAATGGCGCCTCCACAGATGAGCTTACGGTGTCTTTTATGGGGAGCGATGGAGTAAAACGCCAACAGCAAATGAGCGAAGCAGACTTTGTCCAAATATATCTCGTGAGCCAGTCAGAGCTCATATCAAAAGATGATGAGTCGGTTCCGTCAGGTATCACTCCTGAAGAGCGAAAAGTATTTGATCGCATTTATGAATCACACTCAAGTGTCCCTAAGGCTGAAAATGGCAATCTCCCTGCGGGATTCACCCCCGGCAGACTCGATCTTGCCGTCGCGAGTAAAGAAGCGGTTGATCTACTTGATGCGGGACGCATATCATTTGCGCAGTTTGATAAACTCGTCGAGTCTGCTCATGCGAAGTTATCAGCAGATCCAAAGAAAGTCGAAGCATTCAAGAGACTGAACGAAATCAAAGCAAGTGTTCAGCAAGCTGGGGCAGTATCTGGCGAAAATCTGTTGGGGCTCATGTATCTTACGAACGCAGAGGGTATGGCTCAAAAGGTCGCTAGCCTTGACCAACAGATTAATCAGTTGAGAAGAGATCAAGCTGAAATTCGTCATGACATAGCTACGAGTGGCGAGTCGGGAACTACGAGAGAATTAAAAAGATTACACAAAGAAAATACTGTAAAAATTACGGCGCTTACACTCGAGAAACAGACACTAGAAAACTTTGGCAATGGAAGAGATGACGATGCTATAGGAAAAGCTATGAAGAATATGCAGGATGGTAAACTCACCGATAAAGAAGCAAGTCAATTTGTAAAACAGGCGCAGCGATCTGCAGATGCAGGAGATGCAAAGGGTCTCATGGAAAATATCGTAGATGCAAGCAATGCTCAAAAAAAGGCAGAAATGCCTCCAGAAAAGTGGGAGAAACTGAAAGCGTTTTGGGATAACTATGGTTTAGCGCTCAGCAAGTTTGCACTTATGATGCTCTTCCAGCTCATCACGCAATCTATGCCTCAGCATCATTAACGAAGCTTCTCCGCATCTTATATTTACTACATAATCTGAACTGTTGGCTACTTATTCAGTTTTAGCTCTAGCTCACCACTTGCAGATACTGTTGCGCCGACACCGGTTGCGCTGATACCTGCTTGAGCAAGTAGCCCAAGTATTTTTGGAGTTTGCAAATTTTCGTTTAGTTTGGCTATCCCTCCAGCGTTAGCTATGTCTCCGTCTATCTTGTTGCCAACTATTGGGTCGCTGTGATTTAGCTTTATTATTTGGGGTATGCCGTCTTTTTGGGGTTGTAGGGAAATTGAGATTGTGTTTTTCCAGGGGAAAAATCCTTTGAAAATACCTTCAATTTTAATACCTCCGATAGCATAGGTGCCATCAGATAGTGATTTTATAGTCAAACCTGATATATCAAGCTTATCCACTCCCTGTGCCTTGAGTACCGATTCGAGCATTGGTCGTATAGATGCTTCAAATACCGGTTTCAGTTCTGCAACGGTGAGTTTCATATTTACGCCTTTGGTGCTTTTATCGAGACCTTCTTTTACCCTTGCTTGCAGCTTCTCAAGAACTTTTTTTGGCTCGGTGACTCCTCTGAGTTCAGCAGCTATGTCTTGCGAGCTGAGAGTCACAGTCTCTGCAGTATTTGGGGTGACAACCTTAGCCTCTGTCTGTGCTTGGGCCGTAGCAGCTTCTGACTTTTTATTTTCCAGATCCTGCATAAGCTTCTCATATATTTCTGATGACCAGAGTTCTTCTCCCTTGTCATTGAACAGTTTGCAGATCTGGAGTATTTTTATACTATCGATCCTACTACCGCTTGGTGTCCGGACGTTACTCGCAGATAGATCAAACTCGCCACCATTTACATCATGGAAGCCCATGGCAACATAGTGACCTTTTAGTAAAACACCGTTCCCGATACTCATCGTAAATGGTCCGTAATTCTTTAGTTTGCTGATATTTTTATTTCGGTCATAAATGCGCATGAGCTGTATAGCAAGTTTCCTCAACTCTTTTTCGTTGTTTTCGAGTGAGGCTACATGTGCTGAAATATCCTCATACTTCATGGCGTAAAATATCGCTTTCATTTTTGCAAGCAGACTTCCATCACTTTTGTTTTTCCTCCACACACCTATCAGTTCTTTGATCATTGCAACTTGTTCGTTGACACCCTCAGAGATTCGTTTTTCTTCGCTTGATTGATTTTCTGTTTCAAGTTTGATTTTTGCAGCTGCTTGCTCAGTTTGTGCAGGAGGTGTTTTATCTAGTTTTTTTTTGGACCGGCAGAGCCTGATCGAGATCGTATCCTTCTTCCATACTGATCGATTTCCCCTCTTCATTCTTTGGATTTGCATTGGTCTCAGGATTCTTAAATGCCACATCTATCCTCTTCCCATCAGAACTCAGTGAAGCCATCAGCGCGGCCGGTTCTCCTCCGTCGGAGTGTGAGGTGTCAATAAAGAAAATCCTATCTTGGTTGGTAGAAGTTGTCTGGAATCCTGTGCCGCCCTTATGCTTATCATGTCCATGGACTAGGAACTCAACCTTCCCCCCTCGGGCTCCGACCTGCTGATTGAGGGCTTCTCTCATGTTGTGCGCTGCGTTTCGATTTGCTATTACATTTTGATATGGCTCACGTACCCACATAAAGTTATTCATATCTGTTTTGTCGCCATTATTTAGTCCAAGGATCGTATTGGCATCTCCACTGCGAACAGCAGCTTGGATTGCATCGAGATAGTCGAGTCCGGATAAATCTTTGCCATTCACTTTCACAGATAGGAGCGAGCCATCTGGATTAACAGGAACACCTGCATGTACTGCCATACCTCCGTTCGCTACAGCGTACATCTTGCCATGTTGCTGCATATGTTTTGCCCAATCAAGCAGACCCTTGTCTTGACGAACTTTGTCAAATACATTAATGAGAGCACCTGCCTCACCACCAAATGCCAGATTTCGCAAGATAGTGTCTCTATTTACATTCTGCCTCGTCATTTCACTTTGTATGACTGCATCTACATCTATACCCGTTGCACCTCTAACAGTAACAGTGCCACCATTTGCGAGCCAGTTTGCAAATGCGGTCTTCTGTCGATCGACATTTCCATTCACCGCAGGTAACAGTGCCGCGATGGCAAACATATCGTGGTTGCCTAGCACATGTATCGCCTCGCCTTTTTCAACCATCCCTTTCAATTCTTGAGCTGCTTCCCATGACTGTGGACCTCGATCTGCAATATCGCCGAGTGAGACGAGGATCTCTCCATTCACACTATTGGCTCTAAATGGTGCGAGTGGCGATCTGCCTTCTGCTTTAGTCCTGTCTGATCCACCATGTACATCAGGGATGAATCTGACTCGAGGCGCACTCACGATTGCGCTTTCAATCGGCTTCCCTTTTTCTGGATTTGAATAGACTGGTAATACCTCAACTTTGGTAGCTGTGGCGTTGAGTGTCTGCTCTATCTCATCTTCAACTATCTTATTTACCTTCACGGACAATTCAGCAACACGACTAGCTTCTGTCTCTGTGAGGCCAATAGATCTCGCCTTATGAATTAGTTGCCAAAAGGCATCCAAAGTTGCCCCTTCCACTTTTCCTTGATACTTATTCCATAGATATCCATGAATTGCTTTACCTCTTAACTCCACGAGCTTGTCCATATTTTTTGTCGTGCTCATGTATCCAGGAGGTCTCTCATTCTTGTTCCATCTGTCTCGGCCAAATGATATTTCTTGTGATTGGACTGGTGATACTTCGACTTTGGCAGCTGTTTGATTTTCTGGAGCAATTTCAGTCCTGGCAAGACTTACAGTTTCTTGAGCTGTGGAGTAGTCATGTAGACTTTTTTTCAAAGCTTCAGTATCGTCTAACTCAATCATTCTGATTCTTGCATTCTGACTATCGTAAGTATTTGTCAAGTGACACTTTACTCCCATTTGTTGAAGTGCTTTTTCAACAATCTTCATAGCTTCTGCTTCCGCATTTCTACCCACTTCTCCTCTCATTAGCCTGTCGAAGATTCTGTTAAAATCATCACTTTCGATAGTGTCCTTTTTACTCCGTATGTCCTTTACTTCGTCATCGTTATCGAACTCTTTCCAAAATTTATGCATCATAAGCTCGTACATCTGGTAGGATGCCTCTCTTGCAAGTCTTTTGATAAAGTCTGGATGTGCGGTGTCCATAGCACTTTCTGGACCGAATTTTGCTTCTCTCAATGATTCTTCGGGGCCAAATGTGTCATAAGAACGTATAAGAGGAATGCCTTTCGCTAACGCATCGATGTCCCTTCTTGGACTGACTGAAAGAGAAACCTTCCTATACTCTAAGGCTTCTTTACCATATTTTTCTACAATTTTGGAGCCTAGATTGAGATCTTCAGCGACTTTGTCCATCTTCTGGTAGCCAGAAACGTCTGCATATGATCCCGCGCGAACTATACTATTGCATCCAAGAGCTTTTTGTAAAGTCGGTTTTTCTCTGTCGTGTTTTGACACGATATCGATATACTGCCACATTCTTCGTGCGGCATGTAATAGTGGGTTTTTGACATAGTCTTCTGCGGTATAATCTACTTTTCCCGCAACCAAATGCAGGTTTTTATCTGTATCAAAAGCTTGGATTGCTTTGTCTAAGTAATTCGGTTCAACAGATGTGACGTCAGCGTCATTGCTAATGAGTAAAAGGTTATTTTTTTGTTCATCTCGAGTTCTTTGCACCGACCGTGTGAGCACCGCATCGCTAAGGGCTTTTCGTAAAGTGCCTATCGGCTGCCTCTGTTCGAATGACTTACTCACTGCGATCACGTGTATATTTGGATAATCATTTTTAAATCTTGCTATTTCTTGCATGGTCTTTTCAATGTCATCCACTTTGTCTTGTGAGTTTCCTCCATTAACAAATACCACAATCTCAAAACTATCATTTCCTTTATCTCCCTGAGTAAATTTCTGATTGGCATATTGTTTTAATGTGTTATATATGACCCTATGCTCAGAGTATGCAGCAGGTATACATATGGATGCCTCACATTTTGCGTGCATGGGTGGCATCTGAGCAGCTAGTTCACGAGTAAGTACACTCATCTCTTTGTCTAAGTTTTGGAAAGCTAGATAATCTCTTATCTTTTTACGCTCTTCTGCAATACTTTGTTTTAATTCTTCGTTACTGCGTGTAGTATCAACCCTACTTTCAGCTGTTTGTTGTGATATTGGCTCAGACTGAATATGACTCGAACCCGCTTCGACACCAGAAGTCACTTTTACACCGGTATTATTCGCTGTGTTTGTTTGTGTATTTTTTCTGTCTACCTGTCCATATCCCCCTGTACTGTTAGCGACATTGGCCTGATAGGGTGCTGTATGTGAGGATGTGTATGACTGAGGACTGTATGACTGAGGACTGTATGACTGAGGACTGTATGACTG
>CAZIUF010000008.1:31744-35683 GCA_964542665.1 uncultured Gammaproteobacteria bacterium | reverse complement strand
CAACTTGAAGTATTCTGAAGGAATGTTCACACGCGCTTTTGGATATATAAAGTTTGATTTAAAGGATGGGTACCCCATGTACACAATCGTTGCAAATATACATCCATAAAAAATGTATTTCGCAAGGGGTGTGGAGGTAATTTTAAATTTATCAACTACTTTATACATGAAAAATTCTAAACCTTGAACTAGCAAAACGGCATACACAAAGCATAAAAGAATCGAAAATTTAGTAAATGATGCACGAAATACTTGTTTGAAAAGTGGCACTGCACCCTGTAAAAAATTTACGATGTATGAAAATGGAGCAGATCCATTTGCAAGAATGATGAAGGTGAAAGTAAATAGGAAAGCGAAATGGTACTTGTACTTCCATTTGTTTTTAAATATTGCGAACAACCCCGTGCATATGAGCAAGAAAAAGGTGTAACCAATATAATTAAATGGTTTCGAAGAAATAAAATCCTTCCACTGAGGCATGATATAAGTCACATCCTCGTCCGGTGAAAACGTTAGATTGTCTAAGGCAAATCCTTTTAGCAGTATGACGTTGCCAATAGTTCCGTACTTTTCATTTTGGGCAACCACTCTCCAAGTTCCATATTTATTTATTTTTGCTTCAGTAGTCACATTGGCAGAGGTAATGACAAAATATGCAAAGGGAAGTAGCCAAAATAAGTTTATTAAAAGAATAACTATGGCTGTAATACCGATACGCTTCATATATGCAGCTTTATTTGCTGCCGTTATAAGCTGTGCTACTGAAAGCACAGATAGAACAATGCAGTACACCACAAACATAGTAGGTATAAACGATTGTGGAAGAAACAAAATATTTATTGCAGCAAGCGCTAGAAGATTCTTTTTGCTTCCTGATTTCCAGTACTCGAATACCGCTGATACTATCCACGGTAATAGTGCAAAATGCACAATAAAAGCCTCAAGGTGGATGTAGAAAGTCTGTAAAGTCGCAAGATTGAGCATGTAGTAAAGTCCTCCGAGAAAGCATAAACCCAAAGATTTGTTTGCATGTTTTCTCAAAAAGCTTGATGCGCCCCAACCACCAATGAACAACATCAAAAACAGGAATATGTATCTGAGCATTGAAATGGGGAAAGCCAGGGACAGAACCCATAAAAACACTTGTCTGGGGATATCTGCCGCTAGTGCATTTCCTGCAAGGTGTCCCAAACCCTCATTGTGCTGCCAAACACCACTGATAGAGCGAAGTAAGTTAAGCTTAAAGGCAAACTCAGTATGAAGATTGTCCCATCCAGTGAGCCACGTACCCGGTACGTAGTTAATCCAAAATAGTGCGCACGTTATGAGCAACAGTAGGCATATATGCCAATTTTTGGATAGGAAGCTGCGCATAGATTGATTGTAGCAAACTTACGAGCGGTAAGTTATATAGTGATCTTTCCTTTGCAACACTTTTGACATAAGCGCTCAAATTTTCCAAGTAGCTGTTGTCTGACATAGCTCTTGAAATCATTTTCTCAAAACTAGCTTGTTTGTGCTTAAAAAATATATCGGTATCTTTTAGATTAACTGTTTTTTGGGCAACCATGAAATCATTTGACTCGGTATAGTTTTTGAGGTTTTCAGACATCACAAAAGGAACGTGGGCAGAAAGTGCATGATTCAACGGCCCAGATGAAGACATCATGACCCGATAAGGCAGAACTGCCAGATTTGAAGAGGCGTAGTAGCCATCAATTTTCGACTTTTCAATGAATCCAGTAATTTTAATGTTAGGGACCATCGAAACTTTTTTTTCAATATCAGCCACATATTTTTCATAGTGCTCTTGTCCTTCAAGAGTCATGCTTTTGCCACCAGCTATCAATAAATAGAGTGATGGATATTTTTTTGACATTTTTATCACTGCATCGACCAGCCAATCAGTACCCTTGTACCAAGCAATGAACCCAAATGACATGATCACAAAGGCATCACTTGGTATGCCTAACTTTTTCTTAACAATTTGTGAACTAACTTTTTTATTTGATTTAACAAGCTTAACAGGTATGTATGACAAAACTATTTTGCTGTTTGGCACAAGCCCATTTAGTCGCGTACCCAAAGTCTCTTCGAGCACAACTATTTTGTTTGCAAGAAAACCGACAGCACTATAGAAGAGGCTTAAACCCTTGTTCATCAGATATATGAGTGATCCTTTTCTTGATATGTGTATATGCGAGCTTATTGTACGTAGATCGGTGACTACCTGGTGCATCTCGATGATCACTGTTTTGCCCATTAGTCTCAAGCCAAGTAACAAAAGTGGAAAGAAAAGCGTTGTAGTCGTCGGGCCAAACATATGAAACTCAAATTCAACGACCACTACGGGTATTGACCTGAGTGAGGCCGATTGGAGTATGTTCCAAAATATGTCAAAAAAGGCAAGAGGTGTATCTCGACGCCAACACCTATATATTTGCGCTCCATGATCACTATATTTTTCAAAAGCCTTGTTTGTCATCTCAGCTATCACATGATATCTGAACGGTGATACCTGTGAAGCACCGAACACCTGTTGTGCATACCATGCCACAGCATTGAGACCCCGTATATCGCGTTTGCGATCAGGGTAGGAGCTGATGACGAGTACATCTTGCATTGTTTGGTTGTTTTTTTTGTTCATTCCTCTCTACACAAGTATGTACTGTATGGAGAAAGGGAAGAGGCCGACGCATTTTCATGCGTCGGCCCACATCCGAGAGTTGAGCAGGGGTTATTTCGCTTGAACCCCGTAAACAAGCTGTTGAGTCGGCAACAGCACCGTGCAGCAGGATCTACTGCAAACCAAGCGCAGCGCGGCAGCGCTGCGGAGGATAGAGGTTAAAGAAACCCCCGTCCGCCGGCTTGGTGCCGACTGCACCGGTCATTTCCCACTCGGGCGGAAGGACCGCTCCCTTGGGGAGTACGACCTGCACGCCGCCGTATTTGACATCAGCATTGGGGTTGGCAACTTGCCAACCCTTCTGCTTCGCCAACTCGACGCTGGTGATGCAGGCCATCAGTGCCGGAGCCGCTGCGGGTGCAGCGACCACGGGCTTCGTCCGATCGAGGATCCGAGCTGGGGGCATCGCCCCCATGCCAGTCATCTCAGGCGGCACGCCTCCGAGTTGCTCATACCCCGAGATCCGGGCGTCCCGAACCATCTCGGCGTACTTCGGCAGATCATACCCGTTTGGCAGGCGCCAAACAGTGCCCCGGACGTTGACATCGAAGACAAACGTGCGGGTCACGTACCCGACCTGCGTGCCCCAAAGGGCGACGCTACCGTCGGGGGCGACGACCTCCCACTCGAACGAGATCGCGCAGGGGTCTGCCCCAAGGACGCGAACTTGCTGATGTGCGATCGCGAGATCGCCATCGGCGAGCTTGCACTCACCAGCCACCTGAATGGTGTCGGTGAGTTTGGGCGCGGCGACGGTAATCGGTGCGGTCGTCGTGATGATCGGGTTGGGCGCGGCTTGCGCCTTCGCCTTCACCACGATCGTGTCACCACCACTGATCGCCACATCGTAGCTGTTGAGCCAGTTCTGACCCAGCAGCACGGTGCTAGACGGGCACCCAGCCACCTCAATCACGTTACTCAACCCAAAGGCTTGCACCTTTGCAACGCCAACGCTGCAGACCATTTGCTTGTCGCTTGCGACGACAAACGTGATCTGCTTCGTGACGCTGATCCCTGCCTTCGAAAAGGCAGGCATGGGAATCGTAGTCATCGAGGCGCCAGTGTCGACAACGGCATTCAGCCGTTGACCCGTTTGGGCGCCAACGACAGAAACGGTCATGCTGACCCAGTAGTGCCCATCGACTCCGATGGCATCGGTGCGAAGCGAGTTGGCGATCGATACGGTCTCGCCCGCGAAAAGCTTGTTGACTTCTTCGCGAACGATGGCGCGGATCTTCTCATCGCTGGTGATC
>CAZIUF010000008.1:0-31734 GCA_964542665.1 uncultured Gammaproteobacteria bacterium | reverse complement strand
CGAGTCACCCTTGGGTCCGATCTGACCGACGCCGGGTGCACCTTGAGGCCCTTGCGGTCCCGTGAGGCGTCCCGTCCAGTAGAGGAACCCAACGAACAACAACACAACGATCAAAACGGTGGCAGCCGAGAGCAGCCAGTTTCCAAACTTCTTCAGCTTTTCCATGATTGATACTCTCCTGTCCCAGTTGGGACAATATCCGCGCCTTGCGGCGCAGACAATTTGACATTACTCTTGTCCCTTTCGGGACGATTATCCGCGCCTTGTGGCGCAGACAACCCACTACTTGCTCCTTCCCTTTCGGGATGTACGTCTGCCGCCAAACGGTCCAGACAGCTTTTATTGCAAGCACCGATCCGGAGCAACCGGGTCGGGCCCTGACGTCAGATTTTGGTCCGACTAGGTGCCCCCTTCGGGTGCTTGGATAGATTATGAGGAGGATATCAGCCCTCCACTTGAGACCTTCATGTCACATACTTTTCGTTTTTTGATCAGACATACCTGTATCCCTTATATCGATCTCCGTAGAGAAAGCCAGCGCGATGCTGGAGGATGCAAGACTTTATCATCTCGTAAAACGAAGCCTATGCTTCATGCTGGCGTACAAACATATGAAGTTTGCTTACCAGAGTCTAAAGGAGGAGGAGTCGCACACTCACTCACCTACAGACACAGCGAAATACCACAACCCGCCTGTCATTCTGAGTGGAACGAAGAATCTCAATGAGATCCTTCACTTCGTTCAGGATGACGGGAGAAATGTTACTCCCTTGTGTCTGCAGGAAAAGTAAGATATGCGAATCATCATGATTCACTTCTTATTATTCAATAATTCTCAAACTCTCGGAATGTTAAAGTGCTTATACTCGTCTGTGGCTTCATACAAATCGAAGCCCGACAGGTATATACCAGATCGATGATGACTTTAGTCGTGTCTCATGCTTTACGAGACATAACGGTCGTATCTATCTGCTCTCTCTGCTCGCACATGTTTTAAATATGCGAACAAGCGCGAGAGAGGATGAACACCTTGACTTATATGTCATCCCGGGCGTGTCCCGGGATCTAGATTCCGGCATACGCCGGAATGACAAGGGGTTCATCTTCTCTGTTTACCACTCACAGGTCACTGTGGGTAAACTGTTTCTGATCATCGATCTATAAAAGAACGACAAGGGTTGAGAGCGCGCGAGCGCGAACAGGTGGGTGGAATCGCTTCCAACCCTTATCGTCAGACCTCAAATATCAGGCCGGTTCTACATGCGTAGATTGTCCACAGGGTACCGCCTGTAACAACTAGCACTAAGGCCGGTATTGCATCGATCATTCGTGTGTAATCCACCACTACCCAAATCACACCGGATATCGGACACAACAGCACTAGTGACACTATTCGAACGATCACGTGACCAGTGCCATAGAAAACTACATTGATATTTTCGGCGTATAAAACGCCGGCCATAAATAGCCCTATTACGATGGCGATTTGAGCCACAAGCAATTTCAGATTCTCATCCATTTTTAAAGTGCTTGAGCTGGTAGATGACTCCTATCTCCCTATTAGGGCGATGCTTATCACCTCCATACTCGAGGATATTTCGCCCGTCTCCAATCACTAAAAGTGGGGGACTGAGCGAAAGATCTTCAAATATGAGGCTCTTTACGTCATTCTGAGTGGAACGAAGAATCCAGCAGGATCTTTCGCTATCACTCAAGATGGCTTCTAAGGTGCTTGCCCGCCTATCAGTCCAGAGACTTATGGAGGGCTTACTCAACACTCAAAATTGGGTATAAAACTCCCGTATTTGGGTGATTGAGTAGACACATCCTATCATACTATAAGTCTAGTGTCAAGTAGATAATATGTAGTGAAACATGAGCTCAATAATTAATCTTGGCGCAAATATACTACACAAGATATAAGATGATACGTTGCTGCGTGGATCCGATGTACCAGGTGGTGAGAATAGATGGTATATTGCGACAGTCTATATGGATTATTATAAATAATTACAACAACACCCAACATATAAACGCTGTAAGATTTAGCTTGTTGTAGAAGTACTTAATTTAGATTCTTCGCTCTGCCCTGAATGACTGGAAATGAAGTTTTGGCCAAAAAAATTCCCCCGAAGCCTCTCAACTACCGTAGAGAAACCAGGAGGAGTGGTATTATTGTACCACAGACTATGGGTAATACAAGAGTGTAATAATTAGTATTTAGAAGTTAACAGTCGGAATAGTTACTTTCGTATTGACCTGAGTGATGGAATCAGATGTGTCAATGTGATAAAATATGCTACTTGGGATCATAGCTCAATTGGTTAGAGCGCTTCCCTGTCACGGAAGAGGTTGAGGGTTCGAGTCCCTTTGGTCTCGCTTAAATGGTTTTGTTTGTCATCCCAGCGGATGCTGGGATCTGTCCCATAGATTCCGGGACACGCCCGGAATGACAGATTAAGAGAATGGCCTGGTTTCATAGCTCAGTTGGTAGAGCGCTTCATTGACATTGAAGAGGTCACTGGTTCAAGTCCAGTTGGAACCACCAGAAATAGCTGTAAGGTTGTAAAGTGACGAGCGTTAGCGAGTCATCCCGTGCATACGCGTAAGCGAGACACGGGATCTAGAGTTCATAATATCGAAATGAGTTCAATCAAATATCACTTCTGCGCGCTAATCTGGTCATAAAGACCATCTTCTTTTTTACCCTCAACCAAACTCGTGTACAATGAACCAGTATTCGATAAAACTTTTAGATTCTAGATCCCAGGATAAACCCGGGATGACAAGAAGACCTGTTATCAACTATCCACTATCAGTTATCAACTAATAAATGAAACGCATATTATCCGGCATCAACCCATCCAGTACCAAAGGTCTTCACCTCGGTAACTATCTCGGCGCGGTCAAGCGCTTCGTTGAGATGCAGCACGACGGTGAGTGCTTTTACTTTGTAGCCAATCTTCATGCGCTTAACACGGTATTTCGTCCTGCTGAGGTCACCGAAAATACAAACAATGTCTTTCTCGAGTATCTGGCATTTGGTATCGATCCGACCAAAACAACATTTTATGTCGAGTCTGATATCCCTGAGATCACCTATCTTCAAACGATCCTCAACAACTGCGTAACAGTGGCTGAGCTGCAGCGCATGCACGGCTACAAGGACAAAATGGCCAAGGAAACTGATCAATCTGCGATCAATGTGGGTCTGTTTAACTACCCAGTCCTCATGGCGGCTGATATTTTGCTCTTTGCCCCAGATGTAGTGCCAGTTGGTGAGGATCAGACACAACATGTAGAGATTTGTCGCGAGATCGCCCGAACCTTTAACAATAGATATGGAGATGTGTTGAAAATTCCCGAACTCTCGATCCAAAAAGCAACAGCTCGGATCATCGGGACTGATGGTGTGCGTAAAATGAGCAAATCGCTCGGCAACGACTTGCCGGTATTTGCATCTGAAAAAGAAATTTATACGCAAGTTATGAGCATCACGACAGACCCAGCGCGGATCCGGCCGACCGATCCTGGAGATCCTGCTAAAAATATATGTTTTTCATACCTTCGCCTACTCAATCTTCCTGAGGATGAGGTTGCGGCTATGGAAGAGCGATACCGATCAGGCACCATCGGAGATGTGGAGATCAAAAAGCACGTATATGAGCTTTTTATGTCAACGATGAGCTCGTTTAGAAAACGGAAAGTTGAGCTACTTGCACAGCCTGAGTATATACGCAAGGTTCGTGAGCAAGGAGCGGTTAAAGCACGAGCCATTGCTCAGGAGGTACTGCAAAAGATACAGGTGGCGGTGGGGATTGATATTTAGGGAAATTAGACCTATAATGCAGGTTCCAAATTGAGACGACTATGAAGTACCGCAGCATTAAGAGTGGGAGGAAATTGTATACCCTAGCTGATGCTGTGCATAAAAATCTTGCTGACGATGGCTCGCTTCTCGTGCCTGAAAAAATACCCGTATTGACTGCCGCAGAATTGAAATCTCTCAAAGGAGCATCACTGCAGTCTGTAGCTGAACTCATATTGAAAAAGTATTTTTCTGATTCGCTTTCTGCTACTGAAATAAAAGCAATTGTAAGTAAAGCCATAAACTTTCCCATACCACTCACCCAGATTGGCCAGGTAAAGATATTTGAGTTGTTTCATGGACCTACCAAGTCATACAAAGATCTCCCGTCGAGGATATTTGCCTGCCTCACAGAAGTGTTATTGAACAAAGAAAAAATCAAGCCTTTAAAGCTGCTCGTTGGGTCTTCCGAATATTCCGGCGCTTCTATCGCTCATGCATTTGCAAACCTATTAGACGTAGAGACAGTATGTTTATTTCCAAAACATATTCCCAATCACGTTCGTTCTGAACTTCTACACCACCTCGGAGAAAATGCAACATGTGTTGAAGTCGACGGTAGTCCTGATACCTGCCATAAATTGATCGATAAAGCGTTTAACGATCCCGATCTCAAAAAATCCAATCTAATGGTTGCAAATACCATAAATGTAGGCTCGCTTATCCCGCACGTCATCTATTTTGCTTACCTTTATGCGATTTCTAAAAAAAATTTCCAAGTAGTCATGTCACCGGGAAAATTTGGGAAAGTCACCGCAGCGCTCATGGCAATAAAAATGGGAATACCTTTGGGAAAGGTTGTATTGGCTGTAGATAACGACGACCTGAATGCTGATCTCTTTATGAAAACGGGAAGCTATAGAGACCAAAATCACGGTTTTTTTGATTACTTCATGAGCTCTAAACATGTAAGCGTTGCGTATGATTTCCCTCGTGTTGCTTGGTTATGTAACAATTCTGCGAGTGAGTTTGCGAAGCATTTTTCACTCGTTTCTGTTAAATCTACCCAAGCTGCAGATATGCTGTCCACAGTATTTTTTGATTATGGATATGTTATGGAGCCACGCACGGCTGCTGCCTGGGTTGCCCAAGATACCCTTGATTACATAGATCATGCTTTACCAGTGGTGATCGCTGATGGTTCTGCTGTTCTTTTTGCAAAAGAGATCGGTCAAATCTCAGAGGTTAGTGTCGATGATGGCAACTTTATTGCTTCTATAAAAAGGCAAAAGCTAAACAATATTTATAGACCATCTTCATATGCTGATATAAAAAAATTGTTGCAAAGCAATGTATAAATATGTCAGCTCCCAATACAGTCATTGTGAGTGGTCCTCCTGGAGTCGGTAAAACGGCTTGTATAGATACACTGTGTTCACTGGGTTCACCTGGAGAGTTGGATCAGTCTGAATTGCCAGGGCATCTTGCTGAGTTGCGTAATACATTTGTTGAATCGGACAATTTGAGTGACTTTGTAAATGTACAACAAGTTAGCACAAGAGCAGAAAGATTGAATGCGATGAACAGTGGTGAACCCGATGGAAAGCGCCATATTAGCACAGAAAAATTTCTTGAACTGAGCAGACAAGGTTTGATCGTTGCAGGATGGCGCAATCAAAGTGGAAATTATTACGGATTTGATAGAAATGAATTGCTAGCAACGACCAAGAGGATGGAGCCACATCAGATCTTGCTTCTCGAAGTAAATCCCCTCAATCCTAACTTACAAGAACTTTTTAACGACCATACTCTTGTAAAAAATTGTGGTTGGCTGGGCTTCTCCGCAAGTCATTCATATACACTAACTCAGGCCATCGCAAGGGATCAGGGAATCCCTGGGTATGAATATGACAATGTTGAGTCGTTTTTAAAATTACCAAAAATTCAGGCTCAGTTACGAGATGGCGGTTATTCGACACAATTTGACTCGCCCGATGCTGCTTATAGACTTTTGCAAGATGTAGCTCAAGCAACTCGATATGACATGGAGGGGTTTAACTCAGCATACTATGCTTACATGAACAAGATGAGAGAACTAAAAGATAAAGGGAAAATGCACCGTATGGTCGAATTTAGCTGGAAAGACAGAGGTCGTATTTTTGATACTGTTGCTGATACTGTCGAGTCCTTAGTTAGGCACCCCAGGACACCTGAAGGCGGTATCACTGTACAGCAACGGGCTGCTGGGGATAGAGAAGCTGTATTGAGTGCAAGGTTTAATTGGCATCGAGAAAACAGCATTAATAGACGTGACCACTCACATAGGCTTCCAAGTGAAGGCGACAATGCTGTTGTTCGAATACTGCAAAAAAAGATTACAAGCCTGCAGGCTGAAGGTCACTGGCACGACGTGCAAGAAGCTGGTGGTGGTGGTGGGGGTATGCCTGCGAGATGGAGGAGATAGTGCATGAGGTTTGCTGTTTGATGTCTAGCATTTAGTATTTAGAGTTTAGAGTTTCATCCTTCATGTTTTATGGTTCATGGTTTGTGTTTCATACTAGCTTCCTGGGCTTCCTGATTTGACTTTATCCATAATTCGTCCTATCATTAACATATCCATGAATAGAGTATTTTGCATCGAAATCATGACCAACACAACTCGCTCAAAACAAGCGAGGTGATGTGTTAAAAAAATAAATAACACAAAGCCCCGCGCAAACGGGGCTTTTTTAAACGTATGTCGCACAAAAAACCAAAACCGCTCATCGTCCTGTTTGACCTCGACAGCACGCTCACCACTGCTGAGACGTTGGATTTACTGGCCAAAGAAAAAGGCATCGAAGCAAAAGTCAAAAAGATTACTAACGAAACTATGGAAGGCAAGAAACCTCTTGCTGAACTTTTTGAGAACAAACTCAAGTTGCTCGCACCCTCAAAAAGAGATCGGGCACTCATCCGTCGGATCGCTTTGCACAATCTTTCAAGTGAAGCTCTGGACTTGGTGAGAAAGTTGAGCCACTATGAACATGTAAAAATAGGAATTTTATCGATGCACTTCCGTGAAATTGTTGAGGATGTGGGGTCATTTATTGGTTGTGACCCTTCACTTTGCTTTGGTTTAGATATCAAACACGATGACCAGGGCAACTATGCTGGATATGCACCAGACCAGCTCATGGCTCGTGAGGGAGGAAAGGGGCTGATTGTGACTGAGGTCAAAAAGCTAAATCCCGACGCTATAGTTGTGCACATCGGTGACAGTGTGACTGATCTGGCAACCCAAGGCAAGGCAGATTTGTTCATCGGATTTGGCGGAGTTGCTGTCCGTGAAAAAGTGCGAAAAGCTGCAAAGCACTTTGCGATGGATTTTGACGAGGTTGCAAACCTGCTTCAGAAATACTTATGAAAACTATACTTTTAACTACAACTACTACAGCCGCCACCCTGGGTGGTGGAGTGTCGTAGTCCAACATATGAACTACATCACCCCGCCACACAGGCGGGGTTTTTAATTATTTGTTACAATCTACCCATATACCTATGCAAGATATCAATCAACTCTCAAACATCAGGCACTCAGTCGCACATCTACTCGCAGCAGCTGTCATACAGATCTGGCCGGGGACAAAGCGGACCATCGGGCCCTCGATCTCTGATGGATTTTACTTTGACTTTGATTTTCCAGAGGGCGTAAAGATCTCAGAGACTGATTTCCCTCGTATCGATCAAAAAATGCGTGAGATCGTAAAATCATGGAAGTCGTTTGTACGTGAAGAAGTGACTCGTGAAGAAGCGCTCAAGCGATATGAGGGCAACGAGTACAAGGCAGAGCTCATCAATGAGTTTGCGGGTCGTGGAGAGACACTCACCTTTTATCGATCGGGTGACTATGAAGATCTGTGTGAAGGTGGACATGTCGAACACCCAGACAAAGAATTGAAATATTTCAAACTCATGTCAGTAGCTGGTGCATACTGGCGGGGGAGTGAGAAAAATAAAATGCTAACACGCATCTATGGCACAGCGTTTGCGACGAAAGAGGAGCTTGATGGCCATCTCCACATGCTTGAAGAGGCGAAGAAGCGTGATCACCGTAAGCTCGGTGCCGAACTCGACCTTTTTACTTTTTCTGAATATGTGGGAAGCGGCTTACCTCTATATACCCCGCGGGGAGCGCTCATACGTCGACTACTCAACGAATATGTTGAGTCGATCCAAAAAGCAGAGGAGTATGAACAAGTGTGGACACCGCAAATAGCAAAGGCTGAACTGTTTAAGAAATCAGGTCACTACGATAAATATCAAGAAGACATGTTTATCGTAAAGTCACACTACAGTGATGAGGAGATGTATCTGAAACCCATGAACTGTCCACAGCATACACAGATATATGCAAGTAAACCACGTAGTTATCGCGACTTACCTATCCGTCTCACTGATTTTGCCATGCTCTACCGCGATGAACGACCAGGTCAACTCAATGGTCTTGCGCGAGTACGATCATTTTCTCAAGATGATTGTCATGTCTTTTGTCGCGAAGACCAAGTAGATGTTGAGATTGATAAAATGCTGGTGATGACAAAAAAAGTCATGTCTACGTTTGGTTTCAAATACAAGTATCGTCTATCGACACGAGATCCAAAAAATCTTGATAAATATTTGGGCGATCCAGCACAGTGGGATAAGGCAGAAAAATGGGCAGTAGATATCATGAAGCGAAACAATATCGAGTACTATGATGGACCTGGAGAAGCATCGTTTTATGCTCCAAAAATGGATTTGATTGCGACAGATGCACTTGGACGTGAATGGCAACTTTCAACGGTTCAGATAGATTATGTTCAACCTGCCCGCTTCGAACTCACCTATGTTGATTCGGATGGCAAAGAAAAAACACCCGTCATGATACATAGAGCTATCCTAGGATCAGCAGAGCGGTTGATGATGATATTGATCGAGCACTATGCTGGAGCGTTTCCTCTTTGGCTATCTCCTGTTCAGGTAGCATTATTGCCTATTGGAGAGGGTCATGTCGAGTATGCCCAATCCGTTGCAACCGAGTTGAAGAAGGCTGGTATCCGTGTCCTTGTAGACACTGATAATAAATCTATTGGAGCAAAGATCCGCCATGCGACGTTGCAAAAGATCCCGTATATGGCTATAATGGGGGATAAAGAAGTGAGTTCGAAGTCGCTGTCCGTAAGAGCTAGAGATGGGCACGATCTCGGATCACAAACTATCGAAGAATTTACTCATAAGTTGATCACAGACATTGAGAATCATACCTAGAAGACCATTCCTCAAACCCCAACGCAAGTACTATGCGACCAACTTCAGGATCGAGGCGCCTATGCTCCGTGTCATAGATAATGCTGGTGGTCTAGTGGGCGTAATCGCACGCCAAGAAGCCCTCAACAAGGCTCAAGAGCTCAATCTCGATCTCGTCCTCATTGCCCCACATGCCAATCCTCCCGTGGCAAAAATCATCGATTTTAAGAAATTTTTGTATCAAGAGTCTAAAAAAGAGCAAGAGGCCAAGAAGGGTGTGAAGAAAAGTACTGTTAAAGATGTAAATATTTCACTTTTTATGGGTGAGGCGGATTTGACTCGTATGGTGAACAAGACTAAAGAGTTCCTTGCTGATGGTAACCAAGTACGTATCAATATGAAGCTTGTCGGGCGCCAAATGGGCAAAATCCCTATGGCGGTCGAGCATACCAAGACTTTTCTTGCACTGCTTGGTGATGTAAATATCTCCAAAGAGCCTAAACTTGAGGCTCGAGTCATCCGCGCAGTCGTCGCACGGAAGAAGTGATGTTGTGCAATACGCATAACTTAGCGTTGCGTAGCAGCATTTATTTGATATACTTAAGCTCTTATTCGGAAACTTCTATGGGAAAAAATATACGAACTAAAGTCCGCACGCACAAAGGCGCCTCAAAACGCTTCAAGATCACCACAACTGGTAAGGTCTTGCATCGTAGCCACACCATCCGCCATCTCCGCAGTGCAAAGTCAGCCAAACAGATCCGCAGACTCAAGGCTATGAAACCAGTGACGAACAAGCAGGCAAAGACGATCAAGAGACTACTCGGTTTAGCATAATTTATTGATATTTTCATACTATGGTACGTGTAAAAGGCGGCATTCAAAATCGTAAAAATCATCGAAAAGTCCTTGGTCTTGCAAAAGGCTACCGCATGACGCGACATAAGCAGATCAAAGTTGCCACACAGGCTGTCTTGCATGCTGGTCAATATGCATTTGCAGGTCGTAAACTCCGCAAACGAGACTTCCGATCGCTGTGGATCACCCGCATGAACGCAGCTCTTGGTGAACTCGGAGTCAAATACAGTGTCTTTATCCACACGCTCAAAGTCAAACAGATCGAGCTTGATCGAAAAGTACTCTCACAGATCGCTGTTGAGTACCCAGCTGCATTTGCCAGCCTCGTCAAACAGGTTACGGCAAAAGCATAATCGAATACCTCCTTCATTTCTCCAACAACCATTGTGTTTACTCGCCTTCTAACTTTGATTATTGTCACGTGTTCGCAGTCGATCTTTCTTACTCGATAGTCTATAATCTCTCGTATGCTTGATCTAGTTACTATCGCGAAAGATATTGAGTCTGCCCAAAACCTTACAGCGCTTGAATCGAAAGAGGTGTCGTATTTAGGCCGAAGTGGTTTGATTAACGCTCAAGCAGCTCAGCTTAAAACCCTCACCGGCGATGAGAAAAAGAAATTTGGAATCATGTTGAACGATGCCAAGAAAAACGTATCTAGCCTGATAGAGCAAAAAAAGGCTACCTTACTTGCAGCACATAGCTCGCAGCTCCTCGACTTTGATACCACTCTCCCAGGTATTGCGCCCCAAACTGGCCATCTGCACCCTACTACTCTCACAATCCGTGAAATGGTTTCTTACTTTACTCGACTCGGCTACAGTGTCTATGAGGGACCTGAAATCGAAACGGATGAATTTAACTTTAATAAAATGAATCTTCCTACCGATCATCCTGCACGGGATCTTCAGGACACACTGTATATCAGCGAACCAGAATGGCTGCTTCGTACCCATACATCGAGTGTTGAGGCCCGTTGCATGACACAAGAACAGCTCCCCATACGTATGATTGTACCCGGCAAATGTTATCGCAATGAAAGCACGAATATGACGAACAATGCGATCTTTTATCAGCTCGAGGGTCTCGTTATAGACAAAGGTATACATATGGGACATCTTCGTGGCACGCTTGAGGGTTTTGCAAAATATTTGTATGGCGAAGATGTGGTGACACGCTTCCGTTGCAAGTACTATCCCCAGGTCGAACCCGGAGCAGGCATGGATATCCAGTGTCGTTTTTGCGGAGGAGTTGGTTGTCAGACCTGCAA
This sequence comes from uncultured Gammaproteobacteria bacterium, assembly GCA_964542665.1. GTDB lineage: Bacteria > Patescibacteriota > Microgenomatia > UBA1406 > GWC2-37-13 > JAGOLU01. The sequence continues at coordinate 20,530 of CAZIUF010000008.1, read as the reverse complement.
ATATCGGGGTTGGATCGAGGCACTCGGTGCCGGTATGGTCCATCCACAAGTATTGAAAAACTGTGGTATAGACTCAACTGTATATTCGGGTTTTGCCTTCGGTATGGGTCTTGATCGACTCGTCATGATGAAGTGGGGCATCACCGATATCCGAGCACTTTATAATGGAGAATTGGTTTGGAGATAACATATGAAAGTACCACTCAATTGGCTTAAACAATATGTCGAGATACCGGACTCGGTCACGGAGCTGACTGACAAGCTGACGGCAATCGGTCATATGCAGGATAAAAAACCTGAGAAGGTAGGTGATGATACCGTCATCGACCTGGAAGTGCGTCAAAATCGAAGTGATTGTTACTCCATCCTGGGAGTCGCGCGCGAAGTTGCAGCAGTGACTGGAAAGCAAGTGAAAGCTCCGAGCTACAAGCCACAAGCCACAAGCGTCACGTCAAATGACAAGCTATTACAGATTTCAAATACTAATCCCAACCTTTGTAAAAGATTTAGGGCAGTTCGAATCAAGCTCGCAGCTCGCAGCTCGCAGCTTTCAACTCCGAACTGGATGAAAGATCATCTGGAGGCATATGGTATCAAGGTGATTTCTCCAGTAGTTGATATCACCAACTATGTGATGGTAGAGACGGGCGAGCCAATGCATGCTTTTGATATCAGTGCCATCAAGGATGCGCACATTACGATCAGATCCGCAAAAGAAAATGAAAAACTGACGGTTTTGGGTGGCAAAGAACTGACTCTGACATCTGACGACCTTGTCATAGCAGACGATACAAAGATTCTTTCATTTTCCGGACTCATCGGCGGAGAGGGAACGGGTATATCGACAGACACTACTGAGTTTGTCCTCGAAGCAGCATCATACAATCAAGCAGTGATTCGTCGATCATCGATCAGACACGGAGTACGAACCGAGGCATCGACCCGCCACGAAAAATTTTTAGATCCTCGGCTCGTTGATGTTGCAATTGATCGCGCTCTTGATCTTTTAAAACAACTTACAGATTTTGAAGTCGTCACTGCTGCTGAATCATATCCGGAACCTGTGCAATCAATGAGTATTACCCTTCGCTCTACCGAAGTCAGTCGACTTGGAGGAGTCGAGTTATCACAAGATGCTATCACTCAAATTTTGAAATCACTGGGGTTTGAAGTGACTTCAGACCCTCGACTTTTGACTTTCGATTGTGTCGTTCCCTATTGGCGCACTGATATATTATGTGAAGCAGATCTGGTCGAGGAAGTACTGCGACTGTATGGATATGAAAATATACCCGCATCATTACCTCCTTTTGCTCCACCTTCTGATATTTCCGCATACGCGTACCGTCTCGATGATGAGATACGGGATGTCATGCAGAAGATAGGTTTTGACGAAGTGATGACCGAGCCACTCACCTCAACCTCACGATACGATGAGTTATCTCGCATGGAAAAAGGTTTGAAACCTGTGAAGTTGCAAAATGCGCTCAACGCTGACAAGTCCATGCTCCGATTTGTCATGGATGAAGGTCTGCGCCATGCACTCATGCATCATCAGAAGTTTGGTAAATCAATCATAAAGTTATTTGAGTTGGGTAAGGTGTATTCAGAATCAACAGACCAAAATAGCAAACAAAAATATCATGAGCCAAGACACGCAGCCTTTGTCATGCATGATATGCAATCTGGCAAGGAAGACATATATCGGCAGTCAAAAGGGATCGTTGAGACACTCTGCAAGTCACTTGGTATATCTTACACAGACGAAATTGCCAATTTCCACATGTGGGATGAGCATACGGTGTATACATGTATGAATCTGGAGCATAATTTTGCTCAATCAAGACGGATGGCAGCATCATCTAAAGCGCAACTATACACTTCGATCCCTCGCACTCAATCATTTGATATTTCCTGTCTATTGCCACAGTCAACAAAGGTGGGCGAGATCATATCCTCAATCCAAAGTGAGGTAATCGCTATTGAGTCTATTAGTGTTCCTGAGCTTCCACGCATACAAGATAAAAGTCTTAAGTCTGTTTTACTACATATAATATTAAAAGATGACACAACAGATAAGCCAAAGATCACAAAGCAAGTTGAGTCACATTTGCTTGAACGATACAAAGCTACTATTCGCTAACGTCTACAAATGAAACGAGCACACCTCATTGAACAAGTTGTTCCTCTTGTCCTCACTGTCGTTGTCTGTGCAATCCTCATCGGTGTGATCTGGCTTGAGATACTACTGCTGAATCGATTCACGACTACACATATCGTTGTCCAGGTGAGATGGACAGATGTTTTGATTGGTATGACGATATATCTCAAGACCTCTGTAGACTTTGCGATATTTATCGGTAATCTCATGCATAGCACACGTGGATGGAAAAATAGAGTGATGATCGAGATCGGAACAGCAGTTGGAAATGCGCTTGGCACTATCATCATCCTCGCACTGTGGGATATATTTCGTGATATCAAACCCCTGTTGGCTGTCATGATCGTGTGGGCTGCACTCGTACTTTTCAAACTTGCCGAGGATGGATTTGAGCATGCACGTGATAAAACGTATTTCCTGCCAAAATGGTTTTATACACTCGTTGATAAGACTGAAGGTGGAGTAAAACTGATAAATAAGTTTACGAGTCCTGTTTTATCTCGTGTGATGCCCCATCTATCGATGACTCCGCCCAAATATCTCACCTTGTTTGGGTTATTTCTTTTCTCATTCCGTGTGCCTTTTATCCTTGGACTGGATGATTTCGCTGGATATGTGCCGGTTTTTAATATCGTCAATGTGTTTGGCTTCTCCATCGGGGTACTTGGCGGGCACATGATCCTCAATATCCTGCTTTTTATCTCGCCTGAACACACAATCAAGATCGTCAAGCATCCAGTGATATCATTTTTGGGCAGTATCGCCTTTGTCCTGCTCGCAATTTGGGGATTGTACGAGGTCATCCACCTTCTAATCTGAGCTAAACTGACCTTGTATTCTACATAAAAATCAGTATAATCATGGCTCGCACGTTGACAAACCGTTTGAAATGCACAAAAAAGCCAAGCAATAGAGTCGCGGATGTGTGTAAATACTCTGCAATTTTCTTTTAAGAGTTTGATCCTGGCTCAGGATAAACGCTGGCGGTGTGCCTGAGATATGCAAGTCGAGCGGGAATCATTGAAGTCGCAAGATGGATATGATTTCAGCGGCGGACGGCTGAGTAACACGTAAGAATCTCCCCCAAAGTCTCACATAGCTCACCGAAAGGTGGGGTAATTTGAGATAGTCTCCCCTCGCAAGAGGGGTGTAAAGCCGCAAGGCGCTTCGGGATGAGCTTGCGTCCTATCAGGTAGTTGGTGGGGTAATGGCCTACCAAGCCTACGACGGGTAGCTGGCCTCATGAGGGTGGTCAGCCAGAAGGGGACTGAGATACGGCCCCTACTCCTACGGGAGGCAGCAATCAGGAATAGTCGGCAATGGGCGAAAGCCTGACCGCGCGACACCGCGTGTGCGATGAAGGTTCACAAGATCGTAAAGCACTGTGGGAGGGGAAGAGAAAGGACGGTACCCTCCTAGAAAGTAGCCGCTAACTGCGTGCCAGAAGCGTCGGTAATACGTGGGCTACGAGCGTTATCCGGTGTTATTGGGCATAAAGAGTCATGTAGGCGGGTGCATAAGTCACTTTTTAAATCTCCGGGCTCAACTCGGAAACTTGAAGTGAGACTGTGCGTCTAGAAGATGCTTGAGGGAGAACGGAACTGTGGGAGGAGTAGTGAAATGCGTTGATACCCACGGGAACACCAGTGGCGAAGGCGGTTCTCTAGAAGAATCTTGACGCTGAGACACGAAAGTTAGGGGAGCGAAGCAGATTAGAGACCTGCGTAGTCCTAACTGTAAACGAATGTATGCTGGCTGCATGGTTTTTCGAGCAATCGAGATTCCGTGTGGCGAAGGTAACCCGTTAAGCATACCGCCTGGGGAGTACGGCCGCAAGGTTGAAACTCAAAGGAATTGGCGGGGAGGCACACAACCAGAGGAACATGTGGTTTAATTCGATACAAAACGAAGAACCTTACCAAGGCTTGACATGCGAGCGTTCTATTCCCAAGAAACTGGGGAAATCCGCAAGGAGGCTCGCACCGGTGATGCATGGCTGTCGTCAGTTCGTTCCGTGAGGAGTGCTCTTAAGTGAGACAACGAACGCAACCCCTGTCGTCTGTTATACGTATCAGATGAGACTGCTCGCCTTATTTGGCGAGAGGAAGGCGGGGCAGACGTCAAGTCAGCACGTCCCTTATGTCTTGGGCTACACACATGTTACAATGAATCACAACAATGAGTCTCGCAAGTCAGCGATGACAAGCAAATCTCAGAAATTGATTCTCAGTGGGGATTGGAGTCTGCAACTCGACTCCATGAACTTGGATTTGGTAGTAATCGCGGGTCAGCTATACCGCGGTGAATACGTTCTTGCCTCTTGCACACACCGCCCGTCAAACCAACAAAGTTGGTATTATGTGAACTGCGGCTTTGCCGTGGGAGCATAGTGCTAGCGATGAGGGTTAAGTCGTAACAAGGTAACCGTACTGGAAGGTGCGGTTGGATCACCTCCTTTCTTTTTTCTTTTTCATCGAAGGAAGTCGATGATTTTCTGTCACAGATGACACCGTCATTCTGTGAGAGAAAGCGCTGTATAAGCGAAGAGTCTTAAGACATTGTCAGCCAAAGACAACAAAATACAATATAACAACTGAAACATTGCAAGAGAACATGATACACATCTCGCGATTCTATTGGATGGCTTTTGAAGATCTTTCTTTGTGCTTTTCATAAAAAAATTATTTCCCTCCCGCAACGGAGGGATTTTTTATGCCTATATTTCGGTGGTCTGCGAGTTACAGTCATCTAACACACACTTTTATCAGATATAATGATCACCTATGTCACTGCGTCAGATAGTACTTGGACTTATTCTGCTCGCTGTAGTTGTGTATTTCGGTACAAATATCGTACAGGCTCAGTCAACTACCCGTACTGTTATCGTCATTAATCAAGTACGTGGTGAGGAGTGCTGTGGCAAGGGCAATCTAGCCAATCTTGAGCTTCAACTGAAAACTGTCGTAAAATTGGGGATTCCTGCCACTTTTGCCATACGATACGACGCTTTGACCGATCAACGATATGTAACGATGCTCAAAAAATATCGGAGTGAGTATCCCGAGCTCATAGACCTGGGAGTGATGATCGAAATCATCCCATCTTTAGCACTTGATACGGGCGTAAGTTATAAAGGCAGTAATGAAACGTGGTATCAAGCGCACAACGCGTTTACCATAGGGTATCCGCTCGAGGCTCGGAAGAAAATACTCGATACGTTGTTTGCCAAGTATTCAAGCGTCATGGGCACATACCCGCGCGTCAGTTCTGCATGGATGATCGATACAGACAGTTTGAACTATATACAGAAAAACTATGGCATCCAGTACCATCAGATCACCCGTGAGCAGTGGGGGACTGATAGCTATACGCTGTATGGGGGACCACCTCACTTCCCCTATCTTGCATCAAAAAACTGGTTGATGGTGCCTGATTTTTCCCGTGCTGATGCTCCGATGATCGTCAGACAGACCGTAACTGATCCCGTATATAACTATGGGGATTCGACCAGCTCTCATACCTCACAACCCAATGATTACATGAGAAGTAGAGCGAAAATCGACTATTTTCAAAAACTGATTACACAAGCATTTGACACGACATTGAACCCGGTCGGCTTTGCCTGTCTTGGTCTGGAAAATAATATGGAGGAAAAATTTCAAAATGAGTATGTGAATCAACTAGTATGGATCAGAGAATATGCAGCTTCTAATCAGATCACTCTAAGTAAAGTAACAGATATGAAAAGTCAGTTTGTTAATCGCCAAGTCACTGCGTACACAGGTACTGCAACCAATATCAAGGCATCATGGATCACTACACCAAAATACCGCGCACGACTGCTAGAAAAAGATGGCTTGCTTTCGATTACAGACATTAGAGTGTATTCTCCCGATCTCACCGATCCATACAACGAAACTATTGCAAAACATGAGGGGTACTGGATCGTGCCTTTTTTGCTTGATGGATCACGATGGTATGATGCTTTTGCATCAAATCACAAACTATTGGATCATATATTTACTTCTATTCAGCTTGATAGCGCATATCCACCTTCACGACTCATCTTGTCAAATACTAAAGCGGATACATCTTTCAAACTTACGTCAAATGGATTTGATACTGCTAGTGTTACATATAGTTTGACCAATTCGGCCGAACGCTCGATAGCATTTGGAGCTACGGAAATCAAAATGATCATTCCCGATGCGGTTTCTAGTCCTTATGAGGTGGTGACATATACACCACTTAAATTTCCAGTTAAATACACCTCTGATGCTCTGAGTTGGGAGTGGGAAGGAAAACAAGCGCATAAAATGAAGCTTGAAAAAAGCAAGCAACTATTCATTATTTCATTTGATACTTCACATAGTGCAGAGTGGAACACTGGTAGATACGACTACTATCCATATGCCTATCCTGAGTCAACCGGACGATATATGAGTGACAAATACACGACTATATCTGTCGATAACAAATATGCTGTAGCAGGCCGTAATCCTATACGACTGGTTCTTCAGCCACATGATTCATTTAATTTTCCTATCATCCTAGATGATGAGCCAGAGATTAAAACAACTCCTTCGGTACTCGAAGTAAGACGGTTAGGAGAGCTACGAAAGTCTCAATATCAATATGTAGATATATTTTCAGAAACGCCAAGCAAGGTTGAAGCTACTATCGTATTTAAGCAAAAAGGTGATCGGATAACGAAAGAAATAGTTGGCTATATCGCTCCAAACTGCAAAATGGATGCTATGAGCTGTGTAACAAATCCCCAAGGTGCATTCTGGTATATACTCACCAAAATAAACGATTGGTGGAGATCGAGATAGTAAAAATGTTAAGGTTAAACGAGAGCAATCTGGTCCCCAGGAACTATATCAATAAAACGTTCCTGAATACTTGAAGACTTAGCCAAAAGCTCAATACATCGAAGGTCAGGATGTCCGTAGTGTCCCACATACATGATCAATCCCGAGTCTGATTCTTGTTTGGGATTTGAAACCAAATGCGCAGAGTAGGTCTTGCTCCCAATTTGTATTTTGATCTGATCACCAACACTGCAGCTTTCAAGATTCGAGTGATTCAGGGTTGTAACCAGAGTGTTTTTATACTTGTGACAAACAAAATAAGCGTCAATTGGAAGTGACAAAATATCTGCTTCATGCAGTGATTGAAGATCCAACTGGTCATCCATATAGTCAGCCAAATGTGCCACAACCCTCGCATGACTATCAAGAATAGTAGCTGTGCCAGAATTTTGAAGACCAGTATATTCCAACAATTGTTGCGCTGCTTGTTTAACCCAGGCGAAAGAATACCCAGAGAGGCGTCCACACACAAGTAGATTGTTTGTAAGTCGAATCACTGCAAAACCATCAGATCGTACGGTGACGTCTGGAGGATATGTTTCCTGCTCTGTATCAACATCGATGTATATAAGGGTGTCTGTCGGATCACCATTTTTTGCTTCGGTAAGAGCCATCTCATAAGCAAGGAATCCTGCATGTACGGACGAACTCGTGCAAGAAAGAGACTGTATATTTACGTGCTTTCTATTTGCAGAATATCCCTCTACAACAGTCCGAAACCGTTCGCGGGTAAGTTCATCAGTATTCCAATCAGTAATTGAAATGATTTTGCGCATGTTTAATGTTTAGCTGAAGAAATTGTACATGATGCTAAATATCGACGCACAGACAATCAGGATACCTGAAAAAACAAGCAGAATGACTCTTCCACGACCAACAACATACTCTCTCATGAGACCTTTATCCGTTGCGATTTTTATCAAAAAGATAAATATGATGGGTAGGAGCATTGAGTTAACTGCTTGGATGACGATCGCTATCTTATATGCTGAAATAAACGGAAACAAAACAAAGATGCACGCAACACAGATCTGAACTAAGAAAAGTGTATAAAAATTCTTGCTTTTTGTATAACCAACGTCTAAGGTTCCTTCAAATCCGAACATTTCAGTAAACACATATGAGGTTGATAGACTGATTATGATGAGACCGATGATCGATGCATTGAAAAGACCAAAGGCATAGAGGAAAGAAGCAAATTCACCAGCAAACGGTTTGATTGCTAACGCTGCGTGTTCTCCGTTCACCAGTTTGATCCCGTGATCAAATAATGCAGATTTGGTTGCAACTATGATAAAAAAAGTAATGAGATTTGAAAGTATGGCGCCAAGATATGCCTCAACTTTAGCAAAGCCCAAACGGTCAGTTGAGAGTTTTTTGTCTTTCATATAACTCTGAATGAAAAACTGTCCCCAAGGAGTCACAGTTGTGCCAACAAACGCTATGCCGGTAAGAATCGTTTCTGGGTGCCACAGCTCTTTAGTTGGAATAAACATTGCTCTAATAGCTTCAAGCCAGTTTGGGTTTGTTTTAAATGCAGAGATAATATATGCAACATATAGAAATGCTCCAAACAAAAATATTCTCTGGGTCATTTGGTAGTTGAATTTCGTGACAATCAAGAACAACATCAATATAGTTAGCGCGAAGGCAATTGGAATCAGTATCCCGTGTAATCCAAATAGTTCAAATGCAACCTTTAGGGCTGCTGCATCAACTATGAGATTGCTGACATTAGAAAATAAAACTAAAAAGAAGATCATGATTGCCAAGCGTACGCCATAGCGCTCACGGATGAGGTCTGCAAGACCTCGTCCTGTAACGATAGCGAGTCTACCTGCTATTTCTTGAGTTAGTCCGTATATCAAAGTCAGAAGAGGAAGAATGATCATGAGGCCATATCCGAAGTTAGCTCCAGAAAGCGAATATGTCACTACGCCTCCAGCATCATTTCCGGCCATAGTGGTAACTATTGAGGGACCAGCAACGGAGGAAAAAATTAAGAGATTTGAAAAAATCTTGTTCATATATCAAGGCAATACGTCAAACCATCGAGCAACACCAACTAACTTTTTTTCATTATCAATCACTGGAAGTGAGCTAAATTTATACTTCACCATCTTTTTCCAAGCCAATTCTTTGGGAGTGGAGAGATGGATTGTGATTAGGTTTTGAACCATAAACTTATACACTGGAGTAACATCAGATTGTCCAATCAGCTCAAATAGATTAAACACACCGACTAGGCGCTGTTCGTTATTGACAACATATATGCTCGGTGATTGCATGGAAGATTCCGGTTCAGATTTCATCATCTCTTTCACTCTTCCAACTGTCCAGTCAGCCCCTACTTCATAAAACTCCAAGGATACAGCGTCACCTATTGGTGTACGTGATATGTGGATAAGCTCATTGATTTCGTCTTGTTTATCTTGGGCAAGAAGAGCTAATATTTTAGCTCTTGCGTGTCTATCCAAAGTCATGAGTATGTCAACTGACTCATCAGGGTCGAGGAACTCAAGGATTTTAGCGGCTCGCTCGGGGGAAAATGATTTAAAAAGCGTGGTTTGAAATGTAACATTTAGGTTATTGATGACCTCAGCTGCATAGTTTTCATCAAGCAGATTGACGATGCGACGTACATTGCGGATGTTTGTCCGATCAAGATGTCCAGCCAAATCCTCAGGATTTAGTTTCTTGAGATTTGTTTCTTGTTTGCGCATCATTACTCTTCCACGTGCCAGCTCAAGAGGCGCTACATCAGCCCACGAAAGAAATCGGGGGCTGATTGGCTTCCGTATGAATCTTGCGAGTCGAAAGATCATATCCTCGACTCCTATCCAACGCATGAGGCCAAGTAGCCCAACGTCTACACCTGAAATATGTAAAGCGGGATGTTGGACAAATACCACATCATTGACGCGAACCATTTTGCTTCCAGAAATATCAATCACCTGTTGATCGGCGATGTTTTTTCCAACGAACAACTCGTTTTCTTCGAGATTTGTTCGAGGAACTGTTACATCGATTTTGATACTACCATTTACCTTCGTAACTGATGTTAATGAAACTAAATGTTGCTCGCCTGAACTAGTTTTGACAAGAAGTTTTGTCACGGGTGCGGCAGGAGTACTTTTGAAGACCAGATCGTCGAGGCGACCAATATACGAATTGTTTTGATCAACGACCGACTTACCTTTGAGCTCTGAAAAATAGAGCATGAACTATGGTTAAATATATAAGTTTACATACCCTACAAACACTGGTTTGATGAGGGTATAAAGACCAATCCGGTAATGAAACCAGATTGTATTATACTAGTCAGTTTGCTAGAATAAGCTTCCGTTGTCAAGTAGTAGATTGTTGTGGCGCTTTTCGCGTGATTAGTTCATCGGTAGAACGCTGTCCTGATAAGACAGAGGTGCATGGTTCGACTCCATGATCACGCACAAATACTTATGTTGAGTCTGTAAAGTTGAAATTCATAAGTTCGTAAGGTAAGCTCTTTGACTTGACGACTTGATGACTCAGTTTTGATCCTTGGACGCTTAGCTCAGTTGGTAGAGCGCTACTTTTACACAGTAGATGTCAGGGGTTCAAGTCCCTTAGCGTCCACCTCTCATCGCTTTCTCCCCATAATCACTATGAAGTTGCACGGTTATAAACCAAGTAGTCATAAGATTCCGCTTATTGGTCACCGTATAAAGGCTGGCTTTCCTTCACCTGCAGATGATTTCATTGAAAAACACCTGAGTCTTGATGAACTACTCATTTCTCATCCGATTGCTACATTTTTTATCGAAGCGTCTGGCACAAGTATGACAGGAGCTGGCATATATCCAGGTGACATCCTCATCGTTGACAAGTCTCGTCATCCGGTTAACCAAGATATTGTAATCGCAGTGATTGACAATGAGCTGACGGTCAAGCGACTCATATGGATAGCACCTGCAATGCCAGAGCTACACGCAGAAAATCCCTCATTTCCTCCTATTGTCCTCAAAAGCGAACAGGAACTCACCGTCTGGGGCGTCGTCACCAGCGTTATTCATAGGTACAAAAAATAACTCCACTTCGCAAAACACTTTGGTATGCTGGGACTGCTTATGTTTGCTCTCGTTGACTGTAATAACTTTTATGCCTCCTGTGAGCGGCTTTTCCAGCCAAAGCTTGAGAGAAAACCGGTGATTGTACTATCAAATAACGATGGCTGCGTCGTGGCGCGAAGCAATGAAGCAAAGGCTCTTGGCATCCTCATGGGTCAACCACTATTTGAGTGTAAACAAATTGTCCAAGACAACAAAGTACACGTTTTCTCCTCCAACTTTCCTCTGTATGGCGATGTCTCGCGACGAGTGATGGCAACTCTTGCTGAAGCTGTACCTACTATCCAAATATATTCTATTGATGAAGCTTTTCTTGTCGTCGACCACTGGACTGATCGGACAGCCCAAGCGCAAAAACTCAGAACCAAGGTCAAGCAAGATGTGGGGATCCCAGTCTCCATCGGAATTGCTCAAACTAAAACACTCGCCAAACTTGCAAATCATTATGCAAAAAAGCATCAGGGCGAAACACATGGCGTCATGGATCTGTCTACTCTAAGCATGCATCAGCTTACAAACTTATTGCAAAATATTCCGGTTGAAGAAATTTGGGGAATCGGTCGAGAGTCAGCGCGAAAACTGTATATCAAACGAGTGAAAACAGTCTTCGACTTTATGGGTAAAGATGTGAGGTGGATCAAAGAGTTTTTACATGAGCCTGGCGTGGCGACTTGGCACGAGCTTCACGGAACGATGATGTATGACCTCGATACTGCTCCCCATCAACAAAAGTCAGTGATGTCTACACGTTCATTTGGTCGCCCCGTGAAAGAGATGCAAGAGCTCAGCGAGGCGCTTTCAACGTATACGGCCCGAGCTGCAGAAAAGCTCCGCGAGCAAAAACTCAACACTCGTGAGCTGACCATTTTTATCCGGACAAATCGCTTTAGCAAAACTCAACCACAGTATCATATCTCTCAACACATCTCACTTTTGCAACCGACCAATCTCACCAACGTACTGATTAAAGAAGTTCAAGATCTCTTGAAAAATATATATAAGAAGGGCTTTTTATATAAGAAGGCTGGGGTGATCTTCTATGGACTTTCACCCGAATCTGACCTGCAAACAGGGCTTTTTGTATCTCCCGATCAAACTAAGAAAGGCACTGCAACGATGCGCGCTATGGATATTATTCGCCACAAAATAGGGGAGAAGTATATTCATTTTGCCGCCGAAGGTATCAAAAGGGAGTGGTCTGTCCGGAGCGAAATGCGGACGCCTCGCTATACAACCAGCTGGAATGAGCTTAAAAAGGCTAGTTAGAAACTAGCTGAATAGCGTATTGCGGATATATTTCAGATAGACTAGCTCGAATTAGATTTGAATCTGGCCCTTGGCTGCGGTATAATACTAACTTCTATGACCCCACTTCCAAAGCGAAAATTTTCAACTATGCGTTCTGGTAAGCGAAAAGCTTCACGCCGAACTTTGCTCCCTGCCATGGTCATCTGTAAGCATTGTCAAAAAGAGCGTCTTCCTCACATCGTCTGTCGCGCTTGCGGCAAGATGTAATCGATTGCTACATAGTTCAGTTGTTAAATGGCTCTATTGCTGAATTGTTGTGTCTTGCGCTAAACGATATATGTTTCATGGTTTATAGTTCATATTTCATAGCTTCTAGTTCATTTTCCCCAACAGATCCCTTATAATCATACTTATGCCGCTTACCGATCCAGATACTACTCAACACATTGATCCTCGACATCTTCGCCGAATCACGCTCGTACAACAGGTTTACGCTCACATGTTTGTACCTGAGCGCCGTGACAAGCTTGTAGATAAACAGCTAGAAGAAGAAGTCGCTGCTATCGTCAGTCAGATGGATACTATCGACGCACAAATCCAGAAATATGCGCCTAAATATCCGCTCGATCAGGTCGCCAAGGCTGACCTTGCCATCTTGCGAGTCGCAGTATATGAGCTCACCATCAAGAAAACCGAGCCAACCAAAGTCATCATCAATGAAGCAGTCGAACTTGCCAAGGAGATGGGGAGTGAGCGTGCATTTGCCTTTGTCAATGCTGTTTTGGGCGCAATCGTCCAGGAAAAACCAGAAGAGAAGTTGATAGTTGACAGTGGATAATGACGCGATCGTGGTTAGAGATTTTTTGTCGAATCTCTGCCTGAGCGAAGCGAGTTAGAGGCACCGCCCGTAGGGCTATGCACAGAGGGAGAAAAAAATCTTTACATATGATCTGGATACTCAGTTAGAACGTGCTTGTTTAACAGTCCTCGACAAGCTCGAACTGACAAAGTTGAGAATTGAATTTGATTAGTATTTAGAGTTTAGAATTTAGTGTTTAAACCGTATGTCTATTTACCAACCACTCTTTGACCTTATCGATATCACGCTCACTGATGAATCATCTATCCAGAATGTGTTTATTCACCGATCTTACCTCAACGAACACAAGCAATACCACCTGCCCTCAAACGAAAAACTCGAGTTTCTGGGTGACAGTGTCCTTTCACTCATCACCTCGATCTATTTATACAAGAACTATCCCAAGCTCGTTGAGGGTGAATATACTGATATCAAGGCATCGATCGTACGGATGGAAAGCTTAGCTGAGGTATCGGCGAGACTTGGACTTGGCACGTATTTGCTGCTATCCAAAGGCGAAGAAGCTAACCAGGGTAGAAAAAATACGAATATTCTGGCGGATTGCTTCGAAGCGCTCATCGCTGCAATCTTTCTTGAAAAGGGATTTGATACCGCCTATTCCTTCGTCTCGAAGCACCTTTTTGATACAAAACTTGACCATATAGTGACTAATAAGCTGTATTTATCACCCAAAAGCCACCTCCAGGAAGTCGCTCAGGAGCTTTTCAAGGTGCTTCCCACATATGATATAGTCAGTCAGGAAGGACCCGAGCACAGTAAGACCTTTGTGGTCAAAGTGAGCATACAAGGCAAAGAATACGGTCAAGGACAGGGAAGATCCAAAAAACAGGCAGAGGAAGCGGCCGCAAAGATGGCGCTAGAAATAATCCAGTCCAAATGATATACTAGGGGATCAAAGAGGCGTAAATCGGTATGATTTCGCACTCGCATTAATTGTATCTCTTATCTTTATGGCAGCAACTATCCGTCTTATGCGATTTGGAAAAAAAGGTCAACCCTTTTATCGTATTGTTGTGCTCAACAAGGCTGCAAAGAGTAATGGCAAATACATTGAAGAAATCGGATCATACAATCCCCTGACGAAGCCTTCTACGGTGACCTTGAAAAAGGATCGCTACGACTACTGGAAGTCTGTAGGTGCCCAGATCTCAACTGGAGTCAACTACCTTAAACTTGACGAGAAAAAATAAGCTCATCAGTCCATCCTCCCGTGTCTATCTTTAAAATGGAGCACTCGTATCGTAGTTTGTATCTATGACCGTATTTTCTCCAGGAGTGATTAATTCAACATCTTCAGGTAATAGCGTTTGGATAGACACTAATTTTTTTCTAAGCTCGCTGGTGAACGAGGTCAGCTGATCTGTGCCTTTTGGAACCGGTGAGGTATGAAAAGTCATTTTAATATTTGCTGATACTCCAGCACTATCATAAATAGCGGTACACGTATTCATTGTGATAAATCTGCCACTTGCATACTTGTATGTTTGGAGAAAGCGGTCAAAGTCTTCGCGTTTCCCAGATATTACCAGTGTCACTTCATTAGTAGCTCCGTTAATGTCCGAAGGGTTCGGAGGTGAAAAAGTGTCGATGCGCATGTTGGACTTTGTCATCAAGTTAACGACAGCGTCACCAAGCACAAACGCGTCTTCAGTAGGAGGAATGAGCGACAAGAGTATGCGGGTATATCTGTCGCGCTGGTCCGGCGGGAGGGATTGAGACTGAGAAATTGTTTGCTGAGTAGACTCTGCAGCCGCAAGCAAGTCCATTGACTCACTTTTACGAATCCATGTGAGATATGTTGAGTAGATCTGAAATCCACAAACAAAACAAAATATGACTGCCATCAAAGGATAAATCAGTCGACTGATTACAAAATGAATCCGTTGATGGAGCACAAATCGTTGTAATTTATCGTTCATAGGAATTCACCTGTAATATTTATCTCTGGATTATCAGCGTCTTTGTTTGCAACTAAATTAAATGAAAAATTGCTGACCGTAAGTAATTTAACTTTATTTTGAAAATCTTGCCCTTCAAGTTCGGCTATGAACGACTTCATATCAGCCTTTGATCTAAAGCCAATCTTCGCCGTGAATTCGCCCTTTGGACTGAAAAAAAGCGAATTAATAGTCTTGGGGGTTGATATCGAACTCATCAGATTTTCAAGTTTTTGCTGTTTTGCTAGGAAGTCAATGTCTGTTTTCTCGGCATTAATGATAGTTTTTAGCCGTGTATTGATGATGCTCAGTTTGGTTTGATTCGCAAGTTGCAGTGTGTACTGATCTTGCATATCTTTCGTCTGTAAAGTTAACGTGTCTATGTCAGAGTTAAGCTTTAGCTGTAAGGCATATACTAAGAACGTGATGATTGCCATGATCACACAGACCAATATAGATATGTGGATGATCTTTCTCATCCGTTGTTTCGCATCTGCTTGCTTTGCTGCAACAGGGATGAAGAAGTTGATTTTCTTTAACGTACTCATAAAAAAGTTGCCGAAACAGCCGCGGCGAACCCGGTGATTTCAGACGAGAATACTTTCATGACTGGGTTGGGTGCATATATTGTCTTTAAAGGTAGCGGCTCAACATGATACTTTGACAGTTCAGATAAAATACGTGAAAAATCTGCGATATACGAGGTGTAATTAATAGTAAATATATGCGAGACAGGCAAGTTATATTTGTGATTATATACATCGACGATGCGGCTCACTTCACTGGCAAGTTCACGCATAGAAGTGATGATCGCTCCAACCACTGCTGCACGTTTTTGTCCTGGTTTGAGAAGTAGTTCAAGCGCTTCGGGCTCGCTAATGTTTAGGTTTGTCATGATTTCACGCTGGATCATATTAAAACCTATCTTGCATGATCGGTTGAAGACAATCGCCTTTGACGCATTGTCCACCACATATATGGAGCTACCTGAGTATCCGAGATTCAAGACGCAATATCCCTCCGTGAGATCGCGTGATTTCATCACCTCAGACAGCAATCTTCCAACAGAACTAACTTCAGTCTCAAGACGATTTGGTTCAAACCCAGCCAGTTCAATAGTTTTATAAATACCGTCAACGGTTTTTTTTGGAGCCGCAACGATGAGGATTGAGAGCTTGTTATTTTTTGTGTCCTGCTTAAGGATCTCAAGATCCAAATAAGTATCTTCAACTTTCATCGGAATAAACTCATCAGCCTGATACTTGATAGCAGAGATCAGATCTGCCTCAGACAGTATCGGCATTTCAACAATTTGGGCATAAGCAACAGCGTCGGGTATGATGACATTGGCTTGGCGTGAATTGATTTTCAAGTCCGTCGCCAGACCATGAATGATTTGGGCTTGTTTCTGTTGCATGGCCTCTGACTCTGTGGCAGAAAAAAATGCTGTTGCTGTGTCAGTCGAGCCAAGTGATTGTAAAAATACAATACCCTCATCATAGCGCGCATCGGCTATCCGAGTCGTATGTTCATCGATTTCGATTGCAAAACATAGAGAACTCATACAGATACATCATACTGTATCAGCCACAAAACATAAACTATAAATATGAAGCATGAAATAGCAGCGTGTGCCTAATTCGTGTAAGTCGTATTGATCGGCACAGAAAATCTTTGGTTTGGTCCCTCTTCCCACTCCACAAGTATGGCTGCCTGTACGGGTAGCTGACTGGATGCGGCAGAGGTCAACGTGATAGTCCTGCGAAATATCTTTGGCTGGGTACTGCTTGTCGAAGTAATACCATCATAATTGCAATTGGACGCATTTACAAGAGTTAGTGCTGCCTCGAGCGTTGTGTTTAAATCAATTGCATTATTCACACAGTAGACGACTGTCGAACCTCCGCCTCCCGCTTTGGCATAAAAGGCGGACCAATCTTGCTCTTTTTGGATGCGCATCCACTCTGCGAGCTCTTCAGCATATCTAGTCGCATAAATTTTGTAGTATCCCGAACGAGACTGACGAATCGTTGCTACTCGATAACTCACCATCGAGACAAGGAGGAAGCTTGAGATAACGATGAAGATGAGTACCTCAAAAAGACTAAACCCTTTTTGTCTGTGATTATTGTATTGTAGGGGCTGAGTCATGATTAGTGTTTAGTTACAAGCAGTGCTAGACCATGTTGCGGCGGCGGCAGAATCACATGTATTTTGTGTCTGCACGATGCTTCCTGTATCGCAAATACGTATGCAGGTGTTGTATGGAGTTTTGTCTGATGTTGATATTTGCAGATCAGCCCCAGTGGTCGTCACTCCTTTGCGGGTATAGGTCACTATGACCGGGCTAGCAACACCTACAGCACTCAAAATACTTACGTTCGTAACTTTGGATACTTGACTATCAAATGGAGTCGGGGTAACGGTAGCCCCATTTACCGGAAAAGTTGGTAGGCATACGTACCTCATGATGAGCAAAGTGCTACTTTTAAGCTCAACCTGTATTAGATACAGCGATTCAGTAGTTTGTGGACAGGTATCACTTTCGCCAGAACTAGCTTTGGCTCGGGCAAGCGACAGGAAGTCTACCATAGCATCAACATTGGCTTTATGGATCTTTTCTGATGTTTGTCCTGAAAATCTATTTAGTGTAAATCCCACAAAGAGCGATATGATAGATAAAACAACAACTATTTCGATAAGCGTAAACCCGGAAACTGAATTTTTCTTTGAGGTAGGCGTTGTCATAAAGAATCGTTTAGAGTTTGGTTCTTAAAAATACTTTCTCTACTTTTCCCCCAATGGACCAACGCAATAATTACAGTCGACTGCTGTGGAACCATTAGCACCGTAGCAACTTAGGTCAGGAACTCCAGCACAATCTGATGATACCTTTGCGGTCTCGAGATAGGTAGCAAGGGTATAATCCCGGCAATATGTTGCGGCAAAACCACATGCACTCCCATCTGATTGAGACGAAGTGTAATAATAACTTTTCTTGTTGGATGGGTCCATCGGAACTTTTATATACGAAGTAACCAGAGCTTGTGATAGATATGGGGGTGTCCCAGAGGTCGAAGTCGGGTAAGTTGCATCTGTTTGATTACTTCGATAGAGTTCTAGAGCGCTTCTGATCTGATCAAGGTCAACCTTCCGCCGAGCATCTCGACCCTGTCTTACTGCATTTGAGTAGGCCATTCCTCCCATCCCAACAATGAGCCCAATGATCGTCATAACAATCATGATTTCGATCATGGTAAAGCCAAGCGTCCGTGTGCGAAACGATTTCATACCCCTTCATCATAGCAAAATACCCATGATAGTCTACTCCTACTCTACAAGGATTCTATAGCTTGAGCTTGCATCCGATGATTGATTTTGATATCGTGAGAGCATGTTGTCACCAAAGGTTTTTTTATCTCTCTTGATTGAGAAAGGGTATGTGCAGGCAGAAGCTGCAGAAAAGCTTGAACTTGAGGCACTTCAATCAGGTAAAGAGATTGAGGAGATCGTCAATAGCTACAATCTTGCGCCGCGCAACGTTGTGCTTGAGGCAAAAGCCAAGTGCATGAATGTTCCATTTGTTGAGATCGTGGGCACTGCGGTCAATCCCCAGGCGCTCGACCTCATAGCAAAGGCAACTGCGCTCAGATATACCATCATGCCTTTTAGCGTAAATGAGACTGATAAGACGCTTTCTATAGCTACTGTCGATCCCCTCAACTTGAATCTGCAGAATTTTATCGAGCAGAAAACTGGATATCATGTGCTATTTCACTTGTCATATCTTGATGATATTCAAAAGGCCATTTCAGTCGCCTACAACCAAACATTTGCCCCCGAAGTCAGTCGTGCAGTTGAAGATAATAGAGAACTTAAAACAGTAAATGTACCAACAGCTGAGACAACTCGTCAAACAAAAACTGTCGAGAACTCACCTATCACGAAGATCGTCGATACAATCATGCAATACGCATCACAAAGCCGAGCGTCTGATGTGCATATAGAGCCACAGGAGGGGCACACACGAGTCAGATATCGTATAGATGGTATCCTACAAGAAAAACTTGTCCTCCCCGTCAGTCTACATGAATCCCTCGTATCACGGCTCAAGATCATGGCAGGACTCAAGCTCGATGAACGCCGCATCCCGCAGGATGGTCGGTTCGATTTTAAATACGACACCACTGAAGTAGATGTTCGCGTCTCAACACTGCCTATCGTCAATGGCGAAAAGATGGTGATGCGTCTATTGAAAAAATCAGGTGGCCTTCCTACTTTAACCGAGTTGGGAATGCAGGGAAGCAGTTTGAAGCTGTTGGAGAAGGCTATCACCAATCCACACGGCATCATCCTCGTTACGGGACCAACAGGTTCAGGAAAAACTACCACTCTTTATTCAGTATTGACCATACTCAATACTCCAACTACCAATATCGTCACCCTCGAAGATCCAGTAGAGTACCAGATCGATGGAATCAACCAAGTGCAAATCAATAATCAAGCGGGACTTACCTTCGTTGCGGGTCTTCGCTCGTTTCTCCGACAAGACCCAAACATCATCCTCGTTGGAGAAATCCGTGATGGTGAAACTACGAGCCTTGCAGTGCAGGCTGCATTGACGGGACATTTGGTACTTTCGACGTTACATACCAACGATGCGGCTACAGCTATACCGCGTCTCATAGATTTGGGTGCGGAACCATTTCTACTCACCTCGTCTTTATTGGCCATCGTCGGTCAGCGTATCGCTCGTCAGGTATGCAAGTCATGCCAGATCACCTATAAACCAGACGAGTTACTATTGCGTGATATCTCGCAGTCAGTGTATGGCGATGAACACTCGCTCGACAAGAGGGAAGTGATGTTGACCAAAGGTGCAGGATGCGAACAATGTAACCATACTGGGTATTATGGTCGTATAGGAATATACGAAGTGCTCATGGTCACTCCTGAGATCAATAAACTTATCTTAAGGCATGCATCTGCTTCAGATATCAATATCCAAGCAACAAAAGAAGGTATGGTTTCGATGCGACAGGACGGCTATATGAAAGTACTAGCTGGTTTAACAACACCAGAAGAAGTAGTGCGATTAACACAATTATAATTAATAGTTGAAGATTGTGAATTTATTTAGAATTTAGTGTTTAGTATTTCACCCATGACTCTCATCCACGACCTACTCAAGAGCGCTGTTGAACGCAATGCATCGGATCTCCACCTAGTGGCGGGGTATCCTCCATCTTTGCGCATCAACCGCGATGTACATCTGTTGACCGCATATCCCTTTCTCAATCGAGCAGAGTTGAATGCCCTGCTGA
>CAZIUF010000007.1:0-39058 GCA_964542665.1 uncultured Gammaproteobacteria bacterium | reverse complement strand
TATCCATAACGACATGCTTCTAGGTCTTCTTGCTCCGCTGTATTTCATATACAGTGGTCCGGAAACATTGTTACTTGTACAGATATTGGTGATAGCGAGCAGCGCATATGCGCTCTATCTCATCGCTAAAAAGAAAGGTCTCAATACCCTACTCAAAGGTATCTATCTCATTTTGATCCCTTTGGTATATCTCCTCTATCCTCCCCTTCAGCGGTCGGTACTGTACGAGTTCCATGCTGTCGTTCTCGCGACGAGCTTCATGTTGTGGATGTATTATGCATGGATTTCTCGCCGTTGGATCTGGTTTGGACTCTTTTTGGTCATCAGTATGCTGACAAAGGAGCATGTTGGATTCACGATTGGCACGTGGCTTTTGGTAGAGTGCCTCATCAGATATTGGCACACTAAAGAAAAACATTTCTCACTGTCATCACTTGCTCGAGCGCTCGATCGTAAGACCGTGCTTGCTGTTTTGCTTGCTGTCGCATGTTTTAGCTATACGCTGTGGTCAACCTTTATATACATCCCCTCATTTCGATCCGGGAGCGATCACTTTGCCCTTTCATATTTCGCAAAATCATCTGGTGGCGGTTCGTTTATCGGTCAACACCTGACTCAATTCTTTTCATACCAGACGATCGACTATGTCTTGCGAGTATTTGGTCCGGTCGGATTCATTTCCATTTTTTCTCCCGTATCTCTAGCAACGGTTCCTGAAATCTTGCTCAACCTACTGTCGCACAGTCCACAACAAAAGAGCTTTTACTTTCACTACAGCGCACTCATCACTCCCTGGGTATTCATCGCGCTCATCGATGCGATAGCGCGATTGAGGCACATCCGCATCACTCGGTATCTACCCATCCTCCTTATCTTTGGGCTTGCCATACTCAGCTACTTCGATAGTCCCATGCCATACTCGATCAGGAACCAAAACGATCTGTGGGGACCTGCCGCCAAGGAGCTCCCCGATATCCGTCTCTGGCAACAGATTCTCGCCCGTGATGAGATCAAAGTATCTGCGGTTGGTCAGTTTGCGCCGTATCTCACCAATCGCAGATATTATTATGATTTTGGTAAGAACTATGACAAGGCGGATTACGTATTGATACGTCTGACGGAGGTATATGATTATCCTGAGAAAGCCATCCTTGTACCGGTGTATCTCCAACTCCAAAAAGACGAGCGCTATAGACAGATATACAAAAATGATGGGGTGGAAGTGTATAAAAGGAAGACAGATGTAAAATGAGTCATCAGGTCGAAAGTCTTCAGGTCATCAGGTTATAAGGTTATCAGGTTATAAAGTTATCAAGTCATCAAGTTATAAAGTCAAATGTTGTACATTATCTCGGCCAAAGGCTGATCCGCCTCTGGCGGAAACTATCCATTTTCCACTCTATTCAGGTATCATAGACCTATGATCTCAGTCATCATCCCCTTCAAAAACGAGGCGGGCAGCCTCATCAAGCTCATTCCTCTCCTGCAAAAATCACTCGACTCGCTCGGTCAGCCATACGATGTGCATATGGTGAGCAACGGATCGACCGATGATTGGGAGTCGAAGTTGGTCGCTCCTACACCAGCGTTTATCTTTCACCGACTCCGCCGTGGCGACAAGGGACGGGCTCTCCGTCGCGGACTCGACCGGGCAAACGGAGACATTATCCTTTTTATGGATGCGGATCTTGAGGACGATCCACGAGATATCCCCGCACTATATAAAAAACTTTCTGAAGGATACGACTTTGTGAATGGCTGGCGCAAAAATCGTCGTCATGAGTGGCATCGCGTCATCCCCTCGTTTGTCGGCAATACACTCATCCTGCGCAACCTCCTCGGGTCTTCATTTCACGACATCAACTGTGGCTTCAAGATGTTTCGTCGCGAGTGTCTCAAGGATGTGGTCATGTACGGTGACAATTTCCGTTTCTTACCTCTCGTAGTTGAGAAGCTTGGATTCAAGACGACTGAAGTCATCGTCCAACATAAAAATCGCGAGCAGGGAAAGTCGAAGTACGGTTTTTTCAATCGCCTCACGGTATTTGCTGATATTCTCACTTCGTATTTCATCTTTCGATTTGCCCAAAAGCCACTACACTTTTTCGCACCGATTGGTGCGGTGCTCCTCGTCCCTGGGCTTATCATCACTATCGCCCTTGGGATCGAGCGTATATTTAGCAATGTCCTGCTCAAGGATCGGCCACTGTTGCAAGCGGGCATATTGCTGATCGTCGTCGGATTGCAAATCATCATGACCGGAGTCATCGGCGAGCTCATCGTCTACACGAGTAAAAAGCTGGAGAAAGAGATAGAGGAGGAATGATGGACTTCATTTGACTTCAAGCACTCAGATTGAGTAGACTGACTGGGTCTATGACGATCCGCAAGCTCATGAAATTCCCCGTACATCATCCATGTACGATGATCCTGGTCGCCAACCTCATCTGGGGTGCTTCAGCGCCGATCACCAAGATCACCCTTGTCGAGATCACACCGAGCACGTTTCTATTCTTGCGTATGTTTATGGGGACGATCATCCTCCTCCCCTTTGCGTGGACATATCGGGTGAAGATGACCATGCATGAGCAGTTATTCGTCTTTCTTTCTGGATTTTTTGGCGTATTTCTCAATATCATCCTCTTTTATGGAGGCATGCCGGCCATCCCGAGTATCAATGCCCCGATGATCGGTGCGATTGGGCCACTCTTCCTCGCGCTTCTTGCCCGTTTGCTTCTGAAAGAGCGCTTAAGCTCTCCGAAATATATAGGTATGGGACTGGGATTCGTCGGCGTGCTGTGTATCTCTGTGCTCCCCATCCTTTTCCCTACAGCAACTGATGTGCTCGGTATCCAATCTGTGTTTGGTACGTCGCCACTCATGGGAAACATAGCTATGGTACTCGCAACGCTGTCCGGCGTGCTCGGCGTACTGTTCATCAAACCGATCACTCATATCCCCGGCCATATCATCGCCTTTTGGCAGTTTGCGATATCATCGGCTTTTGCTTTCCCCCTCGCCCTTTCTGAGGGGATATCGACTCAGATCCATGCCATAGGATTCAATAGCGCCATCGGCATAGTGTATGCGGGACTCCTCTCCTCGGTAGTCGCCTATACGCTCTACAACCAGGGACTCCACCGGATCGCTGCATCTGAGAGCTCACTATTCAGCTATATATCCCCGATCGCTGCTGTTGTCGTCGCTGTCCCATTGCTCCACGAATACCCCTCCCGATGGTTTATAATCGGATCCATACTGGTTGCCTTTGGCGTATGGGTGGCCGAGCGGAGGCACAACGCCAAAAGTGCGTGTTAAAACTGTTTCAGTATCTCTATGCAAACGATTCTCATCACTGGCGCTGGCGGATACATCGGATCTGTGACTTGTGACCTGCTCCTCGCTCATGGATATCGCATCATCGCGATCGATAACCTCTCGAGAGGGTATATCCAAGCTATCGAGTATCTGCAAAATAAATATGGCGCCGATCGACTCGTCTACTATCAAGGCGATATCACGGCTGGTATTGCGAGCAAGACACTCGATGCACATCCTGAGATCGTGGCATGCATCCACTTCGCAGCCCTTTTGAATGTGGGTGAATCATGGAAGATCCCAGAGGTGTATCAGAAAAATAACGTCGGCGGGACACAGCGACTCTTGGATGAGTTGATCGCTCATGGGGTCAAAAAGATCGTCTTCTCGTCGAGCTGTACGGTGTATGGCAACGCTCAGTATCTGCCCATCGATGAAAATCATCCCATCGCCGAACCAGTGACTCCCTACGGCAAAACGAAAAGAGCCTGCGAGATCCTCTTGGCCGATCGTGCTCGATCACAAGCGCTCCAATATATTTCGCTCCGCTACTTCAACGTCTGTGGAGCGACTGACGATGGAGCTATTGGGGACTCAAAAGATCCCTCATTTCATCTTGTCCAAAATGCGGTCCGGAGCGCCCTCGGGATCGCACCTTTTGAGTTGAACTACGCGACGGTCAACACACCCGATGGTTCGCCGATCCGCGACTACGTGAACGTCGTCGATCTCGCCGATGCACATGAGAAAGCTATTCGTTGGTTGCTCGATCATGAGACAGGGAGCGAAATCATCAATATCGGCACAGGTACAGGTAACTCTGTCCACGAGATCATCACCACCGTGAAGCAACTCACCGGAAAAGATTTCCCTGTAGGCACCGCATCAGATCGCCGACAAAACGAGGCAGACAAGATGATCGCATCCAATGAAAAAGCAAAAAAAGTCCTCGGATGGACTCCCACGCACACGCTCGCTAGTAGTGTCCAGAGCCTGATCACCTGGTATACCAAACATCCAAAAGGGTGGAAAAGTTAAATTTCAAGTACCAAAATCCAAGTTCCAAATAAGTTTCAAAAAACTAAGTTTAAAATAAACATAATGAAAATCGATAATTGGATCTTGTAAATTATTTGGATATTGGAAATTGTGAATTTAGAATTTATCTCTATGGAACCTCTCTATCTCGAAGATGATGATTTCAACAAAAGCTTTGAGCTTGCGCCGCGCGTCGCGTGCAATCTCTTTGTCGTCGATCGTGAGGATAGATTTCTCTTGACTCGTCGGGCTCTCGAGCCTGAGCGGGGTAAGTGGCACCTCCCCGGGAGCTTACTGCTCAAGCATGAGACGATCGATCAGTGTCTCGTGCGCACAGCTGCCCAGGAGCTCGGCTTCCCTATCTCAGCGCGTGATTGTCGTCTGAAGATCGTCCATGAAAATATCTCTGGCGACCCGCGCGGCCACATCATCAATCTGATCTACAAGTATCGGCTCCTCAAAGATGTGCTCATGACGCCATGGGGCGATTCGTCTGAGATGGCGCTTTTTACCCATATACCTGATGATATGGGCTTCAACCATGCCGAAATCCTGAAGAAGCTAGTATGACGAGCGGCAGCGAGTCTTCAAGTCGTCAGGTCGAAAGTCTTCAGGTCATCAGGTCATCCCGCAGAGCGGGACAAGTAAAGTCCATAAATCACGGGAAGCTGCGAGCTACAAGCTGCTAGGTATGAGTCAGCCACGAAGTCGTCAAAAGCAGGTCAAGACTACCCAAGGATATGATAAAATAACCCTCGTACGATTCGAAGTATGGTGGATGAAGTCAAGTTTTTTCAAGGTTTGAATATTATTTGGAATTTGATTATTGGAGCTTGAAACTTCACATTGCGGGATTAGTTAAATGGTATAACCCCAGTTTTCCAAACTGACATCGCGGGTCCGATTCCCGCATCCCGCTCACTTGTTTACAGAAACGTACCTAAAGTTACAATCATGATATCTCATGAATAAAGAAATCGAATTGGTTGATCTCGTAGACGCTTCTGGAGTCATCCAAAAACGAAAGGTTCCTCGCACAGAAATCGATTCATATCCCAATCTATATCTTCAAATAGTAATAGGAGTTGTTTTGGATAAAGAAGGTCGAATGCTGGTGCATAAACGGTCGCAAACAAAAAGAGTGAACCCTGGTGATATTGATCATATTTGTGGCGGGGTTATGTCAGGAGAGACACCTGTAGAGGCTGCAGAACGTGAGGCAGTCGAAGAAACAGGAGTGAAACCTCTCAACTTGAAGATCGTTGCTCAAGGAGTAAACAAATACAATCGATACAGATACTTGTTGCGCGGAGAATCAAATGACCAACCCGGAGAAGTAAATCCCGCTGAAGTCGAATGGGTCCGCTTTATCCATCCAGATGAGCTAAGATCAAAGCACAACTCTGGGGAACTATCTTTTGTCGATGAGTTTTTTGAGGACACCGAATTAGCCATAATTAACAGAAAAGAATGAAAACATACGCTATTCGATTACACCCAGGACAAGATCTACAGGTAGAAATAGATAAGTTCGTTGACGAAAAGTCTATTAAAGCAGGCGCGATACTAACGTGTGTTGGAAATCTCAGCAAAGCTGTTTTGAGAATGGCAGATGCAAGTATCTCTAAGATCTACGAAGGTACTTTTGAGATCACTTCGCTTGTCGGTACTGTTGAAAAAGGACACAGTCATTTGCATATTGCAATCTCAGACAAAAATGGCCATGTATTCGGCGGACATCTAAAAAGTGGATCTATCGTGGGAATAACAGCGGAGATTGTTATTGGCGAGCTAGATAACTTGATTTTCAAAAGAGAGTTTGACAAGGATACTGGGTACAACGAATTGGTTGTTAAAGATCAAAACAATATTTAGAGCAAACTGACATCACGGGTCCGATTCCCGCATCCCGCTCCAAACCGTAATGGTTTTTGAAAACCACCAATTCTGCCCTTCAAAGCAAGATTTTCCCTAGTTCGAGCCTAAAATTTCAACAGAATTTTGCTAGCGTCAAAAATTTTATACCGGTGACCGGAGTCGAACCTCAGTGAACTTCTAATGCACGAAAGGTGTATAATCTTCTTGCTTTTATTCGAATATGGACAGTAGCGAACTATTAGAAATGCTTTCAAAAATCGATGAAAGTTTGGATTTAGCAAAAAAAGGACTTCTTCTTTATACTGAGTTACAGGAATTACAACGTAACGTAGAAATTGCTCTGGAGAAAAACATAGACCATAGTACAGAACTCTGGAGAGATTTTGATAGACATAGAACAGTAACATACTGGCAAAAATATCCAAGCAGCAAGTACACAAGTGAAACGGGTAGACTTCCATTGTGGAGAGAATTTATTGTAAAAGCCTTAGAAGCCAAAGGAATTAATGAAAATAGAAAACAACAACTGGTGCAAAAAGGCCAATATTTTACTGCAAGGCAGATTATAAGAGAGGTTCTAGGAAAAGCAAAAGATAGAATAGATATTCAAGATAATTATGCAAATATTGAACTACTTGCTATTTTAGAGAACTATGTAAACGAAAATCCAAAATTGAAAATTAGAATCCTCACACAGAGACCTATCAATACTTTTAAATCTGATCTAAATACTTTTATAAAACAGTACGGGTCGATTATTGAAGTTAAAACACACTTGGATTGTCATGATAGATTTATTTTTATTGACGGAAATGAAGTTTACCATTCAGGACACTCATTTAAGGATTTGGGGAGTAAGGCTAGCTTAATAAGTTCAGTTGAAAATGAAGAAGAGAAAAAGAAGTTGATTCTAGAGTTTGAAAATTGGTGGAGTAATGGATCGCCTTTATAAATATGTCTGCATTTCCAACATCATTTAAACGAATTACACTCACTAACCTTAAAGGGAACATAAAATATTTACTTAAAGAACACCCGACAATTAAGAATCAGTTGAATATCCCTTTAGACCGCTTCAGCATTAGCGATGAACTTCGCCCTAAAAGGGAAGTAAAGCAGTTTGTAGAGGCTAACCAGGATCCCATCCTCGCAAAGTACAACATGCTTATTCGGCCCAAGCTCCAAAGTATGTCTAAAAATTCTCAGGAGTTAGCTAACAGCGCCTTTGAATACTTTATTGATGATTTTTATGAATACGCTGTTTATAAATGCGTTGAGGCAGATGATATTGGAACAGCTTTCAATGAGATATGGGACCAATTCGAGCATGATTTCTTTGCAGACGAAGTTGAAATGCAGTATCTTGCGAGACTAAAAAACATTTACTATCACGGTGGTATCGGTTTAGAAAATGTTATCCCTTGGGCAGGTATGGACGGATATTGGGTTCATGATGCTTTTGGATATCGACTGTTAGGGTGGGAAAGACAAGGAGGTATACATTACAACTTTCTCGAAAACTTCTATTCATCATGGATGGTTTTAAGACTAAAGAGAAAGGCTAGTACTCCTCAATCGCTTTTCAGCCATATAGTTGAAGCGACGGACAAATTTAATCTGTTTACTTTTGTTGTAAGAAATGTTGCCAAAGGAAGTGTCTATTTTAACGATATAAGGGTCTTTGGTCTTGGCCATTACTCTCCTTTTCTAACCCTTGGTTCTTCAGCAGTACCCATTTACGATAATGATATTTATGAAGATATTGGAGAATATACAACTCTTGAGCATCCAGAAGACTGGTTTATTAACAAAGCGCTCAAAAAATGCGAGAACGTAAGTTACTCTGAGTACATCTTTGCTGATTGGCAGATAAGATTGAAGGGTGCACTTCAAACTCCAAAGGAGACAGAAGAATCGAAAACTAAGAGAAAATATTATTTGTACAACAACTTATTAAGCCTAACATTCGTTTTCAATTCTTTATTACCTGATATGGGCAATCGGCTAAACACAATCTTCAGAGAAAGCTATTTGCCTGTTCTAGTATTAAAGCTTTTTGGAATTGATGAAACCAAAACTAAAGAAACAATAGTTAACCTTTACAAGATTAGGAGCTGCATCGCTCATGGCAAAAACCAGGAAGCTGATAACGAGTTTGCAACACGATATGGAGATCTTAGAAAACTAAGCGAAGCGTTGAATCTTTTTGAACATATTCTGAACAAACTAATATTGCTTTCCCTAGTGAATACCAATCCGAAGCCGACTCTAGAAGCCTGGTATAGGACTGGTAATTCAGCTGCACTTCCAATCTTAGTTAAGCCTTTTGCGGATTAAGGATTTATCTTAAGTTACTAGTTTATTTTTTATAAGGCATGAAAGATGAACTTCGTCGTCTCATGATGCTCATTGTATCTGCGAGAAAGAAATAACCCACATCCCACTCGAGTTGTGACAGAAACAATAGAAAGTTACAAAGAAAATGCTACAATTGTACTTATGAAGTTGATTCGCCTATCAGACGTCCCCAAAACTGTAGCCCATGATTCTCTAAACAGACAAAGAATCATAACTCCAGGAGATCTAAAATCTCAAGTTCAAACGGTAAATTATGTAGAGCAATCTCCAGGTGAATCTTATACGCCACATTCTCATCCAGATTGTGAAGAATGTTTTTTCATCATTGATGGTAGTGCGGACGCTGAAATTGCTGGTAAACAAGTCATCTTACATAAAGGAGACTTTTTGGTTGTAGAGGCAGGAGAACAACACGTCTTCCTAAACTCCTCTAAAGAAATGCTCAAATATATTCAATTTCGAGCACTGCTTTGAGCCTAAGTCTTTGAGGCGCTTGATTTTTATAGGAGATACGCAGTGGGCACTCAATCACTTTCATGATAGTTTCCTATACTCCTTCACAAAGCCCACCGCCTGGAGGGCGATGACGATGACAAATCCAAGCCCGATCGCGATGATTGCTCCACTCCCTTTATATATCGGGATGAGCTTGTAGCAAGCGGCAGTCACGACGAGGAAAAATGCGATATTGGACATGAGTAGATATGACGGCTTGCGGAAGGTGTACAAGAGGAAAAGCATAAACACCTGTCCCAGACAAAACAGCGAGTAGACGATGCCTAGATGTGCAGAAAAGAGCGGTGTATCGACGAACTTCGCGGTGAATATGAGTCTGTACGCTGCAGTAGGGATAAATGAGAGACTGAGGAAAAGTGCCGTCGGGATGAGCAGGTAGATCATGCTGTGCTTGAACTCTTTCATAACTCCCGCTTTAGTTTTGATATGTGTATACGCTGGCGACAGGACTTGGGTGATGCTCACGACGGTCGAGATGATCGTTAATATTATTTTTTGCGAGAGTGAGTAGTCGGCGACGACAGTTTTGAGTCCAAAGTATGACAGGATGAAGAGGTCCATCCGCATGCCGACGTTGAAAAACTGTTGCGCAATGAAGTTGGTCAGCGTATATCGCGGTCTGATCATGGCGATGGATACCTCAGCTTTTCTGACTCTGCGGATTGTCGGCTTGTAGATCAGATAAATACTTCCGATGAAGACAAGTGGACTGACGACGCCAAAGAGAAATATGATATTGGGGATCGTCACCAACCCGAGAGGTATGAGGGCCAGCAAAGATATTGTGCGGAATACATAGCTCACATTGAGCCAGATGTTCACCTGCGAAAAGCGTTTCATCGCAAAAAGCACATTACATATCGAGTTTTGCCACACATACAATATGATAGATATTGCAGTCAAAGCGAGCGCAATATACGGTGCGTGTGTTTTGAAAAAAGTCCGATCAAGCCATGGAAACATGATAAGTAGCGCGACGATGACGATGATACAGGCGATCGATTGATAGTAGAACGTGCTTTTCACGAAACTATACAGATCAGTCCGATCAATCTTCACCTGGTAGAGTGGTACCTGTGAGTAGATGATAGCAGGTGAGCCAAAGTCCAAGATATTCGTCATGAGGTATGCGACGCTGAAGAGTACCGCGAGCTCTCCGTACACTTCCCGACCGAGCGTCCGGGCCAAGATCACGACTGAAAGTACCGTGATTGCGATGCCGATGTAGCTGCCGATGGTGTTGATGATGACATTTTTACCCGTACCAGAAGAAAAAAGCTTTTTGAACATGACCCAGGTATTGTAGTGGATTTTCGTGAAATATACCAAGAAGTAGACACCGGATCCGACATGAAATCACCCAAGTCGGGGGTACAATACCTCTTGGTATGACGAATGATTTTGAACTCGTTCCGACTGGCGCAACCATCAATCACGATAGGTTTTTCAAAGCCTACTCGATGCTTGGGGGAAACTGCCAACACAACCACCGCGATGCACTCTTCGTTGACCTAGATGAGACGGTAGTCAGTGTTTTGGATGTTATGCGTGAAAACTATGGGAGAGATTTTGCGGGTACGATAGGTGGTCTGCGGTATGATGATGAACCTGGACTGACTGAAGAGGAAAAAGCGAGAATCCCCCGTGAATTTAGTCGAGGAGGATTTTACAAAAATCAACCACTTATCGATGCTGAGATTTTATCCATATTGCATGAACTTGCACGATCACACAATATTGGATACCTTTCTGCCCGATTCAATACGACTGACATTTACGAATTGACCAGACGCAATATCCGTAATCATAAGCTTCCCATGGCTCCTATTATGCTCAACCCATATGTGGGCGCCAAAGGACCAAAGTTCAAAATAGACACCATCATGCGATTTAAAAAAGAGTTCGGTGCGCCCGGGTTTGTCCCGATTTTGATTGACGACGAGCCATCTCAAGCTACTGCGATCATCACTCACAATACCCAGCATCCTGATGACATGGTGTATCAAATATGTATGGTCGGGAGTGAGTTACGATCGATCCAGTTCGCCAAGTCACATCGAGATAAAATATCAGGAACAGCAGCTGGAGTGTATGGACATGCCCTACATCAGGAGGCAAACGGTGTCTATTTTTCAAATACGAGTGACTTGATCGCAACGATTGATCGAGTTAGGCAAGATTCACAAACACGTGCTCCACATCATCATGCCCATCGACCAGATCGATGAAGGCATGGATTTTTTCGGCTTGCTCCTCGGTCACTTCAATCGGTGCAAGGGGCCGATACGTAGCTTCTGGCTGGTGGGTGATCGTAAAAGGCGTATTGCCCAAAGTCACATGTGATTGATGGAGCAAGTGGTATGGGAAATAGATGATCGTATGCGTGTCGTCGGACTGGATATCATCAGCTTGTAGTGCTTCGGCGAGAGACAATAAAGCCTCCTCCTGTTCATGTGTTTGTTTTGTGATGATCACCTGAGCACAGTGTGTAAAAAGTGGCGTAACTGATCCCTGGGCACCCAGTTTCGCTCCGTGTCTTTCGATAAAGTTTTTGAGATCGGTCAGCGTCCTATTTTGATTGTCTGTCGTTGCGGTGATGATCAGGAGGCTGCCATATGGACCAAATGTCTCAAGCATCAGACGCGTGAGAGATGCACGATCAGGACCCGATCCCTTGGCGATGGCACGATCGATATTGTCTTTGGGCATACTTTCGGCTCGGGCTTTCTCGATCATGACGCGAAGACGTGGGTTAAACGCAGGGTCTGGTGATCCTCCATCGATGACTGCGACAGTGATCGACTTTGAAAGTTTTTGAAAATTGCCCGCACGTTTTTTATCTTGAGCTGTTTTGCGTGAGAGGTTGTTTTTCCACTTTGAGTGACCTGCCATGTATGGACATAGTATAAACCATGAACTATGAAACATAAACCATGAACCAAGAACCATGAAATAGCTTTCGACCTGATGACTAAAAACTGAGATCCCGGATCGCTCTTCGTTTGTCCGGGATGACAAGGTAATGAAGCGTCTGGACTTTCGACCTGAAGACCTGATGACATGATGACCATGCTTCGTCTCCCCTCCTCAGGTTGAGGTTTACAAAGTCTCTTGACAAGAGTCCGCAAACTGTGTAACTTGAATATGTTGATACTTTGAGTGCTTTTCAATATGGGTAAAAAACCGTTTGCGATGCTTAGCTTGGTCTGCGTACTCTGTGTATTCAGCTCTCATCTAGCTGGTGTGCATGCCAACACCTCTTCTCCATCAAGCACAACTGTTTGCAATGATCTAAAACCCGAGTGCAAGCCGGACCTCTTCCAGGTCGATGCAGGAGCAAACTTTGCCAAGTTGTATATCAACCCTTGCAAAGAAAATTGCAGCAAAATCCAGATACGCTATGGCAGGACAGAATCAGCCGATGAATACAACGTCGATCTGATCGCTCCAACGAAAGACGGGGTATTTACCACGACGGTTAACTCACTCGATCCCGATACTACGTATTTCTTCAAGATCCACTGTGTCAATGGATGTTCAAACGGAGATGCAGGCACGGTGCTCAGTGCTCAGACATCAGATTGTGTGACAAGCTACTACACGGTAGGGTCGCCCCAAAAAGGTGTATGTGGAACAGGAGGCAGTGAGACTCAAGTTGCCCAAACCAAGGCAGCTAGTAAAGTATTGGGTACCTCGACCACAGGTGGACTGGTAGCAGCTGGCAACTCAAATGTATGGCTCACCGCCATGGTAGGGAGTGCGATTATCGCCTTTATCGTCACTTTGAAAACCTCATCTTTTTCAGTGGGATTCAAATCTCGGAGAAAGTCGCTAAAGTAACCTTGCGCCCAATCCATCATTTTTACCTGAAGACCTTCGACTTGAAAACTTAACGACGTTCTTCTCGTGTTTCTTCCCCACCACTTCCATATATTTTGATATACTTTTTTCCATCATATGATTCAGAAATACCTACGTGGACGAATGGCTGCCTATAGTCTCGTAGAAGTGCTGGTGGTGATGGCGATCATAGGCATTCTCGTATCAGTCGTTTTGGTTGCTACCAACCCCTCACGGCAATTTGGACTTGCCGATGATGCGAAGCGAAAAAAAGATGTAAGTGACGTTCTCGGCGCAGTTGATCGACGCCTACTCGATGCCAAAGGTCTCCCGGGCAATCTAACTGAGCCCTCTGTGCCTCGACGAATCACCAATAGTGTGGCTGACCCAACCAACGTTGACTTGTGTTTTCTCGTCACTGAGGGATATCTGACCAAGTTGCCTCGTGATCCTTCACTTGGACCAGATATCACCGACTGTGCTGCCGCATACGATACTGGATATTACATGATTTCTCATCCTGATGGTGTCCACCGAGGCGTTTGGGCGCCACAAAGCGCGAATGAAGTGGTATATGCAGGTGTCGTTGACACTCGATATTTTGTCACAGGACCAGTACCTACAGCACTTGTCACGCTTGCCAACACCCCGACCCCATCTCAGACGCCTACCCCATCGCTCACGCCAACGCTCACTCTCACACCGTCAACCACTCCGACTCCATCGAACACGCCCACACCGACCACTATCCTCCTTGCTTCTGCCTCTACCGGAACCACATATATTGGAAGCGGTGGGGTCCAGTCTAGTCTAGGCAATCATGGAATCAATGGGATCATTGCGACTGATCGGGTGAGTCCGATTGGGATGTTTGTGTTCACCTCGAACACGAATCACACCGGTGGTTCCAACACAACTCATGTAGATGGATATGCTCGTAGATTTGGTCAAGGATCATTTATATTGCCTGTCGGTGACAATGGTGTGTATCGTCCAGTCACAATCGGTGGTATGTCTCTCGCGTCAGATACAGTAACTGCTGCATATTACAATGTAGACCCAACCACAGCCATCACCTCTCGCATTGAGGGAGGCTCGTTCCCTGCCCTGCCATCCGGCGCACCATTTTCGTCTGCTACATACAATAGTACCCTTGTCCGAGTGAGTACGACTGAGTATTGGGATATCGATGGCGCCTCGATCACGACCATCAACTTGCCATGGGGTTCTGCCAGCGGAATATCAACCCTTACTGATGCAACACTAGCGAAGTTGACCATAGCTGGCTGGAACGGTGTCCAATGGGTAGCCATAGGCTCAACCAACGTCTCAGGCTCAACACTCACGACCGGTTCGATCACCACAAACACGGCGATCGTGCCCAATACATATAACGTGTATTCGTTCGGTAAGTTACCGTAATATTTTCGCCATTGACCACACCAATTTTTTACACTATATTTATCCAATACGTATGAGAAATATACTCTTTCGCACTGGTTTGATCCTGTGTTTTGTTGTGTTTGTTACCCTACCTACGTTCGCTCAGATGAAAATCGGTGACAGTCCAACAAGTATCACAACAGGCGCACAACTTGACATAGAAAAAAGCGGCTCGCGGACAGTATTCATGGACACAGGCAAGGTTGGTATTGGTGATGTATCGCCTGCCTCACTATTGACCGTAGGATCAGGCGATCTATTTCAGGTGGATAGTTCAGGTAATATCGTAAAGATCAACAACGTCACCACAAGCTTCCCCAGCTCGCAGGGCTCAGCAGGTACGATACTTACCAACAACGGCTCTGGCACGCTCACCTGGTCTGCACCAGCGGGGACCTCTGCAGACTCACTCAACTTCACTGACTTCAGCGACTCACTCCTTCTCGACGCGTCGACTGACATATTCTCAAGCGGCACCAATGTCCTCTCGGTGACCAATAGTGGTACCGGACTGAGTTTGCGAGTCAATGATGACGGCACATTGACTGATACGACGCCATTTGCGATCGACGCGAGTGGAAACGTGGGGATTGGAGTAGCTGCACCTGCATCCAAGCTTGATGTGGCTGGTTCGATCCGCTTTTCTACTTCTGGATCAGAAAAACTCATTGCAAACAACGGTGGAACAGCATTTCTTGAATACGATAGTGTTGGAGACGTATATCTTCGTGCGTATGATGGTGGAGGTACGGTGAGGGATATCCACCTACAAACGGGAAATCCAGCCACATCAAGATTATTTGTTAATGAAACCGGTCTCGTTGGCATCGGGACAACAGGTCCTACAGGCAATCTCTCCGTCTCTCAAACTGCTGCAGCCACTGGAGCTTTGAAAGGTATCGTCTATACAGGTGCAGTCAACACAAACCAAACTCTATCGACAGAAATCCCATCACTGACTCTGACCACTGCAGGGAGACAATGGGCCACAGGAGCGCTGACTACTCAGCGAGAGGTGCTCATCACCCAGCCCACGTACTCATTTGTCGGTGCATCAACCATCACTGATGCAGCGACCGTCGGCATCGCAGGTGCACCCATTAAATCAACAAATGCATCAATCACCAACACCCACGGATTGTTGGTGCAAGCTGGCGCAGTCTCAACGGCGACCAACTCATATGGTATAACGGTAAATGCTCAGACAGGTGCAACAAATAACTACTCAGCAGCATTTCTGGGAGGTAATGTCGGCATAGGCACCGCAGCGCCGACATCTACACTTCAAGTCCAAGGAACAACTCAAATATTTGCAACCAACAACTATAACGGTATATTCGCTACTCCCGGAACAGGAACTTATTCAAATCTCGCCATCTATGCTGGAGGAAACAATACTGGTTATTATCCTGCAATATATATGGGAAGTCATCGAAATTATGGCCCTTTTGGTGATCAATGGGCCGGATACACACTTGGTGACATAGAATTTCAAGGCTATGGAAATTCCGCTTTTAGAACTGGTGCTAAAATAGTTTCAACTGCAGAAACTAATTTCTCTGCTTCTAATTATCATGCAAAACTGGCATTTTTTACCACTGCATCAGGATCTACTACCCCCGTAGAAAATCTAACGATCCTTGGAAGTGGCAACGTCGGAATCGGAACAACAGGTCCTACAGGCAATCTCTCCGTCTCTCAAACCATTGCAGCTACTGGAGCTTTGAAAGGTATCGTCTACACGGGTGCAGTCAACACAAACCAAACTCTATCGACAGAAATCCCATCACTGACTCTGACCACTGCAGGGAGACAATGGGCCACAGGAGCGCTGACTACTCAGCGAGAGGTGCTCATCACCCAGCCCACGTACTCATTTGTCGGTGCATCAACCATCACTGATGCAGCGACCGTCGGCATCGCAGGTGCACCCATTAAATCAACAAATGCATCAATCACCAACACCCACGGATTGTTGGTGCAAGCTGGCGCAGTTTCAACGGCGACTAATTCGTACGGTATAACGGTTAATGCACAGACTGGAGCAACGAATAATTACGCAGCAGCATTCATGGGAGGCAATGTAGGTATAGGCACGGCGGCACCCACCGCAAAGCTGATGGTTTCTGGTGGAAATATACTTATGGATAACGGCAGCAAAGTGTATATGCCAAGCACCACAAATGGTGCTGGATATTTCTTTGATGGATCAAGTGCATGGGGTCTAAGGGCATACAACTCAGGTAGTAACTACTACACCGATGTGCTATTTGACTCAACTGGCGGCTCTGGGAGCAACTCAAGAGGAATCAGACTCATGGACTTTAACGGCTCTGCAGTGAGACTATTGGTTGGGGATACAGGAAATGTAGGTGTTGGCAATACAAATCCAGGATACTTGCTCCACGTGGGCAGCTCCTCAGTGACTGATGGAACCACGGTCCTCCGTCTCGAAGATGCCAACTCAACGTGTAGTTTCACTGCCAATACGGGCGCACCTACATGTGGATCTGACGAGACTCTTAAGAAAAATATTACTGACCTTGGTGGGTCACTAAGTAAAATCGATGCATTAAGGTTGGTCGAGTATAACTGGAAAACAGATGCGCCAGGCACCGCGAAGCAAACCGGATTTGTCGCGCAAGAAGTTGAAAAGATATTCCCAAAGCTTGTCTCTGAGCAAAAGTGGATCGATGGAACCAGCAAGAAGTTCTTGGAAACAGCTGGTCTCGTCCCTTATCTCGTTGGCGCAACTCAAGAGCTTTCAGTGCAGACGAATACGAACACCTCAGACATACAAAGTCTGAAGAAAGAAAATGCAGACATGAGGGCTGAGATATCTGACCTGAAGACTCGACTTGAGAGTCTTGAGCAGAAACTTAAGTAGTTGCACCGAGCTACTCACATAGATCCCGGGTCAATCCCGGGATGACATCCAAAGATGTTTGATCTCCCGACCCATACTTTTGACTTCCTGACTAAAGTCAGGAACAATACCTCATTTCAACTCAGGAGCCATAGACCATCTTTTTTCCTCCAGACAGGGTCTTTCTATTTCTGTATAATATGTCCTTATGAAACTCACAAAAATCGTCTCGACCATCGGCCCCGTATCTGATAGCCTTGAATCTATCGAAAATCTTATCAAAGCAGGAGTGAACGTCTTTCGCCTCAACTTCAAACACGGTGATCCTGCAGAACACGAAGAGCGTGTCCGAAAGATCCGTGAAGTTGCAACACGCATGCAAGCCCCGATCTCCATCATGATGGATCTCCAAGGACCATCATTTCGCCTGATCCTCTCCACTCCAACTATTGAGCTCAAAAAAGGCATGACCTTTCAGCTCGGTACTCCTGATTTCACATTGACTCACCCCCATATCATTCCTCTGCTTCGCCGCGGTCACGAGATCCTCGTGGATGACGGCACTATTCGTTTTACTGTCGAAAAAGAAGGCGATATCGTGACGCTCCTTTGTCACACTGACACGATCTTGAAAACTCGCAAGTCACTCAATATCCCGGGTGTTGATTTTCCTGTGGATCTGCTCACTGAGCGAGATATCCTCGGTATTGAT
The DNA here is from genome assembly GCA_964542665.1 of uncultured Gammaproteobacteria bacterium. GTDB lineage: Bacteria > Patescibacteriota > Microgenomatia > UBA1406 > GWC2-37-13 > JAGOLU01. Next base: position 21,089 of record CAZIUF010000007.1, on the reverse strand, counting down.
CTTGCGGTGAAAAACAAACTTGATTGGGTCGCCGTGTCATTTGTCCGTAACGCACAGGACATCCGCGATGTCAGAGCAAAGTGTGCAGAGCGTGGGTATACAGGTCCCCTCATCGCCAAGCTCGAAACACGTCAATGTATCGATCATCTTGAGGAGATAGTTGCCGAGACCGATGCGGTCATGGTCGCCCGAGGAGATCTTGCCGTGGAGACACCGATAGAGCAAGTGCCACTTCATCAAAAGCGCATGGTCGAACTCTGTCTCAAGTCAGACAAACCAGTCATAGTGGCAACACAGATGATGGCAAGTATGGAGAAAAATCCTTTCCCATCTCGTGCAGAGGTGTCAGATGTTGCCAACGCAATCTATGATCGCACTGATGCGATCATGACCAGTGGCGAGACAGCTGCCGGTGCATATCCAGTCGAAACGGTCACGATGATGGCGCAGATAGCGGAGTTTCATGAGCAGCAAGGCAACAAATACATGTCGAAAGATATCCATATGGATCTCGTGGATCGCCCTGCTCGCATAGCCCATGCAGCCTACAAGGTGTACCAAGACTACATCACCACAAACAATCAGGTAAAAGCATTTATTGTATTCACCCACTCGGGCCGAAGCGCTCGTCTGCTCGCTCATTTCCGACCCGATGTACCGATCCATGCCTTTACTTCCTCAGTAACTATGGCTGGACGTCTCTGTTTGACGTATGCAGTCATGCCACACCTTTTCAAAGAGCCAACTGGCGAAGTAAGCAAGGATCAGGTCACTCACGTGATCGACGAGCTCAAAGGTAATAAACAGCTTACGACAGGTGATACGGTCATTGTCCTTCATGGTGATTACTGGGGGGCACTCGGTGGCACATCCACGATGCGCGTCGTACAGGTGGGGTGATACAATACCCTCTATGTCTTCACCTATTCGCAACTTTGCTATCATTGCCCATATCGATCATGGTAAGTCGACTCTTGCTGACCGTCTCCTTGAAATGACTCATACGGTCGACCTCAAATCAGGTGAGCAGCAATTTCTTGATCGTAATCCTATCTCGCGTGAACGTGGCATCACCATCAAACTTGCGCCAGTGAGGATGAACTACAAGCTTGAGGGTACTGAATATATTCTAAACCTCATCGACACGCCAGGCCACGTAGATTTTTCATACGAAGTAGATCGCACTTTAGCTTGTGTTGAGGGAGCGCTCCTTCTCGTCGATGCAACCCAAGGTATCCAAGCTCAAACGATTGCCAATGCCTACAAGGCTATTGAAAAAAATCTCGTCATCATCCCAGTGGTGAATAAAATTGATTTACCCAGTGCTGAGGTAGACAAAACTAAACTTGCGCTCATGGATTTCTTAAACTGTAGCGAAGAGGACATACACTGTGTCTCTGCAAAAACAGGCCAAGGAGTCGCAGAACTTCTCAAGTCGCTTGTCGAAAAAATTCCTCCACCAAAGATTTTTTTGAATGACCATCCGAAAGCGCTCATATTCGACTCATATTATGACTCATATCTCGGTGTCGTGGCATTTGTCCGGATGTTTGAAGGTTCAGCGACTGAGGGTCAAAAATATCGACTCTGTATTTCTGGAGCAGTTTGTGAGCCTCCCGAGATCGGTCACTTTACCCCTGATCTAAAGCGCATTGGCGCACTCCAGTCTGGTGAGATAGGATATATCGCAACGAATCTCAAAAATATTCGCGATGTATCGGTTGGCGATACCATCGTCCTTTCAAAATCTCCTGACACTGGTTTGCCTGGATATAAAAAAGTCAAACCTATGGTGTATGCAAGTATGTTTCCGACAGATACTGATGATTATCTCAACTTTAAAAAAGCTCTCGAGAAACTTGCACTCAACGATGCAGCCCTCGATTTCCAATCGATCTACAGTATGACCCTTGGCGCAGGTTTCCGTGTCGGATTCCTTGGTCTACTGCATGCTGATGTGGTCCGTGAGCGACTTGAGCGGGAGTTTGATCTCTCGATCGTCCTCACTCCTCCACAGGTTGAGTTCATTAAAGAAGGAGAAGGCGTGTATAAAGAGCCGATTGTTAAAATTATGATTATCACTCCGAGTGAATACGTTGGGGGCGTCATGGAACTCTGTGAGCACTATCGTGGAAAGTTTCAGACGATGGATAATAAGCACCAGGTCAATATTATCTACCATATGCCTCTCTCTGAGATGATTTCAGATTTTTTTGATCGACTGAAATCAGTGACCTCTGGGTATGCGAGTCTTGATTGGGAACTCATCGACTATGCCGTGGTCAAGGCAGATAAATTATTACTCCTTCTCAACTCTGATCCTGTAGAGGAGTTTTCTGAGGTGGTCGTCGCCGAGCGGGCATTTGAAAAAGCGGATAATCTATGCAAAAAATTGCGCGATCTCATCCCTCGCCAGCAATATGAAGTGAAGATCCAAGGTCAGTTCAAGGGTAAGATCATCGCGAGTGAGCGTATTGCACCATATCGTAAAGACGTGCTAGTGAAAAACAGCAAAGTGATCGGAGCCGGCGATGTCGGTCGCAAACGCAAGGTACTTGAGCGCCAAAAAGAAGGTAAAAAGAAAATGAAAATGGTTGGAAAGGTCGAGATCCCCAAAGAAGCGTTCCAAAAGATGTTCAATCGCGAGAAGTGATCAGGAAAGTTCAATGTTGACAAGCTCTTTTGACCCTTTTTCTATTTGAGAGGCATCCAGAGTTTGGAGGTTGAAAGTAAGATGTGCTTGTAACTCATTTTCTAGCTGAAGACAGCGGTGTCGCTTGCGTTCTGTCTCCTCGATATCACTCATGGCATGTCCTCGACCGCGGTAGCGCGCAACAATATCATCAAAACGTTCATTGACTGTTAGGACACCAAATGGCCCGATTCGAAAATCGCTATAGCATGCAATTTTTTTATTCCAGTCCGTCGTCTCAAGGGCTTTTTGCAGTTTAGCACTGCCTACCGCATCGAGTATCTCAAGCACTTTTTCATCCACGCCCGACTGGCGTGCGAGAGCATGAGTTGCCGTGTCTTCGTCACCATATTTTTGGGTAAATTCGAACTGTACTTTCTTCCATTTCTCGAGATCTTTTCTTTCAGCATCACCAAGCAAATCGGGTCTGGAGAAATCAAACTTGATGATATTGCCGGTATCGTGTAAAAGAAGTCCTTTTGCAATGCGTACTCGATCTAGATCATTTGGCTTATCCCAATGATCGACGATATACATTCCAACTGCAGCAACCATACACATATGTCGCTGAAGATTGGATGGAATCTGATAGTTTTCGTATAAGGCCTTGATCGTCATAGATATTTGATCATTAGAGTGCGACACCCAATATCACGATTACCACAGGTATAGCGAAGAGATACCATGGGATGGATATCCCCGATACAGGAGGAGGAGGCTTTGGTGCGTTGGTGAGCGGTGGCATCGTGATAGGTACTGCTGCGATAGAACACTGAGTAGCGTCACTGCATGCGTCAGCACCCGGACCAAAGACCTGGGTACATGCCTGGGCCACACATGCCTGATGACAACATTTTGTCCCATTTGACAAGGTATTTTGCTCAAGACATAGTCCTCCCTGATCGGACACGCCACATATACCACATCGGGCATCGCACTTGTTTGAAGCTATGATCGGCGAAGATGGTTGGACACAGCTCGTGTCTGCGGAACATCTGTCCTGACCATCTCCAGATACATCGAGACATGCATTGCCGACACATGTCTTGTAACAGCATCGACGACCACTTGGGAGCACTCCTCCCTCACGACACACACCTCCAACATCTTTCCATCCACAGACTCCACAGTCAGCCGGTGCACATACTGCCACGGGCGGGCCAGTCGGCGTCGGTGATGGGGCAGTGATAGTTCCAGTTGGAGTCAGTGTCGGTGTTCTTGTTGGTGTCAATGTTGCAGTTGGAGTCGGAGTTTTGGTCGGGGTCATAGTCGGTGTCTGTGTTGGTGTTTTGGTTGGCGTGAGAGAAGCGGTCGGTGTCAAGCTGGGAGTTGTTCCGGGAGGATTTGTGGGGGCTGGAGGGCTTGTTGGGCCAGGAGGCACTGTTGGACCGGCAGGAGGTTGTGTGGGTGCGGGCGGAGCTGCGCACGATGTCCCGTAGTCGTAGACTGCACCAGCTCCACTCGTGTCCCAACCGATTTCCGTTGGCATTACATCAAGCTGAATTCTTCCACAAGTAAAGGCTGTAGGGAGTAGGCCAGTACCATTAGCAAATGAATACGGAGTACTGCTTGTAGATGGAGTTGTCATAATGGTTCCCGTACTAACAAGATCTGACGAATCATGACCACATGGAGTTGCTCCACCTTTAAACCCAGCACTACCCGAGGAAGTACGACAGATAAAATAGGTCATGGCGAAAGTAACACTGCCATCACAAGTATTATTTGTGCACAGTAGCTCACAGCCCCATGTGCTCCCGGATGATGATATGTTACTTATAGCACAGCTGGCACAGGGTAGCTCTGTGGTGAGGACGCCATTTGTTCTTTCACATTTTCTCGTCACTGCAGGTGCGACTATTTTAGTTAGTCCACCTTCCTCTGTAGGCTTTGCTTTATTCATATCTCTAATAGTCGTCATCACCAACATGATAGATACGAAGAGAAAGACAACTGATAGTGCGATGCGGGTAAATTTCATTTGAGTGTGGTGTTATTTTTGAATTCTTCAACAAGCTGGACTAAGGGCGATCTGTCTGCCGAAATGTCTTGGTTATAGATGATGACGAGTTGGTCGACGTCTGCCTTGATATCCGGGAAGCTAGTCAGGGGAACATTGGTTTGAGCGCGGAGGCTGGCGGAAAGAGAGGCATCTTTTTGGAAGTATTTTCTGACTGCTGCCCACTCAATCAAATCTTTATTCACTTGGACGATAAGTTGGGGTGGGGTCAGGTCAGGGTACAGTGGCTTGGCACTTTCAAGTACTTTTGCAGAGTCGATCTGTATCTGGTCAATCATCGCATAGACAGCCTGATCAGGTGCCAAAGTAGCAGTTGGTTCCTGGAGCGGAGCAAGAGACGGTTGAACAACTGCTGCGACCTTGAGCGGATCAGATCCAGAGCTTTTTGGTGTTGTTGAGCTGAAGTCAACCAAATACTTGACCCCATAGAACGTCAGTGACATGAGTAGAATAGCTAAAGAAAACGGGAAAATGACCTTATCAAAGGAGAATTTCGATTTGCCTCCATTGGGCTTTTTAGGGCTTGGTGGCTGAGCGTTCAGGTATTTTTGAAGATCTACGGGAGTATAGTTGCCGGACATAGTGACATAGTAGTACAAATCGCCTCGGCTGTAAAGTACCACAAGGCTATATATCCATGATTTATACCCTCTCAAAAGTAGCTTCTGAGATATATTTACTAAGGTAGAGCTTCTGACGTCTCGCGTATTGGTACTCTTTGTCTATCCAGATCCCCTCAGCCTCCTCTATTGTGCACTCGCCTCGTAGGTGACTGAATATTTGAGCGTAGCCAAGTGTCTGGAGACCAGGCATCTCTGAGGTATATCCTTGATTCAAAAGTTGTCGACACTCCTCTACTGCGCCATTTTTGATCCTTGATTTGACCCGATCTGATATCCGAGCTCGCATTTCTTCTGGATTATCATGTAGAAGAACGGTAGCCTTGATTGTAGAAGTATCTGCAAGAGTCACCGTAGGAAAAAGGGGCGAAACATACGTGGGATCCTTGAGTTTCTTGAGGAGTGAGCCGAGTCGATGAGGATTGGAGCGGTCACTCGGGTTTAGTTTTTCTAACGCACGTGGATCATGCTGGGTGATTTCTTGTTCAAGTTCATATATATCAAGTGCGTCGATGCGCATACTCTCTTTCTGATCAAGCAAGGCACTTGTTTTGTGATCAGGATTGAGATGTAAGAGGTAATAGGCATATAGTCCAGTGCCGCCGATGATGATGGGAGTTTTTCCTCTACCCACCATTTCGTCTATGATCTTCTTTGTTTCTACGGCATATTCGTGTGCACTGTAGCGAACCGACGGGTCAACTAGATCTACCATATGCATAGGAATGTCGGGAGGATTATCAGTTTTGCCGGTGATGATATTCAAATGCTTATAGACTTGGCGACTATCACAGTTGATGAGCTCACCGTTTGTTTCACGGGCAAGTTTCGCAGCACGGGCAGTCTTGCCTGTCGATGTCTGCCCCAACATAAAATATATGGTCTTCATGTCATCAGGTCGAACGTCTAACGGATGGACTAAGTGATTTGATGAAAGCGCTAAGAAGTTTTGAGATTCTTATGCAAGTTTCATGCAATTTCTTACGCTCATGAGCAGGCAAATACTCTAATCGTTCACCTATATACAAAAGAGAACGCACTTCACCGCATGAACCCTTTGCGATATATAAATAACGTATAAAGTCTCTATCCGTATCTTTTTCGAATCCTTCTGCAATATTGCATGAAATGGACACAACTGCTCTGAGTATCTGACTTCGATACTCAAAATCCTTACATGTTTTTAAGATTCTGTATAGCTCGATAGTAAGATCTTGCGCTAATTGCCATGAAATTATTTCTTCGAATGATTTAACTTTCATATATTTTATTGGTTGATGACCTTAGACCTGAAGACTTTCGACCTGATGACCGGCTCTCTTTGCAGCGGAGATCAGATTCGCATACATGCAGGTGACGTCGACAGGGCCGAGACCGCCAGGAGTGCCTGAGTAAAGCGCAGCAATATCCTTTATCACGTCATCGTCATAGTCACCTTTGAGTCGCTTGTGCCCGTCTGTGATTTTTTCACGCAGACCAAAGTTTAGTAAAACGACGCCAGGCTTAATATTTTTTGGTGTAAGGATTTCCTTACCAACTCCGGTGATGATGATGTCAGCCGAGCGATAGAGATCATCGTTTTTTTTACTGCGAGAGTTAGTTTGTTGGTACGGGATATTGAGACTCGTCAGGTATTGTGCGATTGGTTTCCCAGTTGTCAAACCACGACCAGCGACGACGATGGTCCGTGTGCGGAGCCAATCAATCATTTTGGGGCTCAAGGCTATGGGGAGTTTTACAAATTCGAGGTGGATATGTTCATGGATTGAGGTTTGACGATAATATACCCACGATAGACCAAGTATGCATGAGAGCACGAGAGGGAATGTGTACAGACGGTTAACGTGCCCCTCGATGTCCATGTAGATAGGGATATCGAGATAGGTTTTGGTGATGTCATATGCGGGTGGGAGCGGTTGTTGTATCAGCACTCCATGGGGAGCCACTTCTGCTATCTTAAGCTTGAGCAACTCAGTGAAAATGACAGGAGTTGGGATCTCGGGGAGCTGCCAGAGCACGAACTCTACTCCAAGCTCCTCGGCGATTCGGCGCTTGATCCGGACATATGACTGCTGCTCGGGTGAGTCGCCGATGATGATCGCTAGGAGTCGAGGCACGATCGATTTAGTTTTAAGCGATTCTACCTCAGTTTTGAGTATTTCTTTGAGACGAGTATTGATCGCGGTGCACGGGATAAGCATGGATTTGATTATACACCGTGACTTAAGCGTGAAGTGGGGCAGGCACGTGATACGATAGACCAGTCTAAGATCTTGCATAGGGGTTGCGCTTCACGTAGGATGTATGTTGATAGCCAAAGAAGTGCTCCATATACTCTGAGGCATCAATGTTATGTCAGAAGCTAGTGTTGCTCAACAACCAAATGGAGCAGAACCTCGTGTAGCCAAGGCTTCTGAGCGCACAGTACCCGCAACATCTACACCAGAAAAACAAAAAAGCCCAGAAAAATATAAAAAGTCAGAAACTCTCACCAAAGCGTGGGGAAATGTTGTCGAAGCAAAGGCGGAAGCCAAGCATATTCCTTCGTCAGAAGTGCAAACTGTTGGTGTATATACTGCGGGTGATCTTGCCATGCCTGACTTTGATGGTCTAGCCAAGATGTCAGTTTATGAAAGGTATGTAAAACCCAGAGAATTAGCCATGCAGCGTACGATTCAAAAGGGTGAAGCTGTGCCTCAGGCATTTTCAGTAGATAGACTATACAGAGATGAGCTTGACAAGCACCATGCAGATCAAGTTGTCCAAGAGATGCGCAAATGGATCAATGAGGAAAATGCCAGACGGTTAGCAGATAATGAAGAGGGTAAACCATTCAAGCGACCAATCAAAATAGGTATCTATGGAGGGGGCATAGCTTGGGTTGGCGATACGAATACCAAAACTGAAAAACCGAAAGCAATAGGCTTGTTAGCGGGAATTAGCAAAGAAATGTCAGCTGATATGTCTCCTGAGAAAATGGCTGAAGCCGGCAATGTAGGAGCAATCGATTTTATGCGGGATGCAGGATATGACATCTGCTTTACTATCGATCCGAAGAAACCTCAAGGTGAGATGGTGTCCTCGCTGCGCGCTGATGCCGTAGTTCGTACTGCAATAGTGCAGGGTCTTACTCAAGGAGAATATAGAATTAACCCAAGTGACGGCCGTACCTCGTATATCAACGAGGTCGATTGGAGCAATGGTGCTTTTAAGAAAGCAGAACTATTTCAACAAGCAGCGTCAACTATCGCTGAAGTAATAAAGAAAATTGATCCCGAAGACGGTAAAAAACTACAGGAACATGTCGTTGCACTGACCTTAGCTACAGCGAGCGATCGCGAAGAAATCATAGACAATATCAAGGAAATGTTTCAGCGGTATGAACATCCGGAAACAACTCATCTTACTGGGAATCAACGACGTGACAAGGCTTTTGATAGTACCTCAGATGCGCTTGATTTTCTAATCAATCAGAATGGTATTGATACCTTTCTTGGTGGTGCACCTGCCGAAGCGAAGGATCTTGCAGCGCCGATCCATAGGGAAGCGTTCAATCGTGCTCCAACAGTTGGAGATAAAATCAAGCATACCCTTACCGAGGGATTGAGAATGATAGCCAATAAAGCAGTGCAGTCGATCGGAAAAAATGTCGATGCCCAGAATCTCGTAGATACATTTCAAAAGTCTAAAATACATGTTTTGCAACAAACTGCCGGGTGGTTCTTTAGCCGTACTATGGAGATGGGAAGGGCAAACGGCCTCAGCGAGGCAGAAATGGAATCATTCAGAAATAATGCACTGCTTAAAGCCGTCATTGAAACTTTACTTGGGAATGCTCGTATCGTCACTCTTCATGATACATCTGGACAAACCGTGGCCAGTGATGGAGCCCAAATAGCAGAGAGACTCTTGGCAACATATGGCGATAAAATAACTATTGCTGTTGATACGCTCAGGCGAGATACACAAATCACCGCGCTTGACAAGGCGTTCATTGGAATGGGTAATGCAACCAAGCTACCACAACACGCTGAGATAAAACAGGGAGGATTGCCAGCAATGCAAGGATTTGCGGATTCTGACAGAGAGATAAAAAAAGCTACTCGAGATGCAATTGATACTAGCGAGATGAGTAACGGGAGTGGAGACCGGTGGATTCGAGTCAATCCTGTAAATGTGATAGAAAACCTGCCAAGTGGAGCAGTCCTTCATGAACCCTATGACCAGTACTTGCGTCGTATTAAAGCTACATAAAATGTAATTCAAAGAGTCGTAGATGTGGAAAGAGGTGGGCCGATCTAGATCGGCCCACCTGAATCTAATATTCAATATTACAACAGTGTTGCGCCGACGATCTTTTCCTCTTTATTCTTGAGTCGCATCAGGATAACACCCTTGGCGGTGCGAGATCGAGGCACTTCTTTGAGTGAGATCTTGACGACTTGACCACCACTAGAGGTCATGACGACGTCTTGGTGCTCAGGCTCGATCAGACCCATGAAGGCTACCTGACCGAACTTATCATCAACAGCGGCTACTTTGACACCTTTTCCACCTCGGTGTTGATCTTTGAACTCGCTGACTGCGGTTCTTTTACCTATACCGCGCTCACCAATGACCATGATGGACTTTTTCATATCTGCTTTGGTGATGATCTCAGCGGCAGCGATATTGTCGCCCTCCTCCACGTCCATACCTCGGACACCCATGCCGGATCGACCGATTGAACGGACTTCTTTTTCAGGGAACATGATCGCTTTGCCACGGTTGGACACCATCATCATATTGGCTGTCCCGTCAGTCAGCATGACCCACTTGAGTTCGTCACCGATATCAAGTCGGATCGCAATCATACCGTTGGTTCTGATATTTTTGTACTCGACGAACTCACTTTTTTTGATCGTACCATTTTTGGTAAACATGACGACGTATTTATCTTTGATTTCAGCAGAATCTGCTCCACCACGGGCCTTGGCTTGATCTGGAGCAAAGGTGAGGATTGAGGTGACCTTCTCGTCAGGTCTCAAGGTGATCACATTGACTATAGCTTTGCCCTTGCTGATACGTGAGCCAGCGGGGATATCCCATACACGAGTTTGGAATGTTCGGCCGGTGTTGGTGAAGTACATGACATAATCATGTGTCTGAGCGGCAATGATATTTTGTACATCATCTGTCTCTTTGGTTTCCATACCAGAGACTCCCTGACCGCCACGATGCTGTGAACGGAAAGTATCATGGGGAACATATTTGATATATCCATCTTTGGTCAGTACGACGAGTACGTCTTTGTTTTCGATCAGCATCTCATCTGAGAGCTCACCGGGTCGAGATTTCACTACTTTGGTCTTGCGCTCATCACCAAATGTTTTTTTGATATCAAGGAGCTCGCCTTTGATGACAGCGAGGATCTTGATCACATCTTGCATCAGCAGCTCAAGTCGCTTGATGAGTGCAGTCAGCTCACGGAGCTCTGACTCGATCTTATCGCGCTCAAGTCCAGTCAATCGTCGAAGTTGCATGTCGAGGATAGCTTTTGATTGTACCTCCGACAGCTTAAACTTCTTCATCAGTTTTTCTCGGGCTTCTGGCTCGTCTTTTGATTTTTTGATGATTTCGACGATCTCATCGATATTATCAAGGGCGATGATATATCCCTCGAGGATATGAGCACGCATCCGTGCCTCACGCCACTCATACTCACTACGACGAGTCACGATATCGACACGATGTTTCAGATAATATTCCAAAATAGGTTGGAGACCAAGTGTCTGAGGAACTCCTTCGACCAAGGCGACCATATTGGCCGGGAACGAAGTTTGGAGCTCAGTGTATTTGTAGATATTGTTCAACACTTGTTTTGGTGTCGCATCGCGCTTCAGCTCGATGACGACCCGGATACCTTCACGGTTAGACTCATCACGCAGATCTGAGATACCAAGGATTTTTTTATCGACAACGAGTGTTGCGATTTTTTCGACGAGATTGGCTTTATTGACTTGGTACGGTAGTTGCGTGATGATGATCGCTGACTTGCCTGATTTCATCTCTTCGATATCAGCAACTCCTCGAACGATGACTGATGATCGACCTGAGGCGTACATCTCACGGATGTCTGCAGCGCCATAGACGACGCCGGCAGTGGGGAAATCAGGACCCTTGACGAACTCAAGGAGCTCATCCAAAGTGACTCCATACTCCATGCACGATGCTTGATCACGGGCTGTCGCATCAAAAGGCACGATGCCATACGCATCGGGTACGACTTTGACTTTTGGTTCTTTTGCCTTGGCTTTTTCGAATGCTTTGTAGGCATTTTTATCGAGTTGAGCTTTGTCGATCATGTATACGACCGCGTCGACGAGCTCGGTCAGATTGTGTGGCGCGATTTTGGTCGCCATACCGACGGCTATACCCTCGCTTCCCATGAGGAGAAGGTTTGGCAACTTGGCTGGCAAATACTCTGGCTCAAGAAGTGTTGCGTCGAAGTTGTCACGCATGAGGACGGTGTCTTTTTCAATATCGAGAAGCATTTCTTCGGCGATTTTATTCATCTTGACTTCGGTATACCGCATCGAGGCTGGTGGATCACCGTCGATTGATCCAAAGTTTCCTTGACCTTTGATGAGCGGATATCGCATCGAAAACTCCTGGGCGAGACGGACCATGGCTTCGTAAACTGGCGCATCTCCGTGTGGATGCAGCTTACCCAAGACGTCTCCGACGACACGTGCCGACTTCACAAATCGTCCTCCACTGCCAAATCCCTGCTTGTGCATCATGTAGAGGATGCGGCGGTGGACTGGCTTCAAGCCGTCACGGACATCAGGGAGTGCACGGGCTACGATGACAGACATCGCGTAATCGAGATATGCTGATTTCATTTCGGCAACGATGCCGGAGGTGGTGAGGTTGGTCATAGGTGGGTTACAAAGTTATAAGGTTATAAAGTTTTCAAGTTATCAGGTTTAAATGCGAATAAATAAATCACCTCAGTTGAAAATCCGTCAGGATTTTCAACTGGTATAACTATTTATTTTTTAACGATCGAGCTTTTGATTTCTTTGTACGCCGCTTCTTTTCCGACATAGTTTCCCGTCTTTACAAACTTTCCCTTTTCAAGGAGTTTGTAGGTGTCAAAGAAATGCTTAACTAAGAGTCGTGTTGGCTCATCCAGATCAGTGATCTCATTGACGTGTGCATAAAATGGATCAACTTTGGCGATGGGTACAGCGATGATCTTCGCATCTGGACCTTCTTCATCTTGCATCTCGAGCATACCGATGGGGCGGACCTTGATGCCTGTGCCTGGTGACATACGAGAGCTTGAGATGACGACGATGTCTGTTGGATCTCCGTCGCCGGTCATCGTGCCCGGAATAAATCCGTAGTTAAATGGAAACACATTGGATCCATGGAGGAATCTGTCTGCCATGATGACGCCAGTGTCTTTATCAAGTTCATACTTGATATCTGAGCGCTCTGGAATCTCAATGATGGCGAGCACGACCTCTGGACACTTGTCTCCGGGGGAAAGGTTGGTGAGTGACATGGGATAATTTAGAATTGATAATTGAATTTAAGCGCGACTACGTTATAAATTTTAAATGTCGAGATTAGCAAGTTTTGCGTGAGTAATAATAAACTTTTTGCGTGGGGGGACTTCGTCACCCATCAGCATCGCAAAGACCTGATCTGCTTCATGTGTGTCCTCGAGCGTCACTTGCTTCATACTGCGATGTGCCGGATCCATCGTCGTTTCCCAAAGCTGCTCAGGATTCATCTCTCCGAGACCCTTGTATCGCTGGACGATGACGGATTCGCGATCAAACTTTTTCCCTTCTTTACTATTTGCTTTTTCCCACTCCACTATCGTTTTGTCTCGCTCATCGGGTGAGAAGGCATACGCCATCTTTTTGCCATGCACAATCTTGAATAGTGGCGGTTGGGCGATGTATACATGACCCCTAGAGACGATATCGGGTAGGTGTCGGAAGAAAAAGGTCAGGATCAGCGTGCGGATGTGAGCGCCGTCGACGTCGGCATCGGTCATGATGACCACTTTATGATAGCGGAGCTTGGCATAGTCGATCGTCTCGCCGATACCCATACCTAGTGCGATGACGAGGTCCTTGAGCTCTTTGAACGCGAGGACTTTATCAAGATAGGCACGCTCAGTATTCAAAATCTTTCCACGCAGTGGGAGGATAGCTTGGACTTTGCGATCTCGACCTTGTTTGGCCGAACCACCTGCGGAGTCGCCCTCGACGATGAAGAGCTCTGAGAGTACGGGATCTTTTTCTTGACAGTCGGCGAGTTTGCCGGGCAGACCCAATCCCTCAAATGCACCTTTGCGCAATACTGCATCTTTGGCTGCCTTTGCGGCGAGCCGAGCTCGTTGTGAGAGGACCATACGTCCAAGGATCTCTCTCGCAACTCGGGGATTTTCTTCAAAAAATGTATCGAGATATTCGCCGGTAGCAGTTTGAACAAATGGTTGGACCTCAGAGTTACCGAGTTTGCCCTTGGTTTGACCCTCAAACTGCAGATTCGTCGACGGCATCTTCATATAGATGACTGCAGTCAAACCCTCGCGGACGTCATCACTCGTGAATGCTTCTTTATACTCTTTTTCAGATAGATTTTTCTTTGCGTAGGTATTGATGACGCGGGTCAGTGCGGTCCGGAAGCCCGTCAAATGCGTTCCACCCTCGTGAGTGTTGATCGTGTTCACATAGGAGCTGACATTTTCAGCCATACCATCGTTGTACTGGATGACGATCTCGACTTCTTTGTCTTCGACCGATTTTTTGAAAAAGATCGGTTCATGCAAGACCTTTCGACCACGATTGATGTCGTTGACCATCGACACGATACCTCCATCGAAAAAGTATCCCGTCCGCTCGTTCAAAATGAAGTTCTCGATCCGCAGATCAAGTCCGGCGTGGAGATATGCCCGCTCTTTCATCAGCTTTTTGAAGGCTGGGTAGTTGATCTCTACGGTTTCTTTAAAGATTGATTTATCGAGATAAAACGACACCGCGGTCCCCCGACCAAACGGGTTCTTAAGCATCGGCTCTTTGACTGCTTTGACGGGGCCCTTGGGGACACCCTTGCTGTATTCCTGACGATAGACCTTGCCATCACGGGTCACCTCAGCGATCAGATGATCAGACAATGCATTCACAACCGATGCGCCGACACCATGGAGACCTCCCGAGATCTTGTAGGCTCCTCCATCGAACTTCCCTCCTGCATGAAGCTTCGTGAATACGAGCTCCATCGCGGAGACTTTTTCCTTGGGATGCATGTCTGTGGGGATACCGCGACCATCGTCGTAGACGGTGTAGTAGCCGTTTTTCTCGCAGTTGACGATGATATGCTTCGCAAATCCGGCCAATGCTTCGTCGACTGAGTTGTCAAGGATCTCTCGGAGACACTCATTGACTCCCGTCTGACTCGTCGAACCGATATACATCCCTGGTCGTTTGCGGACTGGATCCAAGCCCTCGAGGACGGTGATTGACGCTGCGTTATATTCGGCCATTTAGATATAGAAAAATAGGTCCAGTAAGTTACAGATTACTATAAGTTTTATATACCTTCAGTTTGCTTGATCTTTATGTTGAATAGCTCTCCAAATATTGGTTAAGCATCACATTTATACATGCAGCACATGAATGAAACCTGTTCTTTTAGGAGTAGTTGCGAGCAGACGACTTTTTTTGGAGATCGCTATTTTGGTGGTTCGTAACATTATGCACTTTCTGGACGTAAAGGATGGGGGAATAACTCGCCCCAAGCTGCGCCTGTCTGTATCTGTTCCCATGTAGGCGCATCTATATTTATTGTTGATGGGGCAGATTGATTTTTTTGACGACGAATATGTTTTATAGAAGGGTCTTGCTTCCAGCCTTCACGATCGTACACTTGCCCATATAAGCTTCCGCCGATCCGATAAAATACTTCATCAGTCGGTGAACCCGCCTCAAGAGGGATCGTCATCACATCTAACTGCTCTTCTAGGGTCAAGATGTCTGGATGTACCATATATCCCGACGAACAATATTGACCATTTTCATACCTGAAACTCACCCCAAGTCGAGTTGGAGTACTTGGGTTAATAGATTGGACAGCCACATGGTGGAGGCTCTCATGTCTGACAGCTCGATTGCAGTAATCTATGAGATATTCGGTGAGACGGTACCGCTGAGGATATTGCGACATAGCGTCTAGGACATTTCGTAGATGATCGAGTCTACCTCCATTGTTTAGATATTGAGTCGCATACAGTGACTGAGTCAGTAGGGCTTGATACTGCATAGGGTTTGGTGTTGATATAGTATTGAGGGGGCGAATAGAAACATATGGTCTAACTGCTTGAACACTCTCACCATGTAAATGTCTTTCGTATTGTGTGAGCCAATATGAATCGTACGATTGCTGGTTGAGTTTTGCAGCATTTGAATCATACGGATTCTCCCCAGCTTCATGGAGTGCTAGGCATATATCATCACGCAAGCCCTGGAGCTCTGCATTTCTCATCGCCCACACAGAAGGTGATTTGTCATGTTTGCTCATGGTCGGAGATTTGGATGAAGAATTATTGATTAAATCGTTAACACGAACTGTTTAGGGTTAATATTTGGCCCATTGCCTTTCTTCATCAGAGCTGCTTGTCGAGAAAATCGTCTTTAGGATTTTGGTTGGCTTGGGTTGTGTGACATTGGAGATAAGGATCCAATGCTGGTTTTAGATTAAATTCTGTTAGGAAAAGTTTTACGCCTCCGGGTGGAGCCTTTTGATCAAGAAATACTGTCCCCTGGCCGATAAGCCCGGCATCAGACTGATCACATAACCCTTCTCGGTCGATTTTTGTAGACGGCGTCCCCTCTATAAAGCAACCATTAAAACTTCTTGCACCACTGGCACTACTCCCAGAGCACACCAGAGTTGCCTTTTCATTTGGTCCTATTAGCCCAGAAAACCGCCAGATGACACCGCCCATACCATCAGCCTGAGCAGTAGGAGGAGGCAGGAAAGGCGAGGTAGACGTAGGCATGGCCTCTGTTGATGCACAGCTAGAGAGGATAATCGCGGCAGCAGGCAATAAATAGCGCAAATCAGGGTGTCTCATAGCAATTGCTGAAATTATACCATCTATTCTCCTTCTGACGATATGTGCTTGTTCTAACGTGATTTATACTCAAAAATAGGTCCTTGACATGTACTATGGGATAGTATATAATGTGCAATGGATAAATTTTCACTTGCGCGCGCTCTTGCTATTTTGGCTGCTAGTTCTGCGCTTACTGCCTGTGATGCACCCCCAGTTCCTACAGTTCTTCCTCCCGTCCCAGGTCCTACAGCACAATCGAACCCCGATGCATTAAAAGGTACCGTATGTGTAGGTGTTGGTAAGGGTTATGGACCGGATATGGTAGAAAGAGATCTCTATCGTGCTGCAAGTCTTGACCCTACAAAAAATCCTATTTCTCCTGCTCAACCGATGACTGTTTACGTCAATCCAGATGCCCAAGGCATCGGATATGACAGATATCACTCTACATACGGCGATCTATCTAATGTATCGCTTATTGGACCTGGAAATGATGGGATGCCCAACTCTGCAGTATGTTTGACTAAAGGCGAACCAAAAGATCCACTTGAGGTATTTAATGACCTGGCCAAGAGAGCAGGCATTCCCCTAGTACCAGAAGTATGTGCGCTGATTCAGAATGGAGATACTCCAGTAGTCGCCATGAACAGAGCTCTTCAAAAAGCGGGTGGCAGTGAAAAATACAATGCATTCATTACACGAGATAATCAAGGCACTCTTCGTCCACCTATGCTTAATGGCGATGTCCGAGCCGGAGCGTACAGACAGACCATATATTCTGGTACTAAGGCATGCGTCGGAAATTGGTTTAGCATACAAAGAACAACTCGCAAATAATTATGAGCTAGTCTTTGTGGAGGCGCTCAGTAGACATCTTATCTCCACAATATTCGTAATTGTCAGGTAATACCACACACTTTGTTTTATAAAAAATCCCTGCTTGCGCAGGGAATTTTTTTAAACGGATTCTAGATCCCGGGTCGCGCTTTCGTTTGCCCGGGATGACTTTGAAAGAGATCCTGAAACAAGTTCAGGATGACAAACAATTATGCAAACAAAAACCCGCCAGGTGCCGTACGGTACCTGGCGGGTTTTGAGATCCCCGCTTTCGCGAGGATGACATAGAAGTATTATTTCAATGTCACTTTAGCACCGGCGGCCTCGAGTTTCTTCTTGGCTTCCTCTTTCACGTCGGTCAGGACCTCAGATCCTGCAGTTTCGACGAGTTTCTTCGCATCCATGAGGCCGAGTTCTGGCTTCACTTCACGAACAGTTTTGATGACGTTGAGCTTGTTTGCTCCAGCATCAGTCAGAACGACGGTAAAGGTCGTCTTCTCTTCTGCGGGTGCACCAGCTGCTGCTCCACCTGCAGCAGGAGCTGCGACGGCGGCGACTGCGGTCACGCCAAACTTTTCTTCGAGATATTTCGCAAGGTCTGCGACCTCAACGACGGTCAGTTTCTCGATCTCTGACGCGATTTTCTGGAGTTTGTCTGATAGGGTGACATCTGCCATAGGTTAAAAAAATAATTAAGTAATAATAAGTGAACGATGATAATTAGCCTTTTGCAACACGGGCCTTGAGTGTACTAACAAAATATGACATAGGAAACTTGATCGCTGAATCGACACGATTGAGAGGACTTTTCAGTGAGCCGACAACTTTACCCAAGAGCACGAGACGTGATGGGAGTTGGGCGAGCTTTTCGAGTGACTTCTGATCGTAGGTCACGCTGTCAAGGAAACCCATTTTGAAAAAGACCGAGGTCTCTTTCTTGGCAAAATCAAATATCGCCTTGAGTGTCGCGGTCACATCACTTCCCATCTGCACGAGTGCAGTGGTATTTTTGAGTGGGAGGACTTTTGATGAAAAATCCTTGAGCTCAGGAGTCTTTTCAACTGCTTTGGCAAGGAGGGATGACTTCACGACAGAAAGTCGGGAATCAGTCTTGCGGACAGCTTTGCGGAGATTCTCCAGCGCGATGTGCGAGGTTTTATCAAACCCAAGCAACGTGATGTTGGAGTTTGAGGTAAATTTTTGGGATAGGTCGTCGACTACGGCGACTTTTTTGGTATTTGGCATAGTTTACTCGTCCAGGAAACTGATAAATAATTGGCTCAGTTTTATCATCAGCCAGAGGCTGAAACCCGAAGTCTGTGTAAACACAGTCTCTCGATTTGTGCGAACTCTTACATCCCTGCGAGCAGATCTCGCAAAGATTTCGACTCTTTTTGGTCTTTTCCAGTCTTATTTTTCTTATCGGCTACTTTGGCTGCATAGATCTTGGATTGCTCCATCTTTTTCTGGAATTTCTCTACTTTACCCTTGGTATCGATGAATCTCTGCTCTCCGGTATAAAATGGATGGCATTTGTAGCAGACGTGAACAGATATGGACTGCTTGGTCGATCCACCAGTGAAAGACATCCCACATCCGGTGCAGGACACTTTGATTGCATCGTGATACTCGGGGTGGATGGAGGCTTTCATAATCGAATACTTATTATACTTGTGAACTCAGCATTTGCAACGGGTATGACTGTTCAGGGGCGTGGAGTTACAGCCCCATGAATATCTCTTCCCACTTCCCTTCTTCTATGATGCGCTCGAGATTGTGCCAGCTTTTCCCCTGTCGATGATCAGTGAGACGGTTTTGAGGGAAGTTGTAGGTGCGGATTTTTTCTGAGCGGTCACCTGAAAGTGCCGCATTTTTGATCAGGGAGTTGGTAATGCCTTTTTTCTTTTCTTCTTCAAGTGCGTAGAGTTTTGCTTGGAGGAGATCCATGGCTATTTTACGGTTTGCGAGTTGCTCGCGTTCGCGTGAACAAGTAGTGACGAGACCGGTCGGTTTGTGGGTAAGGCGGACTGCCGTTGCTACTTTGTTCACATTTTGACCTCCATGTCCACCGGCTCGGAAAAACTGCCAGTCGAGATCCGTTGCGGGGATGACGATGTCAGACTTCACGACGGCGGGAAGCACGATGATCACACACGTTGAGGTGTGTACTCTCCCCTTGCGTTCGGTCTCGGGGATACGCTGGACACGATGGACACCCGTCTCATTCTTGAACAATTCAAACGCATTTGCACCTTTGATCTTGATGGCGAAGTCATCGTATTGGGTGACTTTCATGCCATTTCGATTAGCAAATCGGGTATACGAGTTGATGAGATCGGTCATCCAGATCTTGGACTCATCACCACCAACGCCGGGGTAAAACTCGATAAGTGCTATATCTGGATTAAGAATCATATGAGTAAATTCAGTTATGCAGACTTCAACTTTTCTATCACTTCGTCGACGGAAAGAGTTTTTTGACTCCGCTCACTCAGTTTTTTGAGTTGGACGACGCCGGCATTTTCCTCATCTGGTCCGGCGATGATAAGGTAAGGGATGGACTTGGCTAGGGCATACTTGAGTTGGGCCTCGAGCTTGCGTGTGCTATCGGCATACAGATCTACCTTGACACCAGCCTTGCGGAGTTTGGTCGTGATCTGTGCTGCATAACCCATCTGCTCAGGTGAAAATATGGTGACGAGCACTTGAGCGTCAGTCATGAGACCTTCAGGAAATTTGTTCATATCAGTGAGCGCATCGATCAGACGATCAAACCCAAAAGCCATACCCACAGCCGGAGCATCAAATCCCACAAGATCATTGATCAGGTGATCATACCGTCCTCCGCCTCCTACTGATCCTCCACCATAGTTTGGGAGGATGATTTCGAATATCATTCCCGTATAGTAGTCGAGACCTCTGGCCAAGGTAGGAGTGAAGATCATCTTTGACTTTTCGACTCCGAGAGATTTGGCCGTATCAAGTATCGACTGGAGACTCGCCGAAGGTGACGCGGACTTGAGGTTTAAAAAGAGCAGATCTGCTTGCTCCTGGGTTACACCTTTTTCACGGAGTTCGACGATGACTTCGTCTGAAGATTTCTTGTCGAGTTTGTCGATCGTTTGGATGACGGAGAAGACCATGTCCTGGCTAATTTTCGAATTGGTTATCGTTTCGATGAGTTGAGCTCTATCGTTCACACGTAGCTCATACTCGAGACCAATCTGATCAAAAAATTGTGCGACAGTCGTGAGGATCTGCGCATCGGCCATCGGGCCAGCAGCTCCTACGATATCGATATCACACTGGGTAAACTCACGATAGCGACCCTTTTGCGGTTTGTCTGCTCGCCAGACGGGCTGGATCTGGTAGCGTTTGTACGGAAAGGTCAGATCATTGCGATATTGTGAAATCACCCGGGCGGTAGGCACGGTCTGGTCATAGCGAAGTGCGATCCGGCGACCGCCACGATCCTCAAATCCATAGATGAGTTTGTTCGCCTCTTCGCCGTACTTGCCAAGGAGGAGCTCCTCATACTCAAGTGCGGGGGTTTCAAGCGGCTCAAAGCCATTAGCCTCAAAAACCTGACGAAATTGCGCGATAAGCCACGCCCGTTGACGTGCGTCTATGCCGATAAAGTCTCGAAAACCCTTGAGTGTTTGGAGCATATATGGATGATTATACCACTAATATACTTGCTTATAGTATATATTAAAGGTATAATATCAGAATATGGCAGATGAACATAGGCATTACCACATCCATTCACCAATGCAGCATAGATTTAATCCAGATATTCCT
>CAZIUF010000006.1:0-44764 GCA_964542665.1 uncultured Gammaproteobacteria bacterium | reverse complement strand
GTCAAAGGAGCTCCAAGAGTCTATGATGAAGATAGGCGCAGCCCAAGGAGTTGGTGGACAACCAGGCACACCTGGAGCTACTCCAAATGGTGAGGCACCAGCATCTGACGCCAAGAAAGATGGTAAGGTTGAAGAGGGTCAAGTCGTGGGATAAAATGCAAAATACTAAACACTAAATACTAAAAATTGGATTAACAATTTAAAAGCATTGATATGCAGAAGGCATATGATTTGGGCGAAAGAACCCTAATCTTTGCTAGGAGAGTAAGAAGTTTTATTAGACTTGTACCATACAGTATTGCGCATAAGGAAGATGTAAAGCAACTTGTTCGTTCGTCTGGGTCAATTGGAGCAAATTTTCGTGAAGCTGAAGAGTCACTTGGTCCGAAAGATTTCTTAATGAAAGTTCGAATATGCAGAAAGGAAGCCAAGGAAACTATTTATTGGCTTAATCTGCTCGAGATAGATAAAAAACAAATATTAGAAGAAAAAGATTATTTAATAGCAGAATGCACTGAGCTAATGAAGATATTCGGCTCAATTATCTCTAAATATTCTTCAAAATAATGTTAGTATTTAGTTTTTAGGATTTAGTGTTTCTATGAGTGATTATTATTCTATCCTCGGCGTTTCACGGTCTGCTTCAGAGGCAGAGATCAAGTCTGCATATAAGCGGAAGGTGGTGGAGTGGCATCCGGACAGAAACAAATCTCCTGAAGCCTCAGACATGATCAAAAAGATCAACAAGGCGTATGAGGTGCTTTCTGACAGCCAAAAGAAATCTGTATATGACCAGGTAGGCCATGACTCGTACGAAAAACGTGGGTATGGAAGTGCAGCATCAGGTGCAGCTGGCGGATATCCTGGCGGTGCATATTCCTATGACCCAGAAGGATTCAATGTAGACTTTGGCGGAGGCGGCAGTGGAATAGAGGATATTTTCGAATCATTCTTTGGTGGAGGAGGGAGTCCATTTGGCTCATCACGAGGGAGAGCTCGTCAGCGACGATCTGTGTACCAGATGACGCTCACTTTTGATGAGGCTGTGCGAGGAGTCACAAAACAAACTGTCATAGAAGGGAAGACACACGATATCAAAATACCTGCTGGTGTGGATACAAATACACATATCAGATTTAGTGATTTTGATGTAGTGGTTGAGGTCAAGCCACACGCATTCTTTAAACGTCAGGGTCAAGATATATTTTATGAAAAAGAGATACCCTTTGCTACTGCGACTCTCGGTGGCTCAGTCAGCATCCCGCTCATCGAGGGGTCAATCGACCTAAAGGTAACGCCTGGTACTCCAAGCGGCAAGATGGTGCGACTCACGGGTAAAGGTATCCCATACCCAAATCAAAATAGATGGGGTGATCTGTATGTGACATACAAAGTACATGTGCCCACTCGAGTCTCCAGCAAGGCAAGAAAGCTATTGGAAGATCTGCAAAAAGAGATCGGCTAAGTAGTTTTTTGTTTCTGCATATGATCAAAACATCGATACAAAATCGTGCTTCGTATATCACCTATACCAAGGTCATCAAGTCTATAGAGACATATCTTGATAAGAACCACTTTTTAAAGCTTGATTTGCCTGTGATGCTCCCTTCACTCATCCCCGAAAGCTATCTCGAAGTGTTTGAGACAGAGTATCGATATATGGATACACGCCAGAAGCTCTATCTCACGCCATCGCCTGAGCTACTCATCAAGCGTTTACTCGTTGACGGGATAGGTGACTGTTACTATCTGGGGAAGTCATATCGCAATAGTGAACCTGCGAGTAGTAAACATCTGGGTGAGTTCACAATGCTTGAGTTGTATAAAGTGGGTGCGGACTATATGGATATAGCAGCAATAGTCCTTGAACTATTGCAAAGTATTCATCACAACACTTCTAAGCATGTCATCCCGGCGCATGCCGGGATCCAATCTGATAAATCTCAGATTCCGGGACATGCCCGGAATGACAAGGTTTTGACTTATCAAGGTATAAAGGTTGACTTGTCACGATGGGAAAAGATGACAGTAGCAGAGGCATTCCAAAAGCATGCTGGGATCACTGAGGCTGAGCTCTTTGATCATGAGATGTTTCGTGTTGCAGCGAGAAGAAAGGGGTATACGATTGAAATACCAAATGCCAATCCGCCTGTTGGCGGACAAATACCAAATAATTTAAGTATAGATCCCGGCATTCGCCGGGATGACAAGCTAGGTGTGGTTGAAGTACAAAGACGAGATCCCCGCCTTCGCGAGGATGACAGCAAGGGCGGATATTTCACATATGAAGAGCTGTGGTCGCAAATATATTCAAACGAAGTAGAGCCTCATCTGGGAAAAAATGGATATCCAACTCTCCTATATGATTATCCCGTAGAGTTTGCGGCGCTATCCAAGCCTAATCCAGATGGGAAAACAGCACAGCGATTTGAGTTTTATATCGCTGGCATCGAACTTGGGAACTGCTACAGTGAGCTCACAGAGTGGCCGCTCCAAGAGGAAAGACTGCGTAAAGAGCAGCAGGAAAGGGCAAAGTCTGGTAAAATATCTCATCCGACTGACTGGGGATTCATCGAGTCTTTGAAAAAAGGACTTCCTGAGTGCTCAGGCATTGCGATAGGAGTTGACCGACTTGCGATGATATTCGCGGATGTAGACTCAATCGAAAAACTAAAACTCATATCAATCAAAGAGTAATATGCGATTTAAAATACCAACAAAATACCCGCTTGAGCTAGCTGCTGTTACTTTATGGATTGTTATGATGGCAGTATCTTATGCAGGCGGGTTGAGACAACACAAAATAATTGATGAGAGTTTTATTTTTGAAAAAATTCAATATAACGCAATTTTCGCTCTTATTTACTATATATTTTTGCTACGAAGAGAACTAAAAAAAATTAAATCTAAATAATTATCTATTTTTTCATATGAATACATACGCAGGAGCTCTCAAACGTGGGGAATTTATCATGCATCAAGGCTCTATCTGGCATCTCCAGAAGATCGAGTTTTATTCTCCCGGCAAAGGCTCAGCACTCACCCATGCCAAGATGAAAAATGTCGCCTCAGGCAAGACTCTGGACTATGCATTCAAATCAAATGAAAACGTCGAGACCATCGACGTGAGCAGCGTCGAAATGCAGTATATGTACAAAGATGCCGATGCGATGTACTTCATGAATCAACAAACTTTTGATCAGGTCTCAGTGCCACTTGGTATGGCAGAAGGCTTCATCCAATACTTGAAAGAGGGCGATAAGCTTTATGTGTACATGTATGATGAAAAAGCCATCTCAGTCAGACCTCCTGCATCGGTCACGATGCGTATCACCGAGGCAGAAGATGCTATCAAAGGGGACACTGTTAGTAATGTCCGCAAACAAGCCAAGACTGACACGGGTGCAACAGTCATGGTGCCGAACTTCATCAAAGTGGGCGAGCTCGTGAGTATCAATCCTGAAACTGGAGAATATACAGGTCGGGTCAGTGAACAATAAATTGAAATACATTATCTAGGCGTTCCGCCATGGCGGAACGCCTTTTTGGTATACTTGTCCACATGGGTGCAACCATAGAAATCAACGATACGCTGCGTATATCGAAAGCTCAGGGATTTCCTGCTGAGCTCGACATACGGAAACACCTTATCAATCCGTATTCAATTGATGTTGTCGCAGGTAAGGAGTATGAGTTCACCAACAAACCAAAGATACGCGTTTATAAAATACCACCTGTTCGTAACTTTCTCGTAGAAGATGTTGATGGAAAATGGCTATATTGGGGACTAGTACATATCCTCGAAATAAAACATGATTACATCAAACAGACAACGTCAGGAAAATATAAAATCATCTACCTCAATACTCCAGATGAGATGAAAAAAGCGTATGAGCTGATTGATCAGAATCCGGATAATAACTACTTCAGCATCTGAGCGAGATCTCGCACAGTCTTGATATTCGTAGGACTATATGTTTGGGTGAGCCCGATCCTTTTGGCTTCTGCAACTACTCGATCAAGTCCATATCCTTTGCGCACTTCACCCAAGAGTCCTACTTCACCCGTGAATAGTGCAGTGGTGGGAAGCGGTGTTTCTTTCACCGATGACACAACTGAGGCGATGATGGCTAGATCTGCTGCAGGAGACTCAACCTTGATGCCGCCGATGACGTTCACATATATGTCATATCCATCGAGGGGGATATGCAAATGTTTGCGGATGACGGCAAGGAGGAGTTGGACTTTGTTGTAGTCCACGCCATTTACCACTCGACGGGGCATAGCGAGTGTAGTTGGCGAGGCGAGGGACTGGATCTCAAAAAATATTGGACGCTTGCCCTCAAGTACTCCTGCGATGGCGCGACCAGGTGTCGCAGACTTGGTATCTATCTCTTGGACAAATGCGAGAGGATTCGTCACTTCTTTCAATCCTTCTCCTGACATCTCAAATATCCCGATCTCATCTGTCGATCCAAAGCGATTTTTGTTTGCGCGCAGCACTCTGAAGTGAGACACCTTTTCACCTTCAAATGAAAGCACGGTATCTACCATATGCTCGATGATCTTGGGTCCCGCAATATCACCATCTTTGGTCACGTGACCGATGAAGATCATGGCGATATGCTTTTCTTTTGCGAGGCGGACCAACTGGAGTGCACACTCACGCATCTGAGCGACTGAGCCTGGAGTGCCCTCCTGGAGCTTGGAGTAAATCATCTGGATTGAGTCGATGACGATGAGGTCTGGGAAAGTCGTGAGTGCACTGATGCCTGAGATGATGCCCTCGACTTGGAGTGTATCGGAAAAGACAAACTTCGATACGTCGACTTTGAGTCGATCAGCTCGATCTTTGATCTGTGAGGCTGACTCTTCACCAGATATATAGAGCGTAGTGAGCTTGTTGAGTGCTTGCAGAAGGAGTGTGGACTTGCCTATGCCTGGCTCTCCCGTCAAAAGCACGACGTGTCCTGGGACAAATCCACCGCCAAGTACACGATCAAACTCATGGATACCGGTGCTGTGGCGCTGGCCAGTTTTGTTCATCACTTTGACCTCGCTGAGTTTGGTGGACTGAAATGAATCAGTTTGACCAGACTTCCTCCCTGTTTTTTCCTCCATACCTTGAGCACGTTTGAGCGTATTCCACTCACCACAATCGGGACACTTGCCGATAAAGGAAGCTGAGCCAAATCCGCAGGAGGAACAGATGAAGAAAGTCATACAGTAGCACAGGATAACAACAAGGAGAGAAATGTAAAGAGGTGTGATATACTATAGGATTATGTCTAAAGGTGAGCAGCTTGGCGGAACAAATATCAAGGATAGTTACGGACCAATAGAAACAGATATTAATGCGATATATCAGGCCCTTCTTGATAAGTTCTACCCAAGTCGAATTGCGCTAATAGAGAGGCACTTCAATGACGAGGCGCGTAATTTATTTGAAACCAGACCCCATACTCCACAGGCGATAGTTGACCGCGTAATGTTAGAGGGGCTTTCATTAGCAATTGATTATCCAATACTGAGTCTTACTCCGAGAATATTTGATGCATACACTGTTCGACGGTACAGTGAACTTATGTATGGTCACTCAATACATCCTGGTGATCATATTCTGCTCATGGGGAGCGGTTTAACCGTCCCAGAAGTAGTGGGACATACAATAATGCCTCCTGGTGCAGACGAAATCGGCAAGCTATACAGAAAACAAATGCCTAACAACGATTTGGAGGCTACACCAAAATATCTACCTGATGTGACATTTCTCGCAGTAGATCCATTTTTGCCTGACCAAAAATTTCTTCAGCAACAATTTGATCAATATCACTTTCCACCTGGAGCAGTTGAAACAAAATCGGAAAGTTTAGCAAATATGATTAAATACGACAGCTTCGGAAGAAAAAAGTTTAATCAAATATGGATGCATCAGGCAGAACCACTCGCATTTTCAAGTGCAATAGGATCTCTCATCTCCGAATTTAGTCCTGTACTTAGGGGAGCAGTCTTTAGCACTCATAGTCAGGGTGGAGCGGCCAGAAGACATGATGAGGCAGACAAGGCCCAACGTGCCCTAATAAGCAGCGCAGGAGCAAACATTGGGGGAATCATTAGTGCTTTTAGTAAAAGACTCGTGCCTCAAGGAGTATTTGGATTAACAGTTGGAAATGGAAATGACAGAAATGAATATCATCAAAGAATTGCTCTCATGCCACTTCTTAAAGCTAGTTTAGTTGGGTCTTCAAGATTGACTACGAGAAGATTGTGTTTTGATAAGGGGAGCCCTGATGATCCGGATGCTATGAATGCAGATGAAATTAGGATATTTACTAATGGGAACATTGATCGTGTTGTGGGGTATGTACTGGCAGAAAAACAATAATTTTGCAAAATATTTGCAGTAGTTTGGTGTAACTACATTTTTTCAACAGCTTCGAAGCCGAGAATGTTTACGCCTTTTGTCAGAGTATCTGCGATCTTTGAGACGAGCCAGAGACGAAACTGTTTCAGCTCTACATCTTCAGTCTTCAGTATATTCACTTTTGCATAATAACTACTGAACTCACTTGCGAGAGTGTAAAGGTACGTGCACACCGAGTGTGGTGCAAGTTTGTCTGCTGCTTGGGCAATGACGGAGTCGTATCGAGCGAGCAAGCGGAGGAGACGTAGATCATCAAGTTGATAGTTGATAGTGGATAGTTGAAAACTTGCTGGACCCTTCGTCGAGCTCAGGGTGACATTTGGTGAGATTGCCACGTCTCCGCCCTCGGCGGATCCTCGCAATGACTCTGACTTTACGGACTTTAGACTTTCGACTTTAGACTTTCCAAGTATGCTTTTGCATCGGACGATCGTATAGAGGAGATATGGTCCTGAGTTACCCTCAAATGAGAGTGATTCGTCGAAGGAAAAGGTGACGTCTTTGCCGAGGTTAGTTTTAAGTAGTGAGTATTTGATAGCGGCGATGGCAACCTTTTGAGCAATGATAGATTTGTCGCCTTGAAATCGCTCTGAGATCCCAGCATCCGCTGGGATGACAGGAGAAGAAGAGGATGAGCTCATTTTTTCTACTACCCTTGATGTTGCTTCTTCGATCAATGCTTCACCAGACAAGATCTTTCCAGTTCGGGATGACATCTTGCCCTCGGGTAGTCTGACGACCCCATGACCTATATGTATGGTGTGCTCACCGACATACGGATCGATCTGTTTCAGATTCCAAAGGAGTACTTTGAAGTACTCATTGATTTCATTGGCGGTGATGATGATAGATTTATCAAACTTGTACTTTTTATACTTCTCAGGATTCAAACCCAGTTCTTTGGCCTCGTAGGTTGGTAAACCGTGTGAGTTGATAAACACTCTGGTATGTAGGCCATTTTTCTCTTTAGATGACACGATCGCTCCATCGCTTTTCTCAAAAAGTCCTTTCTCCAGATACTGCATCACGGTGGTATATCCAAACTCAGCCACCGCACTTTCGAAGTAATAGTGATCAAATGCGCCAGCAGCATCGGACTTTTTCGATTGTGTACCGAGTTTTTTGTAGATTTCGTCGAAATAGTCAAGCGTCCACTGTCTGCCAGTCACGTAGTACTCGTACACGAGGTCGTGAGGATAGACTTCTTCTTTTACAAATGGTTTGTAATCTATTTGTGGCATAAAGTTCGGATCATCTCTGACCCACATCTCTTGGGCTATCTGGAATAGTTGAGCATTGAGCTTTTTGATTTTTTCACTTGCTTCGGGATCTTCTTTGTTTGCTGTTGCTCCATAGGCGTAGCATTGGCCAAGCCACTTCACTCGGTCAGTGAGACTAAGTGACTCTTTTGCTTTAAACTCAACATTGTCAATCCTCAACTTCTCGATCATACCGTAGATACTGCAGGCGACATGGAGTCCAACATCACCCTGATAACAGAGTCGATAGACATCGTGTCCAACTGCTTCCTGCAAGCGCGCCAGTGATTCACCGACGGTATTCGAATATAGATGGCCGATATGAAACTCCTTAAAGGGATTGGGATCAGTGTACTCAACGCATATCTTTTCAGGTTTGTGAGTCGATGGTTGACGGTCAAAGGTCGAAAGTAAAGCTGAGGGTTTGACGAAGATATTGATAAAGCCTGGTTTGATGGCTTCGACTTTTTCAATCAGATCATTTGCAGGGATATGCTTCACGATGGACTGGGCTAGCTCAAAAGGATTCAGCTGTGCAGTTTTTGCTAACCTCATGGCGATATTGGTCGTGAAATCACCGTGAGATAGATCGGTAGGCAAATCAAAAGATACACCGTCAACGCTCAGCTTTAGCACAGTCAGTGCCTGGATACATATCTTCTCAAGTTGTTCGGTGATCATGGGTTTTATTATACCTTGCCTCATGTGCGAGTGGAGTGTGTTTCTGTGGGAGAGTTTGCTAGAATAGCCTCATGAAGACGCGTATTTTGTATTTGCTATTTTTGATACTCATCGCAGGGGTTGGGACCTTTCTGAAGATCTATGTCTATGATCGGCAAAAGGCTGCGCCAGGAAATATCCAGATCGTATCTGTGCCTGAGTCTTCGGTATTCATCAATACTCAGGCAGTCGGCCGAACACCATTCAACCAGCCCTATACACCAGGCACATATACAGTCAAACTCATTCCACTGTCGATGGATACGACCGCGAGCTCATCTGCAGTGACCTGGGAAGGAAAAGTGGAGGTGCGTTCACGTCA
Source organism: uncultured Gammaproteobacteria bacterium (assembly GCA_964542665.1). Lineage (GTDB taxonomy): Bacteria > Patescibacteriota > Microgenomatia > UBA1406 > GWC2-37-13 > JAGOLU01. The sequence goes on along the minus strand of CAZIUF010000006.1, from coordinate 36,039 downwards.
ATACACGTATATCCGTCGTGAGCTGGCAAATACTGAAATCGAGTCTGCGGGTGAGGTGGTAACACTCCGATCTGCTGATCTACCTGTAGCTGCGGGCACTGGCGATATTGAGATTCAAACAGATCCACCAGGTGCCGTGGTATCGCTCGATGGCGAGGATGTCGGAGTGAGCCCACATGTCATAAGAGGCGCCACAGTCGGTGCTCATGAAATATCCCTCTACTTGCCCAAGCTCAAAAGGCGTACCATCCAGGTGAATATCGAGTCAGGAGGCTACGCAACAGTGCTCAAGACAAATCTAGGCCTCGATGTGGATTTCGACAAAAAGTTTGAGCTTTCCAAGCTACTTGAAGCGAGTGGAAGTGCACGTCTCCCTGATATTCCAAAGTTGAGTCCAACAGCAACTCCTACACCAACACCAAAAACAGTACTCATCCTCGATACCTCGACGGGATTCCTCCGCGTGCGCGATGATGGAAGTCTTGCGGGGAAAGAAATTGCACAGGTCAAACCTGGAGAGTCCTATCCGTACATCGAAGAAAAAGGATCATGGATCAAAATCAAACTCACAGAAAGTGAAGGGTGGGTAAGCGGTGAGTATGCGAAGAAAGTGTACTGAGCCCAAAAAGGGTTCAAAGTTATAAAGTTGAAGGTAGATTGTGGCAAAAACTAAACTCTAAATCCTAAACACTAAGGAGATTTCAAATGCCGATCCGCCGGCCTGCGGGCGAGCATGGATCCCGGATCGCACTTCGTTTGTCCGGGATGACAGAGGGGGGGATTCTTTTCCAACAACCAGCGCAACATATGACGTCTTGGTGTTACTTCTTTTTCCAAATCACTTTGTTGTAGAGGATGTAGGAGTAGGGGATCACTACACACACGATCGTGATAAGTTTGTAGATGAGCCAGTAGCGCTCACCACCGACTGCTACGCCGATACTGATACCAACAAGCTGGATGACGATATTGCCAAGCGACACAAGATTGAACTTCAAGAAATTGGGCACAAGCTTCGAAAGTTTGGTGATGCGATTGTGTGAGAAACTCCAATAATTATTCAATAAAAAGTTTGAGATGACTGCCAGCTCGGTGCTAATGGCGTTTGCAATCAATATGGTGGATCCGACAGACTTGAGGATACTGGCACTGCCAAAATCAACAAGAGCTCCGATGACTCCAACGATCACAAACCTGATAAAGCTCGAGTGAGTGAATACATAGGCAAATGTTTGCAGGATGTATTGCGGAGTGTTGATTTTTGACAGGCCATGGATGCGATCGGTGAAGTGGATCGGTACCTCAGCTATCTTGGCGCCGAGATTGATCGCCTTATCGAGGAAAGCCACTTGGAACACATATCCTGTATACGAGGACATATGGGGCATCAGCTTTTCGATCAGTGATCTTTTGATCGCTCTGTATCCGTTGGTCCACTCAGTATTTTTGATTCGCATAAATCCGAGTCTGATGACGATATTGGCACCTATGGAATATATCTTACGATTCAGTCCCCAGTCACTCGGGATAGAACCACCTTTTGAGTAGCGCGTGCCGATAACAAGATCAGCGCCCCTGTCAATCTCGCGAAGAAAATCTGGGATATTGGCTGGATCATGTGAGAGATCTGCATCCATCTCAAAGAGAACGTCAGGTGAAAGCTTTTGAATTGCGATTTCAAATCCGGTCAGGTATGCCTTGCCGAGGCCTTCCTTTTTCGATTTGATGAGATGAAGCCGGGGATAGGTACTCTGACTCAATCTCTCGACGATGGGTCCCGTACCATCGGGTGAAGCGCTATCAACAACGACGACATGGAGCTCCCACGAGGGCACCTTTGATTGTTGGGCAAATATCAAGTGAAGAACCTCTTCAACATTTTTTGCCTCGTTGTAGGTAGGGAGCACTATGACAGCTTTTTGCATCATTTTTTAAAGATAACTTGCACATATTCGATCGTCTGTTTCAATCCGTCCTCAAGAGCTACTTTTGGCTCCCAATCGAGCAACTTTTTCGCCTTGCTGATATCTGCTTGGCGTTGCTTTGGATCGTGTATGGGGAGTGACTCCTTGTGGACGATTTTTGATGAGGAACCGGTAATCTTTTTCACCATATTCGCATACTCCAACACCGTGTGCTCCTCAGTTGAGCCGATATTGACTATTTCACCTTTGGTTTTGTCTTTGTTCATCAGTCGAATCATCCCATCAACTGTGTCATCTACATAACAGAGACTCCGTGTTTGGGTACCATCACCAAATATCGTGATGTCTTCATTTTTCAGTGCTTGTTGGATAAAGTTGATGATCATGCGCATGTCAGCTCCTGACATCTGGGAACCAAACGTGTTAAAGATCCGGACAATGCGCGCATCAAGATCCCGTGTACGCCAGTAATATGCAGTGAGCGTCTCGCCAAAGCGCTTTGCTTCATCGTAGACACTACGTGGACCTGTCGTACTCACATTGCCGTTGTATGTTTCGGGTTGTGGATGGACAAGCGGATCGCCGTATACCTCTGAAGTTGATGCAAACAAAAACTTGGCTTTGTTGATCTCGGCCAGCTCGAGCATCCGCAAGGTGCCGGTGGTATTCACCATCATCGTCTCCATTGGAAGCGAGTGGTAGGAGAGAGGGGAGTGATGATTGGGTGAGGCGGGTGATGCAAGATGATAGATCTGGTTGATTTTGCGAAGTCCATGAAGGGTGTGGTATGAAATATCACAGACATCTTTGTCGATCACGGTCAAATCAGGATCTTTGGGCAAGTTGGACCTGCTTCCGGTCAGGAAGTTATCGATGACCGTGACTTTATGATCCTCCTTGAGGAGTCGTTTGGTCAGATGGGAGCCGAGGAAACCTGCGCCGCCGGTGATGAGGATGTGCATGGGGATATGTTAAAAAGTTATCAAGTTATAAAGTTATCAGGTCATCAGGTCATCAAGTCATCAAGTCGTCAGGTCGTCAGGTCATCCCGCCAACAACTTCGTAGTTAGGCGGGCAAGCACCACCAACTGTTACACAGTTAGGCGGGCAAGCAAGTCTTTCAAACAGTCAAATTATAGCAGTTTTGGGTCGAGGTGGCGGAGTTATCGACTGATTGGAAGAGGGAAAAGGAGCTCTATATCGTACAAATATATTGAACAATATGTTCCTGCTGATGGCGATATGCCTTCAACAAGAGCGACATGCATCTCCTGACTCACTATTTAGTCTCAGTTACCCTTCTTTTCCATAATCCAATAGACACGATCACCGTGTTCGCTGCGATGACCCAGCTCGGGAATAGGAGTGTGTATATGGAATATTTTGGTTCGGCAAGAACTCCAAATAATGCAGAAAACATACCCGATACAAAAGTTGTCAACCCCTCAGAGCGTGGTTGAAGGTATATTTTCTTGATAGTCGGAATACACCCGATTGCATCTATGGCAATATTGATAAATAGGCTTAAAAGAGGGCTATCGGTGAGTTTCCACAAGATCAGTCCAACGATAGCACCGATGATGCAAAAAAGATCGAGACGAGTATGGCCACCGACGCCTTTTTTTAGACTGATAACGAAAATGAGTATGCACCAAAAAGCTGATTGGCCGGTAAAAATAAGTGATTCGCGAGCTCCTCCTGCATATTGACTAAAAAAGTTGATAATAGTAAGGGTACCCCAGATCAACCAACTTACCCGATGGGGTTTGACACTGCCCTTATAAATACCCCAGAGATAGGGAAGTGTTCCAAGGGCTCCGATAATGCCAGATGACCAGAAGAAAAAAGTAATCATGCAATTTTATCGTCCGGTGCTGATATAGGTAAATCCGAGTTCTTTCATCTTCTTCACATCGTACAGATTGCGTCCATCGATGACGAGGGCATGCTTCATGATGCTTTTGATCTTTGCCAGATCAGCTTGCTTGAACTCGTTCCACTCCGTCAGGATACAAAGCGCATCAGCGCCCTCGATCATGTCATATTGGGCATCGTGATAGGAGATGATGTCGCCGAGTTGGCGTTTCACGTTGGGCATCGCTGCTGGATCATACGCCACAATACTATAACCTTCTCTGGCGAGTGCCTCGACGATTTTGACTGCTGGGGCAAATCTGATATCGTCAGTATTGGCTTTGAATGCGAGACCCCACACTGCAAGTTTGCCGCCCTTTTTCACATGCTTTTTCACTTTGGTGACGTAGTTTTGCCAGACGAGTTGGTTCACTTTTTCAACTGCTTCAAGAAGTGATACATCAACACCCTCGGTGCGACCAGTGGCTGTAAGGGCCTGGACATCTTTGGGGAAACACGCACCACCATACCCTATGCTCACGTCAAGATTTTTGGTACCGATACGATTATCGAGTCCGACTGCGCGGAGGACTGATGGAGCATCAGCACCAAGCTTCTCTGCATAGAGCGCGATCATATTGGCAAATGAAAGCTTGGTGGCGAGAAGTGAGTTGCTCGCATATTTGATCAGCTCAGCACTCGGGATATTGGTCACCACGCGCTCGCCAGGGAGCGGCTTGTGCAACTCAAGGAGGATATCAATCGCCTTCTGATCATCGGCACCAATAATTGTTCTATCGGGATTGAGAGTATCGTGGATACCTGTTCCTTCGCGGAGGAACTCGGGACATGAAGCGATGGAGAACATCTCAGAGGCAGCGAGCCCGCCTACATCGGCGGGTAAACTACGAGCGGTAAGCTGTTTCTCGATGATAGCTTTGACTTTATAATTGGTCCCGACGGGGACTGTCGACTTGCATGAGACAACGGTAAAGTGTGAGGGGTCAAGATGCTTGCCGATCTCTTCCGCTACTTTGTACACGATGGTCAGATCTGCTTCACCAGTGCCAGGGGTCGGAGGAGTGCCGACACAGATGAAGACGATAGAGGAGTCTTTGAGTGCTTGGGTATACTCTGTCGTAAAGATAAGGCGTCCTGCACGAGTATTTTTTTGAAGCAGCTCAGCGAGGCCAGGCTCGTAGATGAGTGGGTCACCGCTTTTGAGCTTTTCAAGCTTCGCTGGCGTATGACCGATGACGTGGACGGTATTGCCAAAGTCTGCAAAGACACAAGCAGCGACGATACCAACGTATCCGTGGCCAATGATGGTGATAGTCATAAAAAGAGTCTATAAAGTGATAAAGTCTATCCCACTTCGTCGCGTCAAACGCGACTTCGCGGGACAAGTAAAGTCGTAAAGTCAGAACATTATAGCAGGGGGAGAGTGGCGCTTGCCAGAAGAAATCTGAGCGTATTTGAGCTTAAAATGAGGTAGATACCAGGATGGGAGGTGGTATTGACATAGTCCTGGGAGCGGTATATACTATAGGTATGAACGGAGAGATACTAACTCGGTTTAATGCAGATAAAATCATGCCTGATTCTGGCACACTTCCCGAAGGCACAGTTGTTCAGGTGCACTCTGGCCGACACACTCCTGAGAGCTTTGCAAGTTTTCTAACTTCATTTTCCCCCGAAACAGGACTTGTAGCAGCCCTTGATCTTGTACAAAAAAGACGATTTGAGTTGGATAATGGTTCAAGGGTTCAAACAAGTATAAAAGAAGGAGATAGGGATCCGTCACAACAACTAAAGGTGGGAGAGAGTGTTTATGTTGGTGTAGGTAACCCAGACACCCAAGTAGCAGACCATATTCTCCGACCCAACTTCGATATGATTGGAGTCAAACAAGGTGAGACTCTAGGACTAGGAGATACAGCGCAAATGAAAGTAACAGGGGAGGATGCCAATGGTTTATATGGCACAGTGTTTCAAGTAGATGAGAAACGTCCGAAAATATTTAATGGTGACGGTTTTACTTCGCCATCTTGGCTCAATGAGCGTCTTCCGAACGAACCACTCCTCAGTCTGCGCGATCTTGAGTTTCTAAATGCAGTACCTGCTGACCAAAGACACAAGTTTGGTCAACTAGCATTTTCGTTTGTTGGTGATCCACAGAAGGTTATAGATGCTCAGAACGTTCTAGCTAAAATGGGATATGAGAGGGCTGAAGTACATCTTAAAATTGAGACAAAACAAGCAATAGATCAACTCGAGCAACTCGCAAATTTGCCTGGAGTAAATATTGTATTTGCTTGCGGTGACCTATCAGAAGTTGCAAAAGCAAATGTAGATAACGGAATCAAATGGCAGCTACATAATCTTGTAGGAGATGGTTTGCGAAGGTTGAATAAAATTGGATTTAATGGAAAAACAGCCATCGCATATGATTATGGAGAGAATGTTGATAGTGAGGAAACACAGCGTCGCTATAGACTACTTTCTGTTCTAGAGCGCAGGTATAAGCGTTCTATCGGGATGTGGCATACACGTGTAGGAATGAAACAGAAAACCTCCAATGACCTGTCGGTTATGGTAAATAATTCGCGTAAAATAGCCAACCAAAAGGTGGCGGAGCTCGTAGAACGACTGGATAACTTTAGAAGCATCTTTAGGAGTGACTTACCAGATATAAATACAAGCAATTGAACACTTAGTACTTAGGTCAGTATAAAAATTATTCTTGGTTGTAGCAGGTGCAGTACCGAGTTTAATCAAGATAACTTGCTCATCTTTATTCCTGTATTCTTCCTCGACACAATATTGCCATACTGAGGCCGTGGGGCTTTGCCATGACCGTACTGCGCATGGGTAGTCTTCGTTATTAGGCTCTTATTCAAATGCCACTTGTCCGTTATCCTCATAGCTAGGTCATAGCTTGACATCGCCTCAGGTCCGACAACATGGTAGATCTCAGGAGAAAAGTGCTCGATGAGGTGTCCGAGCGCGAGTGCAATATCATCAATATAGGTTGGGACGACGAGGTTGTCAGCGACCATCGTAAGTGGTTTTCCTTCTTCGAGTAGTGATTTGATCGTGCGGACGATGTCTTTTTTACCTGGAAATTCATCCCGATAGGGTGTTGTGATGCGGACGATCATGCCTTTGCCTTTGACTAACTGCTCAGCCTCGTACTTGGTATGGGCATAGTAGCCAATTGGGTGAGGAATGGCGGTCTCGCCCTTTGGCTCAGGTGTTGAGCCATCGAGGACAAAGTCGGTAGAGATGAGGATCATCTTTGCGCCTTTGGCTTCACAAATATCCAATAGATTTTTTGTCCCATCAACGTTGATCTTGTGGCAGATCTCGCGTTCCACTTCTGCCTTGTCCACGTTGGTATATGCGGCGAGGTGGAGAAGGATATCGAAGCTGCGAGCTGCAAGCTGCGAGCTAAGTGTCGTTTTGTTCGTGATATCGATGCCATCTTCCATTCGCAGCGGGAGAAAGGTAAAGCGATCAGACAGAAGCTCGATGATGCGTGAGCCAATGAGGCCTGTGGAGCCGGTGATAGCAACTATAGATTTATTCATTTCTCTATTGTACCCATAAACTGCCAACAGTTGCCCTCAGGATCGAGGAATGTGCTCACATACCACGGGAGTTTGTCCGAATAAAATGGCGTTTTGGTAGGTGGACAAATGATTTGGCACCCTGCATCGCGGACTTTCTCAAACCATTTTTGGACTTCGTCAGTATATAGATTGTGCATGATGCGATAGGGCTCTGTGCTTTTGGGACCTACTTCTCCATGTTTGCCTATCCAGAGTTTGTCATTTTTCTCAGTAAGGACGAACTCATAGCCATAGTCTGCAGCAAGGCCGTCTTTGGCTGAAATATCTGTTTTGCTATTCAACTTGAGCTCGAGCACATCGCGATAAAACTGCATGAGCTGATCAGGGTCTGGTGACCAAATGAGGAGGTATGTGCCTTTGAACATAAGTATAAGAAATGAATAGTATCTCTTCACCCTCCGCAGTCGTAACTGCTACGGGTTAACCACTCGTACGTTCATTTTGAGTAATGTAATCCAAATGAACTACGATTGGATAATTAATAATCAGTATACTTTTTGTTATTGCCCTTTGCTTTGCTGATGGGATATTTTCCTTGATTAATCTTTAGCTTTCGCTCAAATGCAGTCTCGAGATCGACTCCTATTTTGTCAGCAAGAGCGAGGAGGTACCAGAGGGTATCGACGAGCTCGTCTGCCAGCTCATCCTTGTTATTTGTGAGGTGTTTGGCTATTTCTTCTTCATTTTTCCACTGAAAGTGCTCGAGGACTTCAGCTGCTTCAAGGGTGAGCGAAAGTGCGAGATCTTTGGGCTTTTGAAACTGGTCCCATTCGCGTTCAGTCACAAATTTGCGGATTTTGACGGTGAGTTGATCGAAGGTGTTTGGTTTCATAGGAGCTATGCACTGGTAATCACGGTCATTGTACCACCGAGTTGATGTTGTTGTAATATTAGTCTCAAATGCTAGACTTACCTCACCCAATGGTTAACACAAAGTCACTTCACCGTAACGTAGAACTTCTATACGAGATAGGCACACTTCGCCATATCACACGTGGCTGGAAGCAGCATATAGGAACTAACTGTGCAAATACTATGGAGCACACTCTCAGAGTGATGTGGATAGCACTCATTCTAGCCAGGATGGAGGGGACAAAGTGTGATGAAGCAAAGATTATGCAAATGGCGCTCACTCATGACCTCGCAGATATCAGAACTGTTGATTTGAGCTATGTACAAAAAATGTATATGCAAGACAATGATGATCCTGCGATCACTGATACGCTCAAGGGAACTGCTTTGGCTGACCTGTTCGGAGTTTTCAAAGAATATAAATCACGGAAATCTCGAGAATCACAGATCGTGAAGGATGCAGATAATCTGGATGTGGATCTTGAGATGCGTGAGCTTGAGGAACAAGGACACCAACTACCCCGTAAATGGCATCCACAACGCAAGAGCATCGTCTTTAAAAAACTTTATACTAAGTCTGCCCGAAAACTTTGGAAACAAATATATACAACTGACGTCTCATCGTGGCATTTGGTAAACAATAAATGGTTTAAGATACCTAGTGCTGGAAAGTGATCGATTTTGAATTTCTAGCCCATAGGGAAAATGCTCTGTTTGATCTAGATCCCGGAACGCACTTCGTTTGTCCGGGATGACATCTCTGGACGACGATTCTTACGCAATGCAGTTTTGAGTACAGGATAGTTTGCCATGATGATGCCAAGTGACATGAAGGCAGCTCCTATCCACTCTTGCACAAGAGGGAGCTCGTGGATCACAAGGATCCCAAAAATAGTGGCAAACACAACTTCTGCAGACAAGACAAATGTACCAAGATTCAAATCAAATCGTTTGAAACCATAGAGTGTGAGTGTATTGATCGCAAAAAGCATTGAGCCAAATATGAGCAGCACGATGATGGATGTTGGGGTAAATGACTGGATGGTAAATGATTCGTGCATCAGCAATATGCCGATCCCAGAGATGATGACTCCCATACCGGTACGCAGCGGAGTTGCACTCCAGGTGTCAAGCTTACCACCTAGAAGTTTGCTAAATGCACTGACGATAGCGTCGAAAAGTCCTGCTGCGGTGATCCACACGATACCGATCAATGAGTTGCCGAGTTCAAAAGGATATGCATACATGAGGAGGCCTAGTAGTGAAATCAATAAGGCAACGATGACATGTGGCTTGATATGTTCCTTATAGAAAATATTCCCGATCACCGCGCTTGCGCCAAGATTTGCACCATAAAATATGAATGTAGCAGTAGAGACCTTGATATATTGGATGGCGATCGTAAAGCAGATCACCTCAAGTGGAAAAACAATCGCATACCAAAAGAGAGTCTTGATGGGTATGCCATGGTATTGCATCTTTTTTCGAGTCACTAGTACGAAGCTGAGGATGAATGTAGTCGCGACTAAATTACGCAAAAAAACTTGTTGGAGCGATGTGAACGATTGTCCGAGCAGTCTCACAAAAATACCAAATGATCCAAAGATTGCCGCACACAAAAACAATGCAAGGAAGCCTTTAAGTTTACTTCCCATATTGTTCTTTATAATACTTTTCGTACTCGCCTGTTTTGATCCGCTTCCACCATGACTCATGATCACGATACCATTTCACTGTGAGCGCAATCCACTCATCGAAGGTATGGAGCGGTTTCCAGCCGAGTTCTCGGTTGATCTTGCTCCAGTCGATCGCATAGCGACGATCGTGTCCTGGGCGATCCTTGACATACTCAACACTAGCATCAAAGTCGACCCCCATTTTCTCACAGATGATTCTGATGATATCTTTGTTGCTCACATCTTGAGTCATACTACCTACACAATAGGTCTCGCCAATCTTGCCCTTTGAGATGACCAGGTCGATCGCTCGGCAGTGATCCTCGACATGGAGCCAGTCTCTGACATATAGACCGTCGCCATAAATGGGAACCTTTTTACCCTCAAGAATATTGGTGATTGCGAGTGGGATGAGTTTTTCGGGGAAGTGATAGGGGCCGTAATTGTTCGCGCAGTTGGTGATGGTGATGGGTAGCCCGTACGTATCGTGATAGGCGCGGACTAGGTGGTCAGATCCGGCTTTGCTCGCCGAGTAGGGAGAGTGTGGATCGTACGGAGTTTTTTCACTAAACTTTTCCTTGCTTCCAAGTTCGAGTGCGCCGAAGACCTCATCCGTGGAGATGTGATGAAAACGCTTGTTGCCATTTGTTCTAGCTGATTCAAGGAGAATCATAGTCCCGAGCACGTTGGATCTCACAAATGCCTCAGGTCCCGTGATTGAGCGATCGACGTGAGTCTCTGCTGCAAAGTGCACGATGAGATCAACTTGCTTGACGACTTTGTCTACTGCAGTGCGATCGGTAATATCGCCTTTGACGAATGCAAATCGTGGATCATCAGCGATACTCGCATGATTCTCGATATTGCCTGCATAGGTGAGCTTATCAAAACAGATGATGCTGTCCTCAGGATGAGCGGTGAGCCAGTAGTGGATGAAGTTGGAGCCGATAAAGCCTGCTCCGCCGGTGACTAATAGTTTCATAGGTATAGGTTCATAAAGTGATAAAGTCTGTAAAGTGGTCCAGTCCATAAAGTCGAAAGTCTGTAAAGTACGTAAAGTCAAAGAAAGGAAATGGATCCCGGCATTCGCCGGGATGACAAGGCGATGGTCAGAGACCACGACAAGTCATTGCATGGATTGTAGCAAAAAATCATGGCAAGAGGGCGATGGCAGCAGGTAGATATGAGTCTATCGAGGTGATACTCTTCAGCTCATCAAAGGCTAAACCAGCGGTACTCATTGTGTTCTTCTGCAAGCTTGATCACACCCTTTGGGATAACGTCGGTATACGTAAGCCGCACCACGTGAGTGAGGTTTCCATCTTTTTCTTTCAGAATATCCTGGGCTGTCAAAAGACGAGGTGTTCCTGAATAGGCGAGACCTGTTTCTTCGAGTATCTCACGTGCAAGATTGTCAATCAGAGGCGTGCCTGGATCAATCCTTCCGCCGAATGTTTCCCATTTGCCTTCACCCCAGTTGAGTCCTGATCTTTTTGCCAGTAAGTACTGACCTTTTGTGTTACTAAAAATGATTTTGACGCCTACTTGGAGAGTGGTCATGAAGTAAAAATGATTTAAAGTGTAAAGTTTGTAAGGTATAACGAAAAACAGAGATTATCGCGCATAGATCCCGGATCGCACTTCGTTTGTCCGGGATGACACTCCTGGACACTACATAGCAAGGGTGTCATTTCTTGAGTTTTTTGGATAGCGTATAAATCCATATCGCAATACTGATGTATACGAGACTTGCAAAGGCAACTTTCATAACTACTCCCTCAAGAAAAAGAGTATTGGCACCTAGCAGCGCTGTGATGAACATATAAAACAGAGCGATACGACGACGTCCCCACCCAGCTTTCAGTAAGAGATGATGCAGATGTCCATCGTCGCCCTTGAAGGGGTTTTTCCCACTTAATATCCTACGAGAGAGCGTATATATACCATCCATGAGAGGCACTGCTAAGACGATTGCGAGTGCACCAACCTTTCCAAATGAAAGGATTGAAAGTACGCCCAACATAAATCCTGCAAGTGATCCACCCCCATATCCTGGCATGATGCGTTGTGGGTAAAAGTTCCATGGAAGAAATCCTGCAAATGCTCCAGCCGTGATGAATGCGAGCATCTGAGTGTGGGTCGCAGTGATCTCGTGTGCTGAGAAACGAGCAGCGGTGATGCCGAGGAAAAGTGCTGCAATCATCGTATAGCCCGGCAGTTGGCCATCAATACCTTTGCTCCAGTTAACAATGTTCATGAGGAACATCAGCCACAGAATAGCGGCGATATCTGCGATGAGCCAGACGCTATGTGTAGAGTTAAATAGCTGAAATACAAATTGTGGCTCAATCAGTTGGATTGGATCACCGAAGGGATTGGACAGATAAGGGATGCCGAGACCTCCCGCTATGGTCACCCCTGCAACGACAAAGTTGATCGTAAATCTGAGATATGGACTGAGGTTGTATCGATCATCGATAAGTCCTGTGACGATGAGGATGGCGCCGCCAACAAGGATAGAGATAAGATTTTTTTGGACTGGGATAGTGAGCAACGCCACGATCAAAATCCCCATGAATATGGGCAATCCTCCTGCTCGAGGGATGATGCCTCGGTGGGTATGTGCTGGATGCGTATACTTTTTACTGTCAGTCATGAGTCCATATCGCTTGGCACCCTGAATAACTAGAGGGGTGAATATATATGTCAGCAGAAGGGTAGAGACAAAGATAAGCAGCAAATGCATATGAGTATTTAGATCGAAAACCAAATAATACGGATGAATGCTACGAAACTAATGGTGATGTATATGAGCTGGATAATTTGGATGATCTTTTTGATAAATTCATCATTGAGATAGTATCTTTTGAGGATCGTGCTCGTGAGTACAAAAAAGATATCCATCAAAATGATGATGATGGACAAGTTGAGCGGGTGCCCAAGTCTCGACTCACCCCAACTAAAGTTGTAGAAGAGGGGTATCTCAGGAGGCAATGCGCGATACGTGATGATGAAGATCGCAATCATCAGGGCGTTAGTGAGTATGAGAAAGAAAAGCATAAGAACAAAACACTAAACACTAAACTCTAAACACTAAACTCTAAATACTAAACTCTAAATACTAAACTCCAATCCCTGTTCATGGTAAGTAAGGATTTTTCACTCGTCATCTAACTCGCTTCGCTCAGACAGAGATGACTCTGAAAAATCCTTACTTACCATCCATTTGTGTTCACCGTTTTAGACTCTACACTCTACGTTCTACACTATTCATACATACAGATCAGGTATGGGAAACGCTTTACACATTGCTTTGACTGCGCGATTGATTTGTTTCAATACAAGGGACTTTTTGATGATACCTGCACGAACGTCTGGATCTTTTTGAGCAAGACTCGTTTGATTTTGCTTATGTGCAACTTTAGATAAATCTTGGGCGATGTTGCTCAACCATCCTGCGATGATTTTCATCTCTTTTGCCTTCATACCTCGTGAGGTGATGCCTGGGGTACCAAGACGGATACCTGATGGATAAAATGGAGGATTGGGGTCAAACGGCACACCATTGCGATTGAGCACGATGCCTGCTGCTTCACACCCCTCAGCCATCGTATTGCCAAGCAATCCGAAGGGAGACATGTCGGCGAGGATAAGATGTGAATCGGTGCCATCTGTAACGAGTTTGAATCCCTTCTTCTTCATTTCCTCAGCGAGAGCGACCGCATTGGTCACTATCTGATTGCCGTACTTATTGAACTTTGTGGTGCTTGCTTCTTTGAGCGCCACGGCGAGTGCTGCAATACTATTGAGATGAGGACCACCTTGGATGCCAGGGATGATGGCTGAGTTAATCTTTTTTCCCAGGTCGGGATTTTTCTTTAGACCCAGTTCCGTCGCCATAATCATCGCTCCTCGTGGACCGCGGAGTGACTTGTGAGTTGTAGTCATGATCGTATCAACATAGGGTGCTGGGCTAGGATATGCTCCAGCCACGATGAGACCTGAGATATGCGAAACGTCTGCATGGAGAACTGCCCCAACTTTGTCAGCGATCGCACGGAACTTTTTCCAATCGATGATGCGTGGATATGCAGTCGTGCCGGCTATGATCAGTTTGGGCTTGTGTTCTATCGCGAGCTTCTCGATGAGATCGTAGTCGAGATAGCCATCTGGTTTGACCTCGTACTGAATCGCTTTGAAAAACTTTGATCCTGCAGTGAGCCGTGCACCATGGGTCAGATGACCACCTGACGAAAGTGAAAGGCCCATAAATGTGTCGCCTGGTTGTAGTATGGCTATCTGCACCGCAAAGTTGGCGGGTGATCCTGAGTGTGCCTGGACATTTACAAAAGGTACATGAAATAGTTTCTTTGCCCTGTCGATACAAAGTTGTTCGATCTGATCAGCAAACTCGTTGCCTTGATAGTATCGGCGCCCAGGGTAGCCCTCGGCATATTTGTTTCCAAAACTACTCGACATCGCTTCCTCGACCGCTTTTGAGGCGTGGTTTTCTGAAGGGATCATCATGAGGGTCTCTTCTTGTCTTTTTCGTTCTGACTGGATGAGCTCATAAACAGCGGGATCAGTTTTTTTGATGATTGATGGTGACATAGCGGTGAGATTATATACCCTTCAGAGTTGAGATTGCTACGGACTTAATGTGATAAAAATGAGTCTGTTTTGGCTGATCACTACCGTATCCATGTATGGATCTGCCGCGATTGGTCGAGTATGTACACGGTGCAGGACGAAATGCATGGGTTAGTCGTCACTACTGCAGAGCGAGGTATCAGTACTTTGCCTACATACTGGGGGATATCCTCGTACTTCTTACCGATTATCCTGACTCTGTTTTGATTGAACCAATAGACCTGGGCAATATGATAATCAAGTTCTGAAGTAACAAAGAGATAATCTGTGGTCTGTGCTGTTTGTTTAAGAGTCTCAATACGTTGTCCGATGTTTTCTTTGTGACGCTTGGCTATGTTGGTAGACTGATACTGCCAGAGAGAAATCAGCAAGGCAAGTACCCAGATGATTTGAAAAATCCCTTTGAACTTGTGCAGTTGGATGATGAGTAAGAGTACAAGAGGTGGTGAAGCGAGGATAAGATATCGAGAAATAAATAGTGAATTTGCACCATACGTTGACACCACAAAAACTGATGTAACCAGCCCGAGACTGCACAAGAGGAGTACCCATGATACTTTCGTTGAGTGGTGATCACGAAGCAGGGGTATACCTATCACACAGGTTACGATGACCGAAAGAGGTATGAGATCGTACGCAAATCCCCAACCCTGATCATACCCCGTCAACAAAAGTGCAGGAGATGTCAAAAGTTGAGCAATGATAGGATGTGGTATCCAAAAGCCTGATGACGGTTGCCCATACTTCATCAAGAAACTAAAAATAAGCCAAAGTGTAATCACAGCTATGGGGAATGCAAAGAGTCGTACAAGAGGCATCTTTGGGTGATTGCCGACCAGCCCTCGATAGTAAATGAAGATGTGTATGACTAACATGAAACACATAAGATAGTGGGAAAGAAGTCCTGTCACCATTGCGAAAATATACATTTTCCATTTGTGCGTACAGAGGGCGTAGATGCTCAGGATGCTTAAGAATGCCAAGAGGGTATATCCTCGAGTCTCAAATGCATAGTACACAAGAAGGGGAGTAAACAATCCGGCGACTATGCCCAAGATCGCAGCCTTGCGTGCTGGATAGTGCAAGACATGGACCAAAAACTCCACCATAACAAATACCGTGAGCACATAGAAAACAAGCGAAAGCGATCGGGTTGATACTTCTGAGATGCCTATCAGTACCATCCATATTTTGAGTAATAGATAGTAGAGTGGGGGACTAAAATCTTGAGCAGTTAACCTGATGATATCGAACCACGATCGCTGTGCAAGTAACACCGAAAATGCCTCATCTCGCCAATATGACTGGATAAACCAGACGAGAGGCGTCTGAGTAAAAAGATACACAATCATGAGGAGAGTGTATAACGTAAAACGCTAAACGTAAAGCGTGCCATCAAAACAAATTCCAAGTCCCCTGCCTCTTCGGCAGGTAGGCAAATTCCAAATAATTAACAAATTTGAAAGATTCAAACTTTGGATTTGAGCATTGAAAGAAAGCTTACAATTTGAATCAATAAGTATTGAAGTAATGGAGCTGTTTTGATACGACGCTCTCATTGACCACATGTAGCTAGTAGCATCTCTCGCAGTCGTTTCTTCGAGCTCACACACATCTCAACAGTTGTGCTGTCGGTGTAGAGGGATTTGCATCTCGACTCTATTGCACTGTCCTCATATCCACCACTCATCACATTACTTCGACATTGTTCTGGGCTCTGTCCAGTCGAGAAAGGGGCAAAGGTTGGAAATGGACCAAAAGTTGGAAGTGGAGGAAAAGTGGGGAGCGGAGCTAGGGTAGAGTACGGTTTTCTGGTGGGGAATACATATGTCGGGAACACATATGAATTCGTTGATGTTTCATTGTCAGTTGCATTACTTTTCTGTTCATACTCTGACACCGCGCGATTACAATCATCAACAGACTTCATGGGGATATGATCATTTCCTACAGTGCAACATACCTGATAGGTCAAGCACTGACTTCGTCTTATTCTCATCGTTGCACAGCTCTGCCCAATCTTACAATTGAGTATCGGATCCGAATCCACAGCACCACCATTCACTCCTTGTGGTGTGATGGACAGAGGTGGTGTGGTGGGTGAAGGCTCATAAGGATATGTAGGTTCGATTGAAACGTTGGGCAAAGAAGAAGGAGTAAATTCAAATAGCTTATTGAGTCCCAATTGGCCTCCACTTTTGAAATACGCGAGAATATACACAACGATCAGAATTTGGATGACCGTGATGACATTTTTATTAATCTTCATCTTTTATCTACCAATTTGTATTGCTAGAGACTTAAGTATTTCGTAATTGATATGAGTTACCGTCACTTACTTTTCTCAGTGACCTTATACACGAGTTTTTTTCCGAGGAGCATCCGTGTGTGGGCATCAAGTGCTGGTAGAGCAGACAAGAAGAAAGAAACAAACGGAAGTATGTACCACTGCAGCGCAAGAAATATAAAGTTCAAAGGTTTTGTTTGGATATTGAGACGTTGTCTGATTTTAATATCAAGTATCGTATACACGATCAACATCGAGCTCGCGGTCGTTAAAATAATACCTGACACCTGGGGGAGGATAAAGCCCATGACCGAACGTTTGAATACCGGATTGATCAGTGGAGTAACCGTTGCAAAGACAGTTAAAATGAAAAATGATGTGGGCCACAAAAGATGAATCTTCATAATGAACAATATCTTTGATATTTTCTTCATCACTGGTATATGGGGCGTCTCAAAGGACCGTTTCCAGGCATAAGCAATATCGGACACTCCCCATGCCCATCTTTTCTCTTGTTCATATCGACTCAAGAGTGATCGATACATGCTGCCAGAGTTGACTGCGTCACCATTGACTATGGTATAGAGGGGTATGGTACGGATCCGATCGCCATAGGCGAAGAATGCTTGCAGATGAATATGCCAGTCTTCAGGGATGATATCAACATCCCAATACCCAATGTCCTGAATAAGCTTGAGGTTGACGGAATAGGTCGATATTTGAATCAGTTTTTCTTTTTCCTGAAGATGGGCAAGTCGGACGATCGATGAGAGTGATGCCTGCATCCGGACAAAAAATGAGAGCTCCCAAAAGTTGTTGTACAAAAGTACCGGTGCCCAATAGAAATGGTAGTATCGGTCTACGTCACGAACAAATTCATACGTGAGATAACTAAAGTAGTTGGGAGGAAACTTGCTGTCAGCATCTCCAATCGTGCAGATGACAAGATTTGGATCATATCCCTGCTGCGCACACATTTGGGATATTTCTTTGGCTGCCCATGTTTGATTACTCGCTTTTCCCGGCACTTCTGCAGCCGTGAGCTCGTGGTAGGTGACTGCGCATGTGATACGACCCTTGTATTTTTCTAGGAGCACTTGGGCTTTGTGTGGGGCTTCAACCTCGCGCTTTTCAAATCCAAGGACAATGGTAATGTTTTTTGCATACGGATAGTCACCATTGACAATACAGTCTATCGTCTCTGAGAGTTTTTCAACTGTTTCTTTGAAGCAAGGGATGATGACAAAGTGTTTGATATGTTTTTGTGACTCTTCGGCCAGCCCAAGTAGTTTGGCGCGATAGTCAAAGTGGCTATGTTTAGTAAGTAATACGTAGCTTTTGATTGAGTTGACCGTAGTTTTGACAGATTGGAAGAAGAAGTAGATATTAAACGCTATGATCCCATACGCCACAATTGCAGGGTGAAAAGGAGAAAGCCACAAAGGAGTCGTGACGGTCACCCACGTGAGTAGGGTCACGATGATTTCAGCAAACCGTGATGTGTAAAACCATTTCATAGATATTCAAGCCTTATTTAACCAAACAACAAACATTGACTTAATTAAGCGTACTACATTCTTTGATTGGCAGTCACCTCAAATCGAGATGTTCATTTTATGTAACATCACAATCCACTACGTTGAGCAAACATACATATCATACTGGTACAAAGACTCATTTTGGCTTGTCCTTGACAATCTGAACACGTTTCGTTACTATTCAACTCGCTAAACAACCACATCGGTTTCATTTGGCGATTCATATTTTACCAATTTTGTAACAAATATGGCAGAAGGCGTCTTTCAGCGCACCAAACCCCACCTAAATATAGGTACTATCGGACACGTTGATCATGGAAAAACCACGACCACGTCCGCTATCCACTATGTCCTTTCCAAAAAGGGCCTAGCCAAGTTCCTTAAGTACGACGAAATTGATAAAGCTCCAGAAGAAAAAGCTCGTGGAGTCACCATCAATATTCATCACTCAGAATACGAGACAAAAAAGCGTCACTACGCTCACATTGATGCCCCAGGTCATGCTGACTACATCAAAAACATGATTACCGGAGCTGCACAAATGGACGGAGCAATCCTCGTCGTTTCTGCTCCAGATGGTCCTATGCCTCAAACTCGTGAGCATATCTTGCTTGCTAGTCAGGTGAACGTGCCATCAATCATCGTCTACTTGAACAAGTGTGACATGGTCCAAGACAAAGAAATCATCGACCTCGTCGAGATGGAAGTCCGCGACCTGCTCACCAAGTACAAGTATCCAGGAGACACTGTCCCTGTGATCCGAGGCTCATCACTCAAAGCTCTTGAGGATGATCCAGAGTCTATCGCAGCCATTGAGAAACTCATGGACACCTGTGATGAGTACTTTGCAGACCCTGTACGTGCTCTTGATAAGCCATTCCTGATGCCAGTTGAAGACGTCTTTACGATCTCAGGTCGTGGAACCGTCGTAACCGGCCGTGTTGAGCGTGGCGTAGCCAAGGTCAACGAAGAAATGGAAATCGTAGGTATCACTGACACCAAGAAAACAGTCATCACTGGTATCGAAATGTTCCGCAAATCACTCGATCAAGCACAAGCCGGTGACAACACTGGACTCTTGATCCGTGGTATTGAAAAGGACCAAGTACAACGTGGTCAAGTCATCGCAAAGCCTGGCACAGTCACTCCTCACACTGAGTTTGAGGCAGAGATCTATGTGCTTAAGAAGGAAGAGGGTGGACGACACTCACCATTCTTCAAAGGATATCGACCACAGTTCTATATCCGAACCACTGACATCACTGGAGAGCTTGGACTCCCAGCAGGTGTTGAAGCGGTCATGCCTGGCGATAACGTCAAAATCACTGCCAAGCTCATCTACCCAGTTGCGCTTGAAGAGGGTTTGAAGTTCGCTATCCGTGAAGGTGGACACACCGTCGGAGCAGGCGTCATCACTAAGGTAACTAAATAGTGTTGAAAATCACCCATCACCCAAGTAGAATACGCTTGGGTGATGATTTTTTCACCAGTATTGACAAGCTCAGTTAGAAACCGCAATTTTCTAGCTGTTGATTAAATTTTTTGCACGTTTTCATATGCCAAAGGGACGCATTCGCATCAGACTCAAATCCTACGATTATCGTTTGATCGATGAAACGTGTCAAAAAATCGTCACTTCAGCCCTGCAAACAGGCGCTACTGTCAAAGGACCGATCCCACTTCCTACCAAACATGAGGTATTCGTCGTGAATAAGGCTTCTTTTACCGATAAAGATGCGCGAGAACACTTTGGATTGAAAACACATAAAAGACTCGTTGATATCGACAACCCAACCAACCAGACCATCGATACGCTGATGCACCTTGAGTTGCCCGCAGGAGTGGAAGTCGAAGTAAAAATGTAATCGATTGTAACTCAAGCGAGGGTGAGGTATAATCACCCGTCAAAAAGAATACCCAAATTATCGTATTTAGATCGTCCCAATATGCAACCCGTTTTGATCGCACAAAAAGGCACTATGTCACAGACATTCGACGAGTCTTCTCGTCGAGTTCCCGTGACTATGTTGCAATTGGATAACCTCCTCCTTGCTGGTATCAAAACCAAAGCTGCAGATGGCTACGATGCCCTCAAGTTCGCTCTCGGCAAGCGTCGTCGAACTGATAAACCTACTCAAGGCACGCTCAAAAAAGCAGGTATTGAAACAGCTCCTGCCCACATCAAAGAAGTCCGCATGCGCTCAGATATCTCAGACCGTATCGTCATCGAAGCTGATGGCATCAAATCAGGCGAAGCATCTGTCAAAGTTGGTGCAACTGTTCCTGCAACTGCGATATTCAAACAAAATGATCTCGTCGATGTGACTGGGGTCTCTAAGGGAAAAGGTTTTCAAGGTGGAGTGAAACGACACGGATTCGCTGGTGGACCCAAGACACACGGACAATCAGACAGATGGAGAGCTCCAGGATCAATGGGAGCCACGACCACTCCAGGACGCACCTTCAAAGGACAACGCATGGCAGGACGTATGGGTACCGAGACAGTCACTGTCCGCAATCTCAAAGTTCTCGCAATCACTGATACCTCACTGACCATCCAAGGTCTCGTTCCTGGCGTTGCCGGTGGAATTGTAGTAGTGAGACTAGCTCATTAAAGAAACTCTAAATACTAAAATGGTAACCTCAAAAAAACAAACAAAACAAAAAGAAGCCACCGCTCGTGTAGTATCACCTGCTGGATCTGTAAAAGAAGCATCACTTACGTCACCTCTTTTCAATGCTGAGGTAAGCCTTTCAGTGTTAGCCCAATATATCCGCGTATTTATGGCCAATGCCCGCCAAGGCACCGCATCAACCAAAGATCGTTCACAAATCATCGGCACAACCAAAAAAGTATACAAACAAAAAGGCACAGGAAATGCACGCCACGGTAGTATGAAAGCTCCTATCTACGTTGGTGGAGGAATCGTGGGTGGACCAAAACCTCGTGATTATTCACTTGGACTGTCAAAGAAGCAAAAAATCGTTGCAATGCAATCTGCACTTTCTCAAGCTGCGAAAGCCAATAAAATCGTCCAACTTTCAAAAGATTTTGCATCAAGCGTAACTAAGTCTAAACAGTTTGTCACTGCGTTTACCCAAGCCAAGATCCCCACTCGCTCAACGCTCCTCGTCGTCGACTCACAACAAGAAGCAGGATTTATCAAAGCAGTTCGTAATATCGCCGATGTCACCGTAGCAACTCAAGAGACTGTCAATCCATACTTGATCGCCCGAGCACATCTCGTGGTCTTTAGCGACATGGGATTTGAACAATTTGTCAAGAGATTTACCACAGCACACTCACTATGAGCACAATTATTTCCAAACTCATCACCGAAAAAGCATCACGTCTCGAGGGAAGCCTCGTCTACTCATTTGAAGTAGCAGTTTCCGCATCCAAACATCAGATAGCCGAGTCATTGTTTCAACTCTACGGTAAGAGACCAGTTGCTGTCCGAACTTCAACACGTCCAGGTAAGCAGTATCGCGCAGGAAAATCACGAGCTATGCACGCAGCAGCCGATAAAAAGGTAGCCTATGTGACATTCAAAGAAGCCCTTGGAAATATTATCCAATCTGCCAAATAACTATGAAGTCGACATCTCAACTTTTCACCAAACAGAAGCCACAAAAATCACTTATCACGGTGCTGGGTAAGCATGCAGGTCGTGATGTGTCTGGAACTGTCTCAGTGAGACATCGAGGAAATCGTCAAAAGAGATATTATCGTCAGATTGATTTTAAACGCGATAAGTTTGGTGTAGGCGCTATCGTCGAGTCTATCGAATACGATCCAAATCGCAATGCTCATATCAGTTTGGTCAAATATTCTGATGCAGAGTATCGCTACATCATCAGTCCAGACGGACTCAAAGTCGGTGATCCTATCATGTCTTCGGATGATGCTGAGATCAAAGTGGGAAACTGTTTACCCATGGGCAAGATCCCCGTTGGTATCGAAGTCCACAACATCGAGATCCATGCTGGCCAAGGAGCCAAGTTTGCCCGAGCAGCTGGAGTATTTGCCATGATCGTAGCTCGTGATGGAGACATCGTCCAGGTCAAGCTCGGTTCTGGTGAAGTCCGCAAGTTCAATGCATTGGCTCGCGCAACGGTGGGACGAGTCAGTAATATCAGTCACAAAGATGAAATCATAGGCAAAGCTGGTCGTAAGATCCTTATGGGTTGGAGACCAACTGTCCGTGGTACCGCTCAGAATCCTCGCTCACATCCACACGGTGGAGGTGAAGGACGCAGCGGTGAAGGTATGCATCCAAAGACTCCATGGGGCAAGCAAGCACGAGGAGTACGAACTCGAAATCGTCGAAAGTGGACAAAGTCTCTTATCATTTCGGCACGACCCCGATAATTCAAGTAGTTATGGAATCTAAACACATCTCCCGCAACGTGAATGTCTCAGTCCGCAAGGTCCGGATGATCATCCCTGAAATCAAAAAGTTTACCCCCGTGATGGCGCTCATCAAACTGGCTTATATGCCACATTCAGCTGCCAAATACATGAGTCATGCGATCAAAACAGCCATGTCCAACGCTACTTCGACTTTGAAAGTGAGCGAAGATATGTTAGAATTCCGCAGAATACAAGCCGACCAAGGTATCACCTTGAAGCGATTCCGTGCTGGATCACGGGGAAGCCCGCTTCCTGTTGTGCGTCGCATGACCCATATAACAGTGGTATTAGGCGAAAAGAAACTGGCCACGTCGCCAGCACCTCAGAAGTCAAAAGTGAAACCTGAGGCAAAAAAAGAAGATAAAAAAGAAGTCAAAAAAGTGAAGTCTGCACCAAAAAAGAAAGCAGTTACCACTGAAGTTGAAGCGAAAAGTTAAATTTATTGCTGATTTATGGGTCAAAAAGTACATCCAACCGGTTTACGCATCGGAATCACCAAGAACTGGCAGTCTCGTTGGTTTTTCTCAAACAAAACCCAATTTAGACTCGCAATAGCCGAGGATAGTTTCATCCGTGAAGAACTGATGAAAAAGTTCACCTCAGCCTCTGTGGTAGGTGTTGATGTTGAGCGACAGATCAACAAAGTCTCAGTCATCATCCATGCAGTCAAGCCTGGAGTCATCATCGGCCGTGGTGGCAAGGGACTCGAGGATGTGAAGGCTATCATCATGAAGCACATCAAGAAAAACACGTCCAAAAAGAGTAAAGACCAGAAGATCGATATCAAGATTGAGCCAGTCAAGAAACCATTTGCAGTCGCATACTATGTCGCACAAGTGATCTCAGACAAACTCGTCCGAGGATTCCCACATCGTTCCACAGTCCACAAGGCTATGAATCAAGTGATCGAGTCAGGACTCAAGGGAGTTAAGGTCCAACTGGGTGGACGTATCGGAGGAGCTGAGATATCTCGACGAGAAAAATACTTTGAAGGAACTGTTCCAACATCAACTATCCGTGAAGACGTCGATTATGCACAGTACCCAGCACTGACAAAGTCTGGATACGTAGGTGTTAAAGTTTGGATTTGTCGTTAATACCATGCTTTCCCCAAAAAGACTCAAATATCGCAAGCAATTTAGAGGCGTCTGGCGCAAGATTGCAACAAAAGGTGACAAGCTCGCCTTTGGTGCATATGGCCTCAAGTCACTTGAAGCTGGATGGATCAAAGATCGTGAGATCGAAGCAACCCGCATCGTATTTGCCCGCGCAACCAAAAAAGCCGGTAAGTACTGGAATCGGATATTTCCTGATAAACCATATACCAAAAAGCCACCTGAGGTCACGATGGGAGCAGGCAAGGGAGACCTTGACCACTATGTTGCATCAGTCTCACCAGGTCGAGTACTTTTTGAGATCGATGGTTTGTCAGAAGTAGAGTCAAGACAGGTGATGAAACAGGTTGCATCAAAGCTTTCTGTGCTCACCAAATTTACTGTTCGCGCATAACTATGAAATCAACGAAACAAAAATACCAATCGATGAATACGGCAGATCTGCAGAAAGCACTGCACTCATTGCAGGCTTCTATGTTGCAAGCCATGTCATCTCGTCGTGAAGATCCAAAAGCAAATGCACAGATTTATCACTTGCGCAATCAAAAAGCAGTTATCTCAACATATTTACATCAGAAGTCTAAATTAACCAAATAACTATGGCAAAATCTCAAATAGGTACCGTTGCATCGACATCCATGGACAAGACCGTGTCGATCAAGATAGTGCGAACATTGCGCCATCCACGATACCAAAAAGTCATTTCACTCACGAAGAAAGTCAAAGCACACTCTGATATCCCAACGTTACAAGTGGGTGATACCGTAGAGTTTGTCTCATGCAGACCGCTATCAAAGACAAAACATTTTAGAGTAGTTCAGAAGATTTCCTAAACACCTATGTTACAACTCAGAAGTATGATCAATGTCGCAGACAACTCAGGAGCCAAGATCGTTTCGATGATCGGTATCCCGGGCCGTGGACGCAAGATGAAGGCGTCAGTCGGTGATGTGATCACCTGTGTCGTCAAACACGCAGTGCCACATGGTCAAACAAAGAAAAGTGAAGTTGTCCGCGCCGTCATCGTCCGCACCCGAAAAGAAAAGGGCCGAGCCGATGGGAGCTATATCAGATTTGACGACAATGCCTGTGTGATACTCGCTGGCAAAGATGTCACTGATCCAAAAGGGACACGTGTGTTCGGACCTATTGCCAAAGAAGTGAAAGAAAAAGGATTTGCAAAGATTTCGTCATTAGCGGAGGAAATATACTAACTATTTGTTCATCGTATGAAAATCCATAAAGGCGACACTGTCCAAATCATCGCAGGCAAAGACGCCGGCAAAAAAGGAAAAGTCGAGACTGTGTTTGAAAAAACAAACAGTGTCCTCGTTCCTGAAATAAACACCTATAAAAAACATGTAAAGAAGTCTGAAGGATTCCCTCAAGGTGGTATCGTGCAATTGTCACGACCTCTTGATACGTCAAAGGTATCTTTTGTCTGTCCCAAGTGCAGTAAAGCAGCACGGATCGGATACAAGATGGTCGATGGTCTGAAAAAAAGATTTTGCAAAAAATGTGATCAAGTTATCTAAGCGTACGATCTGACTATGTTATACAAAGATTTTTACAATCCAACCAATCTCAAGAAATCCACCGAGGCATTTGGTGTGGACAATATATTTGCCATCCCTCGCATCATGAAAGTCGTGCTCAACGTAGGCGCAGGTGAGTCAGTGGTCAATAAAAACGTCACCACAGAGATCGCCAAGCAAATCACGCTTATCGCCGGACAAAAAGCCGTGATCACCAAAGCTCGTCGCTCAGTATCAGCCTTCAAAATCCGTGAGGGTCTCGCCATCGGCGTAAAAGTCACCCTGAGAGGCAAGAAAAAAGTAGATTTTGTTGATAAACTTATCCATGTCGTGATCCCATTGCTCAAAGACTTTAGAGGAATCAAACACTCAGCAGTCGATCAAAGTGGAAATCTCAATATTGGATTCACTGAGCAGACCATATTCCCAGAGATTGATTTTGACGCTGTCGACAAGCTCCGTGGCTTGCAAGTCACCGTCACCACCAATGCAAAATCACACGACAAAGGAAAAAAGCTATTTGAGCTATTAGGAATACCATTTGAGAAAAAATAATATGTCATCAAAATCAACTGTCGTCAAACTATCATCAAAACAGAAGTTCAAAGTACGTGACCACAATTTGTGTGCTTTTACTGGAAGAACACGTGGATACATCCGCCGATTTGGGATGAGCCGCATCGTTTTTCGAGAAAAGGCTCTCAGAGGTGAGATCCCAGGAGTTAAAAAATTGTCTTGGTAATATCATATGACCCGTTCACTCAAAAAAGGACCATTTGTCGACCCAAAACTTTTCAAGAAAGTTTTGATGCAAAAGCAAACCAAAGAAATCACCCCAATCAAGACGTGGTCTCGTGCGTGCCAAATATCACCAGAATTTGTTGGACACAAATTTGCCATACACAATGGTCGCATTTTTAAAGAAGTGCTGATCACCGAGTCTATGGTAGGACACCGTTTGGGTGAATTTTCGCTTACCCGAACCTTTAGAGGCCACGGTAAAGTTACCAAGCGAACAATGGAGAAGACCTAATACTATTTTTTTTGAACTATGTTAGCAGTCGTTGATTCAGTCATCAGAATAAAAAATGGATACCTTGCCTCCCGGGCAAATGTGGATGTTCCGCACACCAAACTGGTGCAGAATATCCTCGAAAAGCTCGTGGCTGAGGGGTATATCCAGTCATTTGAAGTAGAAACCGATGGACCTAAAAAATCATGTGTTGTTCAACTTAGTTATACAAACGGTAAATCGAAGTTCACCGATCTTAAGCTCATGTCAAAACCAGGTCAAAAAACATATGTAAGTGTTGATGAAGTGCCAAAAGTACTCAATGGTCTGGGTATCGCGATATTGTCGACAACCAAAGGCATCATGACCGGAAAAGAAGCGCGAAAAGCAGGTATTGGTGGAGAATTGCTGTTTACTATTTGGTAAGAAAATAACTATGTCAAAAATTGGAAATCAACCCATCCCACTCGAAAACGTAAAGATGACTCAAACAGGAGACGTCCTTTCTTTTACGGGGCCAAAGGGAACAAACACAGTCGAGATCCCACACATACTCAAAGCAAAAGTCGAAAACAATGTGTTGACGATCACTCGCTCGGGCGAAAGTGTGAAAGCAAAGTCATTGCATGGACTGTTTCGTGCACTGATTGCTAACGCAATCATCGGTGTGACGAAAGAGTGGGAGAAGAAGCTTGAAGTCGTCGGTACGGGATTTGGCGTGTCACTCAAAGCAGGCGATGCAGTATTTAAAGTTGGATTTTCACATCAAGTGACGTTCCCAAAGAAAAAAGGTTTGACATATAGCATCGAAGGTCAATCTATTTTGACGATCAGTGGCATAGACAAACAACAGGTTGGCGAAGCTGCACATCTGGTCCGCGCAATCCGACCACCTGATGCATACAAAGGCAAAGGGATCCGTTACTTGGGCGAAGTAGTCAAGTTGAAAGCCGGCAAGAAAGCAAAGACAGCATAATTTATCCGTATACACACTATGAAACAATTAACCAATAGACTCTATCGACGCAAGATGCGCGTGAGTAGTAATATCTCAGGCACCGCGGAGCGCCCTCGTGTGGCGATACATCGCACCAACAAATACATCTTTGCCCAAGCCATCGATGATGTAGCGGCAAAAACACTCAGCTCATCAACATCCCTATTATTTGATAAACCAGAAGTCACCAAAACCATCGCCGCTTCACAAGCGGGAGTTGATCTGGGTGACAAACTCATGAAAGCAAAGATCAAAACTGTTGTGATCGATCGTAGTAGATTTCATTATCAAGGCCGTGTAGCAGCGTTTGTCGAAGGACTCCGCACCGCAGGCATACAAGTTTAATTATCAACTAACTTACCTAAAGACTTATGAGAAATCAAAGAGAACAAAGCACTGACGGAATAGAGGAGAGAACACTTCTCTTGCGTCGTGTGTCCAAAAAAACAACTGGTGGAAATCATGCAACATACTCAGCGCTCGTCGCTGTTGGTGATAAAAATGGCATGGTTGGCATCGGTCTTGGACGCGGACTTGAAGTCCCACAGGCACTCAAAAAGGCCTCAACATACGCTCGAAAACACATGATTTCTGTACCACGATATCAAAATAGTATCCCTCATCAGATCACGAGTGAGTTCAAAGCAGCCAAAATCCTCCTCAAGCCAGCACCAGAAGGTACCGGTTTGAAAATCGGAGGAGTAGCTCGCGTACTCTTTGATCTTGCCGGTATCTATAACGCCTCAGGCAAGATGCTTGGATCTCGTAATCAGATCGCCAATACCTATGCAGTGATGAAAGCGTTGGGCAATCTCAAAGACCGAACACCGGTAGTTGCAAAATCCTAAGTCTTTTTCTCGACTATACTATTTATACTCAACGTATGAACACACTTAATCAATTACCACAAACAGCAGCACCAAGCTACAGACGTCGTGGGCGAGGCTTGGGATCAGGACGTGGATCAAAGTCAGGACGAGGAACAACTCGTCATCAGACAGCACGAACCAATATCCCTCTGCATTTTGAAGGTGGCCAAGGACGCATCGTAAAGAAATATCCATTGCTCCGTGGTAAGTTTCAAAACAGACCATCAAGTCCACAACCATATATATTGGGATTGAGTCAAGTAGCTGCATTGACGGGTGACATCACCGTACAACTCTTGATTGAGAAAAATTTGGTCCCTGCAGATGCACCACAATACGGAGTTAAAGTACTTTTCGATAAAGACATTACCCAAGCCATCTCGCTGGCGGTCAGCACATCAGCAACAGTGAAAGCTGCAGTTGAAAAAGCTGGAGGTAAAGTTATCCCACAATCATGAAATCACTCGTCCAATGGGTCACTACCGTATGGAGAGATCCCACTGTGCGGAGGAAGGTGCTATTCACTTTGTTTTTAATCTTGGTTTTTCGGGTATTTACCTTTGTCCCGACATCTATCATCAAGATTGATAGTCTTCAGCAACTCTTCAAGTCAAATCAATTCCTCTCGCTGCTCGATGTGTTTTCTGGAGGCACCCTCGTCAACTTTTCTGTAATGGCCCTTGGACTCAATCCATACATCAACGCGTCCATTATTCTTCAGCTCATGACCATGGTCGTGCCCCAGCTCGAGGCACTGCAAAAAGAGGGAGAATATGGTCGATTTAAGATCAATCAATACACTCGTTTCCTCACGCTCCCTTTGACCTTGGTTCAAGGTGTGGGTATTTTCTATCTTCTCAAAAACAATAACCTCGTCCATCTTGCTGCCAATGGACAAGTTCCTTTTCTCGAGTTCATCTCGTTTATCGCGACGATGATCGCAGGCACGTATATACTCATGTGGTTTGGTGAGCTCATCTCAGAATATGGTTTGGGCAACGGAATTTCATTGATTATTTTTGCAGGTATCGTCAGTCGACTCATCCCGAGTGTATGGAAGACCTCTTCGATCACGGGCCAGGAAAACGTACTCAACATGTTGATATTTGCAGCGCTCTTTTTACTGGTCATCGCGAGTGTCGTCTTCATCAGTCAAGCCGTACGCAAGATCCCTGTATTTTATGCGAAGCGAGTCAAAGGCAACCGGATGTACCAATCAGCATCAAACTTTTTGCCGCTCAAACTCAACCAAGCTGGCGTCATCCCGATCATCTTCGCCGTCTCGTTTGTCTTGTTCCCACAGCTCATCGGTAACTTTTTCCAATACTCAACGAATCCTACTATCCAATCAGTTGCGCGCTTTCTCGTCAAAGCATTCCAAGTCAATGGCTTGGTCTATAGCATCGCCTACTTTATCCTCGTCGTTGCTTTCACTTTCGTCTATACGATGATCGTATTTAACCCACAAAAGATCGCCGAAGAGATTCAAAAAAATGGAGGATTCATCCCTGGTGTACGACCAGGTGTCACCACCAAAAACTATCTCCAAGGAGTCATCCTCAAACTGACGACCGTGGGCGCCCTATTTTTGGGAGTTATTGCTATAATACCCTCTATCATCTCAGCGATCACGGGAGTGACCGCGCTGGTTGTCGGAGGTACAAGTATCTTGATCGTCGTCTCAGTCGTTCTCGAAACGTTGAAGTCGATCGAATCGCAGATATCAGCCCGGAATTACGATAAATTCATCTGAGGAACGGAAAATGTAGAACGTAGAGTGTAGAACGTAAAATGGAGAATGATCTTGATAGTCTAACATTTAGAGTTTAGTGTTTAGTATTTGATATTTTTATATTCATATGGCAAAAAAAAGCTCACGCGTCAGACTCGGTCTCGTTTGTGATACTTGTGGATCACAGAATTACGTCACTACCAAAAATAAAGTGAACACTACAGAATCACTGGTAGCCAAAAAGTTCTGTCCTACCTGTGGTGCTCATCACACTCATAAGGAAAAGAAGAAGTTGGGCTGATACAATATCGTCATGAACATTGTATTGCTTGGCATACAGGGTGCAGGAAAATCTACACAAGGCAACTTACTTTCGAAACAGCTCAAGATCCCCTATCTTTCGACAGGTCATATTTTCAGAGAGATAGCCAAGGAAAAGACGACTTTGGGCCGTCATGTCAAGGAGATCATCAACACTGGCTCGCTCATCCCCGATAGTAAAACGATTGAGATCGTGAGCGACTACCTCAAGCGCAGCGAGTACTCACATGGATATATCCTGGACGGATTTCCACGCACCATCGGACAAGCAAAGGCGTTCAAAGCAACGCTGACCAAAGTGATCTATCTGCATATCGATGAAAAAGAAGCTCTGTGGAGACTATCGATGCGCGATGATAGTGCACGTGAGGACAACACCATCCAAGCGGTGCAAAAGCGCATCCAACAATTTGAAGAAAATACCAGACCTGTGCTCAAGCACTATGAAAAAAAAGATATCCTTGCTGTTGTCGATGCTCAGCTTACTGTCGAAAAAGTTAATGAAGAGATCTTGAAGAGTCTCGGAAATGAGATCATCGATCACCATCTGTCCAAATGGAAAAACAAGAAAAAGACTCTCTTGTGCATCACCGGCCTACCCGGATCGGGGAAAACTGAAGCCTTGGAACACTTTCAAGCCAAAGGAATACCCGGGTTTTCATTTGGAGATATTGTGAACAAGTATATCGATTCGCACAAACTTGAACACACTGAGGAAGTGCACAAAAAGATACGCCTCGATTTCCGCAAGAAGCATGGTCTCGCATCGATGGCAGTCATCTCGACTGATGAGATCCGTCGCCTGCTGGCCGAGTCACCAGTCGTCATCCTTGGCTCGGTATACACCTGGGAGGAGTATCTCTATCTCAAAGAGACCTTTCCCGATGTCGATGTGGTCGTCCTGACGATCTATGCTGACAAGGCGCTGCGGTATGCCCGTCAGATGAAGCGCGAGTATCGCAAGGGCTTGTTTGGCGAAGCGCGTGATATCAACGAGCTCACAACCATCAACAAAGGTCCATTGATTGCATTTGCCGACTACCTCGTCAAAAATAACTTTAGCAAGAAAGATTTCTTGGACAAGCTCGATGAGATCTATCGAGCGATCTATTTTTCGTAAGGTAAACTAAGTGATTTATTCGACTGCAGAAGAACTCGCGCGACAACGTAGATCAGAAATGTTCTGAACTATCGCCTCTATTGTGTATCGCTCCCTACCAGCATGTGGTAAGAGAAAGCGATTCGTTAGACTATCCAACTCGTGATAGACGATTATGTCTATCCTTTGCTCCTCAGCACTTTCACGATTTGTGAAAAGAGGGAATTTCCTTGGACCGGATCACTCACGCATCCTGCTCTCGCAGAGTTAATGAGCGGGCAACTGAATACCCCATCCTTGTGTCATCTCCGCCAACTTAGTAGTTACCTTCTAAGTTAGTTCCTGTCTGGTGACAGGTTCGCCTGTGTTAGTGGCTTAGGATGATATACAGCGAATCAGACTGTATACCGCGACTTGTCTCTCACATTTTGAATGTCCGCTGTGAGTGCGGTTCCCTTGTTAGTGAATAACCATGGGGATAAACGCCTTCTGGCGCTGCCGCAGGTCAATCGTGAGACTCGCGACGGTAACGCCCGGGAAATTGAGAACATCTCCCAGGTCGACTTCCGGCACCGTCACGCGCACCTCGTACAACGAAGTCCGCGTAAAGGTTGTCTCAAAGATATACCATCCGTCATAGTTGCATACGGCGGGGTATTCTCCGTAGACCATTCCGCCATCGCGGTAGATCTCGAACCCGATGAGTTGGTCGGAGATATTGCACTCCACGACAATATCGAAGGGTTCGCCCCGCACGACGGGGATATTGGTGGTGATAGAATAGCTCATCACCTCGGCGCTCGCCCCTCTGGCGGGGGCAAAGAAGGAGCTGGTCAGGATGACCAGCACGATCGAAAGCGTCTTGAAGAACATGATTCTCCTTCCATTTAACGCATGGGTGCGACTCGCTGGTGAGCGAGAACGTTTGCCCGAATACACAGGCTTTATCCCACTCCTTTTTGAGGAGAGGGAGTAGTAACTGTATCCCCAACACTTGCGGTAGGGAGCAGTAGTAAAGTCATTGACGACAGAGGGCTGTTGAGATGCAAGCTTGTGCACCTCGTCTTCCTCTGTGTTTTGACCTCACCATTCTCCCCACCTTTTGATACATCCTAGAAAGTGCACATGTTTTGAATACATGCCAATACTTAGCACGAAATGTATCTAAGTGGAAGCGATACACGTTAGAGGCGATATGGTAAGGTGCTTGAGCTCAGAATGAGCCCAAAGTACGTACATAGTACAATATTATAAGATATATGTCAAGCCCTAAATAATACACATATTTACGCGTTATACAGTCACATTGAGCTCAAATAACTACCCAAATACATGCTTTTGAGCCTCGTGTATGCTAGAATTGCCCTGTCATGACATACGCCAAAACACCCGCTGAAATCGCCACTATGCGTGAGTGTGGACGAAGACTCCGGACAGTGACCTCGATACTCATCCCCTCGATCAAATCAGGTCAGACAACCATGGCAGTCGAGGAGTATGCGACGAAACTCCTGCTCGAGCATGGCATCGAGGGATCATTCAAAACCGTCGAGGGGTACAAGTGGAACACCTGCACAGCTGTGAACAATCAGGCAGTCCATACCATACCCTCATCCTATGTCCTCAAGCCCGGTGACGTGCTGACGGTTGATATCGGGGGGCTGTATCAGGGGTACCACGCTGACTGGGCGACGACTATCATCGTAGACAACGTGGCTGATACGAAAAAAGAGCGTTTTTTGGAAGCTGGCCAAAAAGCCCTTGCACTGACCCTGAGCCGCCTCAAAGTCGGGGAATACCTGTCCATCGTCGGTGAAACCATGCAAAGTCAGATCGAAGGGGCAGGATATCGGGTCATGAAGGACCTGACCGGTCATGGGATTGGGCGCGAGCTCCACGAAGACCCCTATATCCCCAATTATGTCACTCACCACAAAAAGAAGGGGTACCGGATCGAGGACGGATTTGTGGCTGCAATTGAGGTCATTTACAGCCAATCGACCGAAAAGATCATCCAAACCGATCCCAGGAGCTGGTCGATCGATACGGCCGATGGGAGCCTTGCTGCCTGCTTTGAGCACACTGTGCTCGTCACTCAAAATGGCGTGGATATTCTGACGTGATGTGGTACAATTTATTGCTCATATATGGCGAATCAAGTCTCAAATCAAGTGGTTGTATTGGAAGGTGAGGTCATGAAGAATCTACCCAATACCCTATTTGAGGTGAAAGTGAAAGACAGCGAAGTCGTCATATTGTGCTATTTGTCTGGTAAGATGCGCAAGCACTATATCAAGATATTACCGGGTGACAAGGTGCGTTTCGAGGTGACTCAGTACGATATGGGTCGCGGCCGCATTGTTTTCCGACAAGCAGCGTAACCTATATCTATGAAATCACACTCAGCAGTCAAAAAAAGATGCCCTTCCTGTCGTATTGTTGTACGACGTGGTCGGATGCAGGTCACATGTAAAAATTCAAAATGTCGTCAACGACAAGGCTAATTTATCTCTATGGCACGTCTCTTTGGAATCGTATTACCAGACACTCGTCGCATCGATTACGGTCTCACTATTTTGAAAGGTATCGGCTGGACTTTGTCTAAAAAAGTCTTGACCCAAGCCAAGGTTGACCCTGCAACACGCATCAAAGACATGACTGAGGAACAGCTCAAAAAGATCTCTGTCGCCATCGAGTCACACATCAAAGTCGAGGGAGACCTCCGCGAAGAGACCACCGACAACATCAAACGACTTCGTGAGATCGGATGTTATCGAGGTATCCGACATATTCGTAACCTACCCGTCAATGGACAGAGAACCAAGTCAAATGCCCGCACCAAACGAGGAAAGAGAAAGACCGTCGGAGCTTTGAAGAAAGAAGATCAGGTCAAGATGGAGACAGCTAAAGCAGCAGCGCCTGCAGCAGCACCCGCAAAAAAATAATATTCTAAAACGCACACATACCTATGGCCCCAACCAAAAAACCAACAAAACAGAAACGACAAGTTGATCACGCCTTGGTCCATATCACGGCTACGTTCAACAACACCATCGTGACCATCGCTGACCAAGCAAACAACCCGATCATCGTCGCATCAACAGGTATGCACGGATTCACCGGTACTCGTAAATCCACTCCCCACGCAGCCACGATCACGACAGACGGAGCGATGCAAAAAGCAGTCAATGAACATGGCGTTCGCAAAATTGATGTATTTGTCCGTGGCATCGGCCCAGGACGAGAAGCAGCTATGCGTGTCCTCAAAGCCAGTGGATGTGAAGTAGACAAAATCGTTGATGTGACTCCTATCCCACACAATGGGGTACGCGCGCCAAAGATACGAAGAGTCTAATATATTTGAAATTTATAAAACAGTTTTATCATTAGTTATTTCCGATTTTTATGAGATACACCGGACCACGAAATCGACTTGCCCGCCGCAATGCGGTTGACCTCGAGCTCAAGACCTTTGGGTCCAAGAGCCACAGCAACCTCATGCGCAAACTTTCAACTCCTCCTGGAGAGCATGGTGCAAATACGCGTCGTAAGGTCTCAGAACATGCCAAGCAGCTCCGCGAAAAGCAAAAGCTCCGCTTCATGTTTGGTCTCAGTGAAAGACAAATGGGAAACCATTTTGAGGAAGCCAAGCGCACCCTCGGCAACACCGGAAAGTTTTTCTGTGAAGCACTTGAGTCACGCCTCGACAACGTCGTCTACCGATCAGGATTTGCTCCGACCCGTGCAGCTGCTCGACAGCTCGTGTCACATGGACACATCAATGTCAACGATCGCAAGCTGACTGTTGCTTCTTACGCAGTCAAAGTCGGTGAGACAGTTTCATTCAAAAAAGAATCATCTAGTAAAATCCCCGCCATCGAAAATGCCCTTGCTCGCAAGGACATCCAAGTAGCGACGTGGATCAAGCGTGATGGTTTGAAGGCAACTGTCTTGCAAAAACCAAGTTCCGAAACAGTCGAAAAACTTATCAATATGCGTCTTATTATTGAGTTTTATTCTAAATAACTCTATGTATACACCTACTTTTTACACCAAGCGCACTGTCGCTGTTGAGGGATCACACGAGACATTTGTTTTTGAGCCTTTGGCCCAAGGATTTGGTCAAACTCTCGGCAATAGTTATCGCCGCACCCTGCTTTCAGCGATCCCAGGCGCTGTCATCACCGCAATCAAGTTTGCGAACGTTCCCCATCTCTTTACCACCCTTCCTGGTGTCAAAGAGTCACTCCTCGATATCGTCCTCCAACTCAAGCAAGTCCGATTCAAGGTACCCAAAGAGGGCACCTATGCCATGAGTCTTATCGCCAAGGGCGAGGGCAAGATCTACGCCAAAGACATCGAAGGTGATGTCGAAGTCGTCAACAAAGATCTGTACATCGCAGAGATCACCACCGAAAAAGGCAAGATCGACTTTGAAGCCATCGTCCAATTCGGATATGGATTCAGTCCAACCGAAGAGCGCGAAGCCACCGAGGCAGGCTACATCGCCATCGACGCTTCATTCTCACCT
>CAZIUF010000005.1:0-50073 GCA_964542665.1 uncultured Gammaproteobacteria bacterium | reverse complement strand
AAAAGCACAAAAAGCGACCAAAGGAAATCGAGATTCGTTTTCCAAGCGTCTTGGGGTCAAGATTTATGGTGACCAAGTAGCAAAATCAGGTCACATCATCATTCGTCAACGAGGAAACAAATATTTTGCGGGCAAAAACGTTCTCCAAGGTGTTGACTACACGCTTATGGCCCTCAAAGATGGAGTGGTAAAGTTCTACGTTCGACGAGGTAAGCAATACGTGAGTGTTGTGTAAAGTCTCCCTTCTCTCTATCTTTGTTTATATCTAAACTGGACATGATATTCTTGTTTGTACTTTAGCTACAAGCTTTATCTCAATATAATTGAGTGTTAATTTTGATTAGTGTATAATCGCATTATGACAAGTGACTTACTGCACGAAAAAATTAACGAGATTAAATCTGAAAAAAATCCTCTTCGTCAGGCAAGGTTAGTTTCTGATCTTCGTGAACTCAACCTCATTTCAAATGTGAAGCTGGCTGAGTTGCTTGGAGTCAAGCCCTCACACCTATCGCACCTGATACGTATTTTACGTTTACCCGAGATAGTGCTTGATGGATATGCATCACGGCTTTTGTCACTCACGCATTTGATCATCATGTCGCGTGTCAGCGACAATGACAAACTAGTTGCCTTGTACGAAGAAGTACTTTCAAAGTCACTTACCATCGCTCAAACAGAGCATAGAGTACGAGAAATACTCTATCAAGTAGATTCACATGGTGATTAT
Source organism: uncultured Gammaproteobacteria bacterium (assembly GCA_964542665.1). GTDB lineage: Bacteria > Patescibacteriota > Microgenomatia > UBA1406 > GWC2-37-13 > JAGOLU01. Next base: position 49,343 of record CAZIUF010000005.1, on the reverse strand, counting down.
CTGTCTACTGAGACGTTACATATGTATGAAGAACGCCTGACTTCTGCTCTTGGCGCTGGCAACGTGAAAATCATCCAGACCCGCATACAGTGTCGTATCATCATAGAGATGCCAGGGAACCTCGAAATCACCACGAGTTATTTGGAGGATATTGCTAGTCGTTTCCGACGCAAGCGAACTCCTCGCGAAGACGTTGTGACTGCCCAAGAAAAAACACATGCACCAGAAATACTAGAAAATCCCCGACATAATATGGTTGAGGTACCAAAGATTCACACCCATTCAGCTGGTGCCGGTATCAGTCCGCACATTAGAACAGGCATAGTTCTTGAGCCGCCACGATATGAGAAGCATACGCTTGACACTATTCGTGACACGGGGATGGAGGATGAGATAGAGAGTGTAGAACCGATTGCTGCACCTATTCACACCAAATCCACCCTTGAACATGCTGAAGATACAGATTTTATTGACAGCACGGTACTAGATGACGAACCAATCAGATGATTTTATTTTGTCTCTGATGGGTGACCTATCCAGCCTGCAGAACCAATAGGCAGATAACGGAAAAATACTACTCCGATGATCTGGTCTTGCTTCACCGGTCCGAAGACCCGACTATCGAGTGAGCCTGGGCGATTATCTCCCATCACAAAAAGTGAACCTTCAGGCACAAGAATTGGCTCATCTTGTCTATACAATGAGTTACTAAACAGCTTTGATTTATCCTTGATGTAACTTTCGGTTTGTTTGTCGCCATTGATGTAGAGATCGCAGTTGACTGGCTCACCAGAGTTTTCTGAGCAATCTTTGAACATAATTGTGTCACCGGGGAGACCGATGACGCGCTTTATATACTCAACATCATAGTCTTGGTTTACCTTTTTAGGTGCATGAAAGACGACGATATCGCCCCTTTCAGGCTTGCGCAGTTTGTAAGTGATTTTGCTGGTAAATATATAGTCTTGGTCCTCAAATGTATGAACCATAGATTGACCTTTGACCTGGTTCGGCTGGATCAAAAATATGTACATGACCATAAATATCGAGCCAACGAAAACGACCGTTTCGAGGATATCCATCACAAAATATATCAAGCCTTGAAACAATCTCATGCAATGATGATAAATGATCTAGGTTGGATTAACAAGAGGACAGATGAGTTGCAGATTGGTATAATGATTTTAGGTCGCTTAGCTCAGCTGGTAGAGCGTTGCATTCACATTGCAAATGTCACAGGTTCAAGTCCTGTAGCGACCACTGACCAACACATATGCTTACCGTAGCTATATTGACACACAACAACAGTGAGACGATAGGTCAAACGATGCACGATCTTGCATGGTCAAATGAGGTACTGATCATTGACGATAATTCGACTGATAGCACAGTTCAACGTGCACAAAAAGCCGGTGCGAGGGTCATCATCCACGATCTTAAGAATAACTTTGCTGCGGCACGCATGCTTGCGATGGACGAAGCCAAAAATGACTGGATATTCTTTTTGGACACTGATGAGAGACTCGACGCAGCAGCGGTGTCATCAATCAAAAAAATTAACCTACACTCGGTGCAAGAAGCAGGATTTCGCATCCACCGTGTCGATTATTTTTGGAATCGACGGATCACCCACGGCGAGGTAAGATCCGCGTCACACAAAGGACTAATCAGACTGATTCATCGTACCCGAGGAGAATGGGTGGGCAAAGTCCATGAGCGTTTTGTACCTACCGGTTCAGTAGGTATGCTCTTAGGCGCCATAGAACATCGATCTCACCGATCAATCAGTGACTTTCTTGACAAGATCAACTACTACAGCGATATTCGTGCTGCAGAGCTTCAGGATCAATCGCGAGTACGCACGATAATCGAAATGATTATCTTCCCCCCCGGCAAATTCATAAGCACCTATATCTTTCGACTCGGGTTATTGGATGGGGCGGTAGGCTTTGTATATAGTTTTATGATGAGCTTCCATAGTTTTTTAGTGCGGGCAAAAATACTTACCCGATATAGTAAATATCTATGATGGTTATCTTCGTGTATATTGCCTCTTTTTGCTTACTTCTTTGGCTGCTCGCCTATGTTGATCTTGGTTCAGGAATACGATTTTATATGGTTGAACCTGTTCTATTGCTGATTATCATGACAGGCTTATTTAGATTAGGTATTGCACCAATTAAAAGATTGCTGAGGTTCAAGCCAGTAGTCTTTTGGTTTGTGTGGATCATCTTCGGGTGGTTGTTATCGGGTATATCAAGCGGGATAGCTTCAAATCTACAATCAGCTTTGTACATCGTCAGATTGATTGTATTCGTTTGTGCTTCTGTATACCTCGCACAAGCTACGCTGACAACAAAAATGCGGGCTATGATTTACCTTATCCCTGCCGTGTGCTTGCTACAGTATATGTTCCTTCCGGATCTTCGTTTTTTGCAACAATATGGATGGGATCCGCATATGTATCGTGCAGTAGGCCTGATCTTTGATCCTCCCGTTGTAGGAAGTGTTCTCGGAATACTGTGGACCGGGCTATTCATGCGATTTGATCACCATGGTATGAGTCTTGGAAAAGTCCCAACGATCATCAAGCTGCTTCTCGTGGCCATATTCTTGAGCGTGATATTTTTGTACTCTCGAAGCACCTATATTTCACTCCTATTTGTTACGTCAATATATCTCGTATCAAAGAAAAGGTGGACATATCTCGCGGTATTTATCGGACTGACATTGTTTGCGATTAGATTTGCACCGCTCACAATCCCCACAACCATGAATTTAGAGAGTTCCAAGCTCGATCGATCTTCGACCACCATTTCGCGCATGACTGAAATACGTGAGGGTGTAGCAGCCTGGCAATCAAGTCCACTATTTGGCATAGGATACGGCAGAGTCGCTGACTACAAATCGTTCCTCAATCAGTATCGCGCTACTACACTAGACAACCACGCAAAGTCAGCTTTCCACTCGTTTTGGGTCACTCAGCTCGCATCTACCGGTATTGTAGGGTTGGCACTTCTCTTGTCTATACTCTTTAAGATCGTGCAATGGAGAAGAGAGCTACTTTATCCGATACTTTGGGTATCGATCATTGGGGTGTTTGATAACGTAGTTTTCCACCCACTCGTCTTACTCGCATTTATCCTTCTTTTCGTCTCTAAACCTTCGATTACCCCCAACTCTAAACTATAAACTTTACGTTTTACACTGCTGTCAGAGCCCTTGGGCAGAATCGAACTGCCGTTTACGGTTTACGATACCGTCGTTCTACCACTGAACTAAAAGGGCAAACCAAGTTGAATAACTACGAAAGACACTGATATATTCTTGAGCGGGATACGGGAATTGAACCCGCTTCTCATCCTTGGGAAGGACGCATACTACCGGTGTACTAATCCCGCCTACGTTAGTCCTAAGCTAACTCCGACGTGCAAGACCGCCTTGAATCAAACTATGGCAGTATAGCAAAGCTATGAAAAAACCCAAGCGGTTCCGACGCTTGGGTTTAGTTTTTTGTTTTCGTTCGAGTCAGCTATAACTCGATTGAAAAATGGTTCTATTTGAGTCTGAGTACTTGTCCTGCATCAATAAAGTCAGGATACTTGAGGTTGTTAAGTGTTGCTATCTTGGTCCATTCGTATGCGTTGTTATATTGAGTACTTGCGATGTTCCATAGACTATCACCCTGCGCAACGGTATATGTTGCGGGGATGCTGTCTGGACTCTTCGTTGACACGCCGTCGCCATTGAGGCTTCCCATGACAGTAGATGCCTTTGCTTGTACTGTGGGCAAAGTGAGTTTTTGTCCAACTGCTAGGTTGTCTACGTCATCGAGCTTACTTGCTGAGGCAATATCGACGAAGTTATAACCCGATCCATATGCCTTTTCAGCTATGGTCCAAAGGCTGTCTCCTTCGGCTACCGTATATTCCTTGCCAACTACTGGCTTGACTACAGGAGCAGTTTCAGTGCCCGCTACAGTTCCAGTCGGCTCCACTGACATCTCAGCTTCTGGGGTTGAGGTCACCTCAGGATTCGCTGTTCTGCCAAAGAGCGCACGGACTCGGTCCATAAAGCCAAGCTTAGGAGCTTGAGTAGGACTGATCTCAACAGCGAGATCATTGTTTTCATCGACGCTCAATGCTGAGTCTAAGCCCACAAAATCATTATCTTCTGATTTGGTAGGTGTTAGCGCAGCCTGTGCAATCATCGTTGGCTTTACAGTCACTTCAGCGACTATAGTAGAGTCAGAATCTCCCTGTCCTGCAACGGCAGGAGTAACCATCTCAGTACTGGCAGACTGGGCTGTTACATTGGCTGTATCTGGCGTTTTTGGCCTGATAAAGGAATAAAATGTTGATAAAATAACTATTGCGACAGATATGCCTAACAACATCATAAAGAACTTGTCTTTGAGAAGAGACTTTAGTTCTGAGACGTAAGCATTATCGCTCTCATGTGGTGGGCTCATAGAAAGTAAAACTTATAATGTTCTAGTGGATATCGTAACAAATACAAAAGCATAGACAAATAGTATCTTCTATATCAAAATGGTATTTAGTCTGTCATCACAATCTATTCTTCGAGTCGTGTTTTCTGTTATTCTCATCACATATCTGCTGAGCGCAAACCTTCTGAGTATGTATCGTAAAATTAAACAGGCAAAATTCGCAATAATTGATCGACTGAATGAACTCAAGCTAGTTGCGGATGATGAGATAGTGAAGGGGATGATTGGTGATTTGCTCACAGATCAGATTGTGTATTATCAAAGCCTACTAACCTCGCCAACGGGTACCGCGTTGCGTATGCTTAACCTCGTTAAGGCTGATGATGAATATTTGATAAAAATGGTGAAAGAGCATGATTCTGTACATACTCACTAACAGGTGGTATTATTGAGCGATAAAGCAAAACAATGAAAAGAGTATTAATAATAACTCATATAAATATATTACAAGATTTACTTTGTGCAGTTCACAGTTGACAGTGTCACTAACTGTACTCAATTAAAATATAATTTATTTATACAATTACACAGTAAAGAGCTTTTATAATAGTATTATTGCATGCTGTTAATATTTAATTTTCTTGATCATGTCAACAATCAACATGAAGTATCTTGCTCAGCTGAGCAAACTCACCCTTACGGAATCTGAGGAGAAAAAGTTTGCAGGACAAGCAGAAGAAACGATTGAATATATCAAGAACCTCAATGAGCTTGATACGTCAAAAACTGCACCCACATCCTCAGTCACAGGTACAACCAATGTGTACAGAACTGATATGGCTGAAGCAAAGCGCAACTTGAAGCCAAAAGTGTACTCAGTTTCACGCATTATGTGACTATGAAAAACATACTCTCAAGCTCACTTACTGATCTAGTTGCTCTGGTCAAATCTAAGGCGGTCACAGTCAAAGAGATTAATACACTTTACCATGAGCGCTCCAGCAAATTTAATACCAACCTGAATACGTACGTTACTCTTGCACCAGATGTTGACGCGACAAATATACAATTGGCGGTGAAAGACAACTTTTGTACTGAAGGCATGCGGACTACAGCCTCAGCCAAAGTACTTGACGGTTTTGTGCCTGAGTACAGCTCTACCGTGACTGATAGACTGCGCAAGCAAGGTGTGGGTGTGCTTGGTAAGACCAATATGGATGCTTGGGCCCATGGATCAAGCACCGAAACCTCCGACTATGGTCCAAGCAAAAATCCATGGGATATATCTAAAATGCCCGGTGGTTCATCGGGAGGATCAGCTGTTGCTGTGGCAGCTGGCTTGAGCGTAGCTGCGATAGGGAGTGAAACTGCCGGGTCGATACGACTTCCTGCGAGCTGGTGCGGTATCGTTGGCCTCAAACCAACTTACGGTAGAGTTAGTAGATACGGTGTGGTGGCTATGGGATCCAGTCTCGACTGTCCCGGACCACTGACACGCACAGTAGAGGATGCTGCCTATTTACTTAGTTTGATTGCAGGGCACGATCCATATGATGCTACATCAAGCGAAAAACCTGTCGGTAACTACCGTGAATTGATGAAATCAGGTAAGAAATACAAAATCGGTGTGCCTCAGGAGTACCTTAAGGGACTCCCAGGTGACGTGAGACAGTCGATAGATTCATCGCTCAAACTCCTTGAGAGGCTCGGTCATACGGTAAAACCAATACACTTACTTGATCCTGCCTACTCAATATCCGTGTACACGATCTTACAAAGGGCCGAAGTATCATCCAACTTAGGTAGATATGACGGTATCCGCTATGGCGCAGGACGCGATACGTTTGGTGAAGAAGCCAAACGTCGCATCATGTTGGGCACATATACCTTGGCCCATGGTTATTATGATGCGTATTATAAAAAGGCACAAAAAGTCCGCACACTCATCATCGATGATTTTAATCGAGCATTTCATGATGTTGACCTCATAGCGGGACCAGCCACTCCTGTGACTGCATTACCGCTGGGAGATTCAGAAAAGTACCCGTTCTTTGGTGAGTTGATGGACCGACTTGCTGAGCCTTCATCCCTCGCAGGATTGCCGGCCATATCTATCCCTTGTGGACTTGATCAGTCAGGCATGCCTATCGGCCTCCAGCTCATGGGACCGCAGTTTGAAGAGGGTCGCATCTTGGACCTGGCGTATCAGTATGAACGAGAAACAAATGAATTTGATGGAATCATCGAAAAGGGATTGTTAAAATGGGTTTAAATCATATGTCAACTTATCTACCTATCATCGGTCTGGAGATCCACGTTGAGCTTGCAACCAAATCAAAGATGTTCTGTGGTTGCGATGCAGCCTGGCAGAAATATAAGCAAAATGAAAACACATGTCCAGTATGTCTAGGCATGCCCGGAGCGTTACCGGTACCAAATAAAACTGCAGTCGAATACACGATCAAGCTCGCTCAAGCTCTTGGTTGCAAAATCAATGAACACTCTCATTTTGATCGCAAGCACTATTTCTACCCGGATCTACCAAAAGGCTACCAGATAAGTCAATATGATGAGCCAATTGGAGTGAATGGTGAAGTACCTGTACTTGTCCGAGACGAGGCAACAAAATCATATGTGAGGAAATCATTTCGGATTCATCGTGTACACCTTGAGGAAGATACGGGGAAACTTTCTCATATCGGATCAGATACGGTTGTCGACTTTAACCGATCGTCGGTACCACTCGTTGAGATCGTTACTGAAGCTGATTTTCGATCGAGTGAAAATGTGAAGGTGTTTCTACAAGAGTTGCATACGATCATCCGTACGCTCGGTATATCTGAGGCAGATATGGAGCAGGGAAGCATGCGGATGGAGCCGAATATATCGGTTAAAGAAGTCGAAAGTCTAAAGTCAAAGGTCGAACGTCTAGAGCTCGATGAGTTACCTAAGTACAAAGTTGAGGTGAAAAACATCAACTCATTTAACTATGTCAAAAAGGCAATAGATTTTGAAGTGAAGCGCCATACTGAAATACTCGAAAAAGGAGAAACTCCAGTCCAAGAAACGCGAGGTTGGGATGATACAAAAAGCATCACCTACTCACAACGAGTCAAGGAAAATGCTCATGATTATCGTTACTTCCCTGAGCCCGACATACCACCGATGGTATTTGATAAGCAGTATCTTGAGTCAGTTAGAAACGGTATTCCTGAGTTGCCGATAGACAAAGTCGCCCGTTACAAAAAAGATGGAGTGAAAGAGTCTGATGCAATCTTACTCACCCGAGATATCTCCACCTCATCTTACTTTGATCAAGTTCGGGAGGAAGTCACTAAACTTTTGAAGGGTGCCTCATCACCAATTGATTCTCAATCTGTTGCCAACGCCTTGATTAACAAAAAGATTTCAGCTGATCTCACTCCAGATGATTTTGCAGCCAGATTGGTTGAAATGTCGAAGCCAAAAGAAACCGACATGGGCCAACTTGAAAAGATTGTTCATGAGGTGATCTCGGCAAATCAAAAATCTGTTGATGATTACCGATCGGGCAAGACCAATGCAATCATGTTCTTGGTCGGACAAGTGATGAAAGGGATGAAAGGTCAAGCAGATGCACATACGGTCAAAGTTGCACTTGAGGCTGAGTTGCAGTAATCAAGGTTTTAAAGATGGTCTATGTCATTTACCCACCTCCAACTTCACACTGAATACTCGCTCATGCGAGGTATGGCTCGGATGAAGAAAGCGATTGCAAGAGCAAAAGAGCTTGGCATGACAAGCCTAGCAATCACAGATTATGGAGCGATGTATGGTGCCTTTAAGTTTTTCATATCTTGTAAAGATGCGGGGATCAAGCCAATCATTGGCTGCGAAGTGTATCAAGCTGGAGGAAGTCAGAAAGATCTGCAACCTGGTGATTTTAAGGATGCTTACTCACTCATCCTTCTTGCAAAAACGACCATAGGATACAAAAATCTTGTCAAGATAGTAACATCAGGATTCTTAGATGGTCTGCACTATCAACCACGTATCGACTTTGCGATGCTTGAAAAATACAAAGATGACCTTATCGTACTTTCTGGCCCTCCCATGACCGGGCTACTTGGGACTTTACTTCGTGATGATCAGCCAAAAGAAGCCGAAGCCGTACTTAAACGGTATGTGAGCTTGTTTGGCGAAAACTTTTATATCCAACTTGAACGCCATCCAGATCTGCCACAGCTTGAGGCGATCAACCAAAAGCTAATCAAACTTGCTCGGAGTCATGGAGTCCCCCTCGTTGCTACCGCCAATGTGCACTATCTCGAAAAGGATGATGCCAATGCCCACGAGGTATTGCTTTGCATAGGAAGCCAGCGAGTGATTTACGAAAAGGACAGACCACTAACCATGGTAGATACTCCAGACTATTACTTCAAAACAGAGCCGGAAATGAGTGAGCTTTTTTCAGATCTGCCCGAAGCGATCGAAAATACTCAAAAGATTGCAGATCTATGCAACGCCGAGATACCATACGGAAAGTTGATTTTGCCAAAGTATCCGATACCCGACGATTCGACACCTCCTGAGCATTTACTCCATCTTGTCCAAGAGCGACGAAGCAGAGTCAAAGAGTATGACCAGGAAGTGATATCAGCCCGACTCGAGTATGAGCTAAAAATCATCAATGACAAGGGATACGCACCTTACTTTCTCTTTGTCCAGGACGTCGTAAATTGGTCGAAAGATCACGGTATAGCAGTCGGACCCGGACGTGGATCCGGTGCCGGATCTCTTGTCGCATATTGTCTGCGCATCACTGATATCAATCCGTTGGACTATAACCTCCCGTTTGAGCGTTTTTTGAATCCTGAGCGTCCCACGCCACCAGACTTTGATATCGATTTTGCAGATACTCGTCGCGAAGAAGTTGTGAAGTATATTTCGCAGCGATATGGAGAAGATCGCGTCGCTCAAATCATCACATTCGGAACCATGGAGGCACGGATGGTCGTCAGAGATGTAGGTCGAGCACTTGGCCATAGCTATGCCACGGGAGACCGCATCGCCAAAATGATTCCGCCAAGCAAACAAGGCTTTCCAGTCAACCTAGAGATAGCAATGGAACAATCTCCTGCACTCAAGCTAGCATATGAAGGAGAGGAAGAGATCAAGCAGATCATCGATGTTTCACAAAGACTGGAAGGGCTACCTCGGCATGCATCAGTACATGCTGCAGGACTCATCGTAGCAGACCGTCCGATCACTGATCACATACCTGTTCAACGCGAACCTAAGGGTGACAAAATCATCACCCAATACGACATGTACTCGCTTGATTTGAATGCCGTTTCAGACAATAAAGCGATCGGACTCGTAAAAGCTGACATACTGGGACTGCGCAATCTAAGCATCATTGAGTCAGCGATGAACTTTATTAAACAAACTCATGGCGAAACGATAGATATACATGAGGTGCGTCTAGACGATCAGAAAGCATATGATCTCATCTCCCGTGGTGACACGGTGGGTGTGTTTCAGCTTGAATCAGGAGGTATGCGGAGACTTGCAAAGGATCTAAAGCCAAACAAGCTGACTGATATAACCGCCATGGTGGCACTGTATAGACCTGGTCCTATGGATCTAATTCCTACATTTATTGAAGGCAAACGGAATCCCTCATCGGTAACCTATCCACATAAGGATCTCAAAGTAGTGCTTGAAGAAACCTATGGAATACTTGTCTATCAGGAGCAAGTCATCGACATTGCGGTGGTGATGGCACACTTTACGAAGTCACATGCCGATTTACTGCGTATGGCAGTAGGAAAGAAAAAGAAATCACTCATGGAAAAAGGCAAAATTCAATTTATAGAGGGCTGTGTCGAGCATGGATACAAGCGTCGTTTGGCAGAAGACGTCTTCGGTTTTATCGAGAAATTTGCCGCATATGGATTTAACAAAGCTCATGCTGCATCGTATGCCCTCATCGCCTATTGGACAGCGTATCTGAAAGCTAACTATCCAGTCGAGTTCATGACCTCGCTATTAACTGCTGAAATCAACGGGTCGTCAGGACCTTTCAAAGATGAGAAAATAGGTGCAGCACTCGAGGAATGTAAGCGGATGAACATATTAGTGCTTCCTCCTGATATCAATAAATCACAAGATGGTTTCTCAATTGAAAATACAGATATTAGGTTTGGTCTGACTGCTATCAAGAACGTCGGATCTGCTGCTATAGAGACAGTGATTCACGCCAGAGGCAATAAACCATTTCATAGTTTTAGTGATTTTTTGCATCGAGTGGATCTTCGTAAAGTAAACAAAAAAACTTTAGAAAGTTTGATAAAGGTAGGCGCATTTGCAGCGTTTGGTAACAGAGCATCACTCATCACTATATTTCCTGAGCTTGTAGAACAAGCCGCAAAAACAAAGGAGTCAAGTCAGATGGGACAATCCAATTTGTTTGGTAGTGAGTCGCCATCTGAGTTACCCGATTCATTTCCTAGTTTGCCCGAGTATGCAGAGTATGAGATTGCTGAGTTTGAGCGTGAACTGATAGGCTTTCTCATCTCTTCATCACCGCTTACCCGGTATCAAAAAATCATTGATGAAAAGGTTACGATCAAGATCAAGGATCTCACTCCTGGCGATGTGAAAAAGAAGTTTATCCTCGCAGGAGTTTTATCTACACTCAAAATAGTGAGGACAAAAAAAGATCAGAGCGAAATGGCGATCATGACACTCAATGACGGAACGGGCTCACTTGAGATGGTAGCATTCCCTAAGACATATGAGTCTATTAAGAGTGTATTCTCACAACATGCACCAGTGCTCGTCAAAGGTACCCTATCTCAACGTGAGGATGGATATAACTTGATGATAGATAACGCTATCAACCTGCAAAAAACTAGTTCATCATAAATGTCTTAGTTTGATATACATCAACTTGCCGTAACATCGTCATCATCCTTTTGGTACAATTCTGACAGAACTTATGCCACATATTAGTATCAAGGCCGAAGAGGTCCTTAATCTTTTTGGTTTTCCGATCACCAACTCAATGGTGCTTTCATGGATAGTGCTCTTGATTTGTATACTTATCGGCAAGTACTATCAAAGTCAACTCCGACATAAAAAAAAGTCAAGACTTTTCTACCTCTTTAACGCACTCTTCACGGGTATCTACAACTTCCTGTCTTCGATACTGCACGAAAAAACGAAGGCCTTTTTCCCACTTTTAGCGGCGTATTTTTTCTATATTTTGGCCAATAACTGGTTTGGGCTCATGCCAACGGTAGGCAGTTTACTCATCAAGCCACTTGAGACTGGCGTCGCACATGCGACTGAGGTAGAAACAACATCAACTAAAGAAGTGAGTGTGCCAACGGCAAAAGAAAGTCACGAAGGATCTACAGAAGTAGCCTCAGAGTCGCATAATAAAATTCCTTTTTTGCGCGCGAACAATGCTGATCTCAACACTACTTTTGCTCTTGCGCTCATCACCGTATCGCTTATCCAATTTTATGGCATGAAGTACAACGGTGTGGGTGGATACCTGAAAAAATTCTTTAACTTTAGTAGTCCCATCATGTTCTTTGTAGGTATTCTTGAGCTCATATCTGAGCTTTCGCGTATCCTCTCGTTCTCGTTCCGTTTATTTGGAAATGTCCTTGCTGGCGAGGTTTTGATTGCGATCGTCGCATTCCTACTGCCTTCAGTCGTATCCTTCTTCCTTGTTCCTTTCTATGTACTTGAACTCATGGCTGGTGCCATTCAAGCACTTGTCTTTACGATGATATCAGCCGTGTTAATCAATATGGCCACCACAAAAGCCCATCATTAAAATTATTATTTTATTCTTATATCTATGGATGTAGCCACAATGAAAGTGCTCGCCACCGCGTTATCAATCGCCATTGGTACGATAGGACCTGCTATCGCAATTGCTCTCATCGGCTCAAAAGCTATGGAGTCTATTGGCCGCAACCCTGAGGCAGCGTCAACGATCCAGACTAACATGATTTTGGCGATCTCATTCGCTGAGTCACTGGCAATTTTTGCTCTCGTAGTCGCGCTGATGATCAAGTTCGTATAAATACACATATTATTTGCATATTATGGAAGCACTTGGCATAGATCCGAAGCTTTTAATCGCACAAATACTAAACTTTGGTATTTTCTATTTTATATTCCGCAAGTTTATCGCTGGACCACTCCTTGCGTATCTCAAAAAGCAGCAAGAGGAAGAGGCGCATAGACTCAAGCTTTCTACCGATCTGCAGAACTCTCATACCTCTATGGAGTCGGAGAAGGTAAAGATGCTCAAAGAGATGAAAGAAAAGCAGAAAGAGCTCATGTCCGAGGCCAAAAAAGCGGCAGATGAATCAAAAGCTGATCTGATCAGCCAAGCTCAGAAGCAATCTGAAGATATTGTGTCTGCCGGTCGTGAGATGCTAGAAATAGAAAAGAAAGAAGTGCAAAAGCAACTCAACGAACAGGTGAAGCAGATGGCAAAGCTGACCATCGAAAAGGGACTTAATGAGTATCTGACGCCAGATGCACAGAAAGAAATCACCAAGCACATCCTGTCAAATAAATAAGCTGATATATGAAACTTACACCTGCACTTCGCCAAGATCTAAAGAACTTTTTGAAGTCACGTTTGACTGATCAAACTGTTCTAGCTCAAGTATATGCACCTTATGCCTTGTCCAAAGATGAGCTGGATAAGATCAAGACGGGATTTCCATTATTAGCAACAGCAACTCTGTCTGCACACATTGATCCAACGCTTATCGCTGGTTTTGTAATAGAGGTTGGCTCACAACGCATAGATTGCTCTGTCAAATCAAGGATCGATACAATTTTTGCTTAATCTTTATCCACACAATATGTCAACCATCCAGATAAACCAACTCATCAAAGATTTTGAAAAAGAGCTTGCGACGCAAGAGCGTTCAACGGGAAGTGTGCAAGAAGTTGGTATCGTGCAAGAGATCAAAGATGGCGTGGTTATTGCCAGTGGACTGTCCCAAGCTTCATACGGTGAACTGGTTAGATTTGAAACTGGGGTAGACGGGATGATTGTCGATTTGATGCCTGACAATGTCGGTATCGTGGTTTTGGGTAAATATGAAGATATCACTTCTTCCAGTCGTGTTACTGCTACTGGGAAACAGCTCTCAATCGGTGTGTCAGATCAAATACTAGGTAGAGTGGTAAATACCCTCGGTCTTCCAGAGGATGCAAAAGATCCAGTCAAAGCAACCAAATATTATCCCGTTGAAAAGATCGCTCCTGGTGTCGTGACTCGCAAATCAGTATCAGTGCCACTACAGACTGGTATCAAGTCTATCGATGCACTTATCCCGATTGGTCGAGGACAGCGAGAGTTGATCATTGGCGACCGTGGCACAGGCAAGACCACTTTGTGCACTGACACAATCATCAACCAAAAAGGCCAAGATGTCATCTGTATCTATTGTGCCATTGGTCAGAAAAATTCAAAAATTGCATCGATTGTTGAGCTGCTCAAGGCCCATGATGCCATGGACTATACCGTAGTACTCAAAGCATCAGCATCTGATTCTGCTGCATTGCAGTATCTTGCTCCGTACTCAGCATGTGCCATCGCAGAGTACTTTATGGATCAGGGCAAGGATGTCCTGGTGATCTATGATGATTTGACCAAGCAAGCATATGCATACCGACAAATCTCATTGATTCTCCGCCGACCTGCAGGACGTGAGGCATATCCCGGTGATATTTTTTATCTTCACTCACGTCTTCTTGAGCGCGCATGTCGACGTGATGAGAAGTTTGGAGGAGGATCAATCACTGCCTTGCCAGTCATCGAAACACTTGAAAACGACGTATCAGCATATATCCCGACCAATGTCATCTCTATCACCGATGGGCAGATATTTCTTGAGACAGATTTGTTCAACGCAGGTATGCGACCAGCAGTCAACGTAGGTATTTCGGTCTCGCGTGTCGGCGGATCAGCACAAACCAAAGCTATGAAGCAAGTAGCTGGAAAACTCAAGCTTGATCTCGCACAGTATCGCGAGCTTGCTGCATTTTCACAATTTGAGTCTGACTTGGATCCAGAAACCAAGAAGTTTTTGAATCGTGGAGCAAAAGCCACGCAACTCCTCAAGCAAAACAAGAACAATCCGTATGATCTCGCTTCCGAAGTGGCAGTATTTTGGGCGATGAACAATGGTCATCTTGATGAGATTGATGTTAAGGAAGTTGAGGCATGGGAAAAAACATATCTTGATGCTTTGAGACATGGCCACAAAAAGCTAGTCACAAAAATTAATGAGAAAAAGATTCTGGACAAAGAAGATGAGGAAGCTCTGAAATCGATAGTTTTGAATATTTGAAATAATGATTTCTATTCCCTTTTTTTCACCATATATTCCCTCCAAGCGAATAGTTAATTTAACTACTACGATTTTAATACTAATAATGCTTAGTATTTGGTTATTTTTTCTTTTTTACATCCAAGATTTATCTCCCATTGTCACAACTTTTTTACTGCTTCTCTCAGTCATGAATATTCTCTTGATTATATTTATTAATCGTCTGATGAATAGTATTGGCAATGTAAATATTACATCTAAAAAATGAATCTACGAGCTGTCCGTAAAAAGACAAAATCAGTCAAAAACGTAAAGAAAATCACCAAAGCCATGCAAATGGTTTCTGCAGTCAAAATGAAAAAGTCAGTAGCAGAGGAGACTGAAGGTAGGCCATACCGCACAAGCTTGTACCAACTCTTGCAATCAGTTGCAGCCAAGATTGATATCAGTCACTCACCACTGTTACAGCATCCACCTGCCGATAAAACCAAGGATTTGATCATCTACATATCAGCAAACAAAGGCCTCTGTGGTGCCTTTCACGTAAACCTTTTGAGATATGCAATCAAACATATTAATCTCAAAGAGACTGAGTTTATCACCCTCGGTACGAAAGGTGCTCAACTTATCAGTCGATTTGATCGTGATATTCTGTCAGACTATTCGTCAGGACATCCCATGACACAAGTGACCGCGATATTCGATCAAGTTGTCGCACTATTTATGTCCGGCTCATTTCGCTCGATCAAGCTTCTTTACACACAGTACATATCAGCAACCAAATCAGATGTGGTCCTTGATCAACTGTTACCTTTTCAATCCAAAGATACCAAAAGTGCAGTTGCAGTAGAGCAGACAAATCTAGAATATCTTATTGAGCCGTCTCCTGCTTCTCTCGTTGATCCGCTCTTGAGAAGCATCGTAGAAGAAAAAATACGTGGGGCAGTCATCTCATCTCAAGCTGTGGAGCATAGTATGCGCATGATGGCGATGAAAAATGCGACCGACAATGCCTCAGACGTCATCTATAGTCTCACGTTGATTGGAAATAAGTTGCGTCAGTCAAAGATCACTGGAGAGCTCCTTGATATGATCACCGCAAAGGAGAGCGTGGAAAGTAACTGAGAACTGATAATTGACAGTGTATAACGTTGTCAATTATCAATTTTCAATTATCAACTATATTATGAAAGGATCAATACTATCTATCAGAGGCGTCGTCGTCGACGTACAGTTTGCCGAAAATGAAACACCCAAAGTGTATGATGCTTTACATGTCAAAACTGCTGATACGACTCTTACACTTGAGGTCGAAACCGTGCTGAGTCCAGGCGCTGTTCGTACCGTAGCCATGGGATCTACATATGGACTAACTATCGGTATGGAGGTCGTCAATACTGGCAAATCGATAGAAGTACCAGTCGGTGAAGAGACACTCGGTCGTATATTCAACGTACTGGGTGAACCAGTTGATGAGATGCCTGCTCCCAAGACGAAAAAACGATACTCAATCCATCGTGATGCTCCAACTCTCGCTGAACAATCAGGAAAAGCTGAAGTTTTTGAAACAGGGATCAAAGTCATCGACTTGATTGCGCCATTTATCAAAGGTGGGAAAGTGGCCATATTCGGTGGGGCTGGCGTAGGAAAGACCGTCACTATCCAGGAAATGATTCATAACGTCGCCAAAGTGCACTCTGGCGTATCAGTATTCACTGGCGTTGGTGAACGTACCCGTGAGGGAAATGATTTGTGGCATGAGATGCAGGAAACCAAAGTGATCGACAAGACATGTCTCGTATTTGGCCAGATGAACGAGCCACCAGGCAACCGTCTGCGTGTCGCGCTCACTGGAGTGACGATGGCAGAGTACTTCCGCGATGAGAAAGGTATGGATACGCTGCTATTCATTGACAATATTTTCCGATTTGCCCAAGCGGGATCAGAGGTATCAGCACTCCTAGGACGTATTCCATCAGCAGTAGGTTATCAGCCAACTCTAGCCAGTGAAATGGCAGCTCTCCAAGAGCGCATCACCTCAACCAAAAAAGGGTCTATTACATCTATCCAGGCTGTGTATGTACCAGCAGACGACTATACCGATCCAGCACCTGTAGTGACCTTCTCACATCTTGATGCATCAATATCACTTGAGCGATCTTTGGCAGAGCAAGGACTTTTTCCTGCTATTGACCCGCTTACCTCGACGAGTCGTGCACTTGACCCAGAAATAGTTGGAGAGGAACACTACCAAGTAGCTCGCGATGTGCTCAAAACATTGCAGCGATACAAGGATCTCCAGGATATCATCGCCATTCTGGGTATGGAAGAGCTCTCAGAAGAAGATAAAAAAACTGTATCGCGAGCGCGCAAGATCCAGAGATTTCTCACACAGCCGATGAACGTCGCAGAGGCTTTCACGGGGCGCCCAGGTCGATATGTAAAACGAGAAGATACAATCAAAGGATTTAGAGAGATTCTCGATGGCAAACATGATGATAAAAGTGAACAGGCATTTTACATGAAAGGAAATATCGAAGAAGTTGTCTAATACATCTAGTCCATATCATGATCAAACTCAGTATCGTCACTCCAAAGAAAATTGTTCGATCTGTCGAGGTGAGCTCTCTCACTGCTCCTTCTGCTGATGGCGAAATCACTGTGTTGCCACATCATCGCCCGCTTTTGGCACTTCTCACAGAGGGTATCGTAACGTATCGTACCGGTGGAGTAGAGGAGTCACTAGCCATTGGGGGAGGATATCTGCAAACAGATGGCAAGATCATTCAAATTTTGGTTTCGAGAGCATATGGTCAGGATGAGATCGATGAAAAACTGACCGCTGAAGCTATGACTCGAGCGCAAGAACTGCTGAAAAGTTCACCTGAGGCAACGAATAGAGCAGAAGCTCAATCGATGCTTAGACGTTCTGTTATCGACTCAAAGCTACTCAAGCGACGCGCGCATAGATCGAGCTGATTTGACACCTATAAAAACAGTACTACACTGTAATTGCAGTAATATTAATTTATATTTCCTTATGACCGAAGTACACAATGTTCCAACCACTCATCAAAAACCTCAGGACATCATGTCTCTTGTAAATCAACTTGAAGGTCTTTGTGATGAATATCTCGTTAAGAAAGCCCCCTTCAGTTTGCCTGATAGTGTCAAAGACATCATTGTAAAACTGGCATATCCTCTCGCTATCATAGGTGCAGTATTTATGGTCTTGGCTGTATTAGGTGCGGTTGCCGGAGTTGTTTTGTATCTGGGTATTTCAGGGCTTACCATGCCATTTGCCGGAGCCAAAGCAGTATCTGGATTTAACATACTAGGACTCCTCCTCGCTGCATTACAACTTGGAGTTAGTGTACTTAGCGTAAAATTGTACTTTCAAGCTATTCCAGGTCTAAAAACTATGACTCATAAGTCATGGCACCTCGTATATCTCGGATTCCTTTTGAGTGCAGTGAGTAGTTTACTATCGTCACATAGCATTGCTGCTATTGTCTTTAGTTTAGTGCCTTCAGCTGTCAGTTTACTGATTGGATTGTTTATTTGGTTCCAGGTCAAGGATAGATATACTCATTAAATCTAGTCTTCATCTATAATACCCCTCACTCGTAATAGTGAGGGGTATTTGTTTGACAACGAGAACTTATGTCCGTACTATTCAAAACAGCATCTGATCACATATGACACTTATCATCGTAGAATCACCGACAAAAGCCCGTACCATCAGCCGTATACTAGGTGCAGGATATACTGTCATAGCAAGCTACGGGCATATCATGGATCTACCTGATAGCAAACGAGGCACTTCAATCAAGAAAACAAAAACGAAGAAATCAAAACTAAAGCAAAAGGAAGCCAATCCTGATCTTGATTTGAAACTGGGCATAAACACTAAGACATATGAACCAATATATGTGGTGTCTGAAAAAGGAAAGAAGATCGTGGCGGATATCAAGCGCCTCAGTGCACTTGAAAAAGAAGTTCTGATTGCTACTGACCCTGATCGTGAAGGCGAAAGTATCGCATCACATATTGCAGAGGTGGTAAATGCACCAGAAAAGATCAAGCGAGTCACCTTTCATGAGATCACTCCAAGCGAGATCAAATCTCAGATAGCCCATGCTACATCTGTAAATCAGAATCTGGTCGAAGCTCAAAAAGCCCGTCGCGTACTCGATAGATTGGTTGGGTACAAGGTGTCTCCGTTACTCTGGCGGAAGTTTTTTATGGGACTTTCTGCAGGTCGGGTCCAAAGTGTTGCGCTCAAAGCAGTTGTTGAACGTGAAGAAGAAATCAAGAAATTTGTTCCTGTCACTTGGTTTCAAGTTTTTGCCCAAGTCAAAGACATCATCTTTGAATATATTCAAAAAGATAAAAATTTTGCAACACTCAAAACTGAGGAAGATGCAGAGTCTCTTATTTCAAAACTTACTGGTAAATCACTCGTCGTTGACTCGATAGTAGAGACAACTGGGAATCGATCTGCTCCGACACCGTTCACGACCAGTACTTTACAACAGACAGCAAGTGCCCGTCTCGGATATGCGCCGAAACGTACGATGAGTCTTGCTCAACAGCTTTTTGAGGCAGGTTATATCACCTATCATCGTACAGATAGCGTTAACCTCAGTGAAGGATTTGTTGCCCAAGCTGCAACGTATATCACTCAGACATATGGGCCGTCATATCTCGAAAAGCGTGTATACAAAACAAAAAGTAAAAACGCACAAGAGGCACACGAGGCCATCAGACCTACCAATCTTGATCCTGAAGCTGCCTCACAGATGAACTCTGATGCGATGCGTTTGTATCAACTCGTATTTGCTCGCACAGTAGGTAGTCAGATGAGCGATGCTCAGGTTAACAAGGTGGTTGTCATCGCACCAGTCAAAGGTATGCCAGATATTACTTTCCGAGCGGACTTTCAATCGATCGCATTCCCTGGCTTTTCCAAACTTTATCCAACAGACATCGGTGAGACGATACAAAATCCGTTTAAAAAAGGAGAAATACTCACACCAGACAAACTCGAGTCAAAGCTCACAAGCACCAAACCACCAGCTCGGTATAGCGAAGCAACACTCATCAAATTTCTCGAAGAACAGGGTATTGGTCGACCTAGTACCTACGCGAGTATTCTTGCAACGATTGTCGAAAGAAAATATGTAGAAATCGTAGAAAAAAGATTGCATCCAACAGATACTGGAGTCATAGTGACGGGCTATCTGTCAGAAAAATTTGCTGAAATCATGAACTATCAGTTCACCGCTGATCTTGAACAAAAGTTGGACGATATCAGTACCGGAGAAAGAAAGTTTATCGACGTTATGCGCGAGTTTGATGAACCATTTGAAAAGATACTCAAGGCTAATATGGCCGATACGAGTAAGGCAAATACTGGTGCAGTGGTCCCCAACAGCAAATGCCCAATTTGTGCAAAGCCAATGGTCGAGAAACTAGGTAGATTTGGAAAGTTTTGGAGCTGTATAGACTATCCGACCTGCAAGGGAATTATGCGCATCAATAAAGATGGGCGCACCCAAGACTCAGTCAACGCTGAGCTCAATGCCAAAGCAGTCAGCGCTGAGTTTCTCGCGCAATATGAACCCGCTCCACTTACCACTGAAGGTAAACCTTATCTACTCCGCAAGGGCAGATATGGTGAGTTTTGGGCACATCCTGACTACCCAGCTGTCAAGGATGCTCAACCACTGAGATTTACTGCTGAGTTGGTATTGAAGTTGTATGGACCGGCTCCGATTGCAAGTGATGGTAAAGCGATGGTATTACGCAGCGGTAAGTTTGGTTACTTCTGGGCGCATCCTGACTATCCAAAAGTGCGTGAACTCCAAAAGGCGACGAAACTCACCTGATTTTCGACAAATTGAGCTTGTTTTTTTTAAGTTCATACTGCATACTCTACTTCCGTGAGAGCACGCAAATATATTTTCATCTCCGGCGGTGTCATTTCCGGCATCGGTAAGGGCATAACATCTGCTTCTATCTCTCTTCTTCTTAAAGCATGCGGATATTCAGTAGCACCCATAAAGTTTGAAAATTATTTGAACGTCGATGCGGGTACAATCAATCCTATCGAACATGGTGATACATTTTTATGTGATGATGGCACTGAGGCAGATATGGATATTGGCACCTATGAAAAATATCTCAATCAAGACATGGGTGCCGAGAACTACTGCACGATAGGAAAAATATATAAAACAGTTATTGATAAAGAGCGAGCGTTTGAATACAAAGGCGAAGATGTGGAAGCTATGCCTCATATTGTCGATGAAATATTTCATCGCATAGAGCTCGCTGGAAAAAAACATGATTCAGACATTGTCGTCATTGAGCTTGGGGGTACTGCAGGTGAATATCAAAATGCATTGTACTATGAAGCAGCACGTCAACTCACCCTGCGCAAACCAGGCAGTGTCATCCATATCCATGTGAGTTATGTTCCAACCCCAAGTCATCTTGGTGAACCAAAGACCAAACCCACACAGCTATCTGTGCGCACACTCAATGGCATGGGCATCCAACCAGACTTTATCATCGCTCGTGCTGATAAACCATTGGACCTACGTCGCCGCGAAAGACTTGCGTTATTCTGCAATGTTGCTCCTGAGGCAGTGATCAACAATCCAGATGTGGATCATGTATACCGGATACCTGAGATACTTGCAGATCAAGACCTGCACAATAAAATTTTGATTAAATTGGGATTATCAACCAAATCAAAAACAGTCGATCTCAAGCAATGGTACGATCTCACAAAAAGTATCATCTCAATCAATAAACAAACTGACCCACTCGATGTAGTGGTCGTTGGAAAGTATTTTGGAACAGGTGAATACAATCTGCGTGACGCATATGCAGCTCTTTTTGATGCGATCGATCATGCAAGTTGGGAAGTTGGCAAAAAGGTAAAAACACGATGGATCAGTGCCCAGGATATTGAGAAAAATGGCGTAGCTGTCATTGGTCATCCCGATGGCATCGTCGTACCCATCGGTTGGGGAGAGCGAGGAGCCGAAGGCATGATCTCTGCTGCTGGATATGCACGTGAACAGAAAATACCATATCTCGGACTTTGTTATGGCATGCAACTCGCCGTTGTCAGCTTTGCTCGCGACATACTTGGTTGGAAAGACGCCAATACGACCGAAAATGCACCTCACTCCAAACATCCGGTCATCCACATGATCAAGTCTCAAGAAGAGCTGATGAAACGTCGTGCGTATGGAGGCACGATGCGCCTTGGGAGCTGGGAAGCAGTGCTCAAGCCAGATACGCAGACCTTTGATATCTACGAAGATAAAGAGGGCTTTCGTCTACAAAAGGACGGCTCCAAACTCATCTCTGAGCGCCACAGACATAGATACGAGTTCAATGACGACTTTGCACGTGAGATTGAGGCTGCGGGGCTCGTGATCTCAGGTCGTTCAAAGGTCGAAGGACTTGTGGAGTTTATTGAGTTGCCCAAGTCAAAACATCCATTTTATCTAGCCACCCAAGGTCATCCTGAGTACAAATCTCGCCCACTTTCACCACATCAGCTCTTCGTGGCCTATATTGAAGCTTGTAAAAAAGCGTCTAAATGATACAATTACCCTCAAGTTCTATTTTCTATGGCCAACTCATTTTCATTCAAAGACCTTACGCTCCAAGTCGGTGACACGATCACGGTCGATTACCGCATCAAAGATGGAGAAAAAGAGCGTATCCAAGAGTATCAAGGTATCCTCATGGCTCTCAAGGGTGGATCAAACACCTCACGCATGATGACTATCCGTAAGATGTCCAAGGCTGGAGTTGGAGTTGAGCGCATCATCCCAATCTCCTCACCTTTCATCGCAGATATTCGCCTCGATAAGAAGTCAACTTTTCAAAAGGCCAAGCTATACTTCCTCCAAGATCTGTCAGAGCAAGAAACACGCCAAAAGCTCTATAAGCAAAAGAAAACTGTAGCCAAGGTTGCAGCACCAAAGAAAGCCAAGAAAGCAAAGGCTCCTGCAAAAGCCGAGAAAGTCGAAGAAGCAAAAGCATAATCTACATCAGATTTTCTTCATATTTCATAGTTCATATTCTATCGTTCATGCTATGATATTTTGATGCCTGCATTTGATCATGCACAAAATCGCACCAAAGGAGCGATAGGAGAGCTTCATGCGATCTTATTTCTCAAGAAAAAGGGATATAGGATCCTAGATCAAAACTTTTATGCAAAAGGTGGCGAGATCGATTTGATAGCTGAAAGACCAAATAAAACCATCGCCTTTATCGAGGTCAAAGCACGCCAAAATCTCCAGCATGGGATGCCGTATGAATCAGTTACGAAAAGCAAACTTCATCGACTATCCAAATCGATACAGTTCTATCTGTTGAAAAACGATTATCACAAGCGTAAACTCTCGCTTGAAGTCATATCGATCATCTTGAATCCGGATATGACTGTCAAGCATATCGATCATTACGATGATCTAGCGATCAATATGTGAACAAGGGGAGCAGATCCCCGAAAAGCCCTCTCAACTACCAAAACAGCCCCGCTACGACCATGAAAATGGACGCACACGGGGTTTGTTTTATTCAGAGCTTGTTGCTACAATACCTATCGCCTCTGGTCCCATCGTCTAGTGGCCTAGGACGTCGGGCTTTCATCCCGAAAATCACGGGTTCGACTCCCGTTGGGATCACCAATTTCTATGAAAAACGCCATCATTCTTCATGGAGGACCAAGCAAACGGGAATACTACGATCCTGATGCACCAAGCATGAGCAATGCCCACTGGGTTCCCTGGCTGCAAGCTCAACTACTCAAAGCTGATATACCTACTGCATCACCTGAAGTGCCCTGGAGTTTTGATCGGAATTGGAAGGTGTGGCAAAAAGAAGTTGAGCGATACGATATCGGTCCCGAAACTATATTGATCGGTCATAGTACAGGTGCTGGGTTTTTCATCAAGTACTTGAGTATTAATAAAAATCTGAAAGTAGGTAAAGTTATCCTTGTCGCGCCTTGGCTCGATCCTGATAGAGAGCACACCAAAAATTTCTTTGATGACTTTGAGGTCGATCCTGAGTTTCCATCAAGAACTGGAGCAGTGACGATATTTAACTCTGACAATGACCAAGACTCAGTGCAGAAAACAGTAAAGATCGTAAGAAATACTGTAAAGAATATAAAGTATGTTGAATTTCATAACTACGGTCACTTTATCCACGAGGATATGAAATCTTTGAAATTTCCTGAGCTATTGAAAGAGGCCACAACTCCTTGAAGATATGACAATATTTCTGCGTAACTGAGCTCACTTCTAACCGAGGTTACTAAACCTATAGTATTGACATTTGGGGTCAAGGTTGGTATACTTCACCCAGTAAGTTGATGAAGCCAGTTACTAGCTAATTGCCATTTGTCACTTGCCAAACATATTCTTGTACGTTGACATTTTGCGAATAGTAAAACCTCTTCTGAGCGGCTTTCTGTGCATATATCCCAGTGCCCACAAAGCCGCTCGAAAGAGCGCAAACCAGTTACGCGATGTAATGTTCACGGGAGGATACCATGGCCGACAAAAAAAAGGTGAGTCAGAACAATAACCGGCAGAATGACGATACCAAGGATTGCCCCAATTGCGGGGGCAAAGGGTATCGAGTCTTCACAGTTAGAGTATGGGACGACTACCGAGATCGGTACGTCGTGAAAGAAGAAGTGGAGTACTGCACGAGGTGCGAACGCACTGGTCGTGTACCTAAATAAAGGGTAAACCAAATATCTCAAGCCAGCGAATCTATTCGCAAACGCGATCGAAAGGTCGCAAGTTACGCACAAGAAAGCGCCAGTGTACCATCCGATACCTGGCGCTTTTCCTTTTACAGATAGCCTATTGATCCAATACCTACCTCTGTCATCCCGTTGGAAAACGGGATCCATGCTTCCTGGATTTCGACTTTCGTAGGAATGACCCGTGTATACTATCTTCGTGAAATATATCGTTATCCTACTCATCTTGCTCGCCACGGCATATATCTTTGTCTTTAGACAGACAACTCCATCCCAAATCAGTGATTCGCCAAACATCACTCCGCCAAATGAGAGTCAAATCACACCTCAAGAAACAAAAACTGTCGATCAATATGCGTATGAGATCATCCCTCTCGCTGATCGTACAGTCCATCTGTATTCAAATCTGGATCTGAAGCTGACCTCATCAGCACTATTCGCAAAATATGATTGTTTATCAGCGACGAGTGGTGGATTTTATGATGAGAGTGATCAACACATTGGCATATTTGTCTCAGAACATCAACTTCTTCGCTCTTCTATCACTCACGATCTATTTATCGGATATATCTCATCTACTGACGGTAAATCGATCCGTATCAGTCGAGAGCCACCAAGTGACGATGTCCTATGGGCGCTGCAATCGGGACCAATCGTCTGGGATGATGGTGTCACAAATATCAATATGAAATCAGATGAAAACGCTCGTCGGATCATCGCTGCAGTAGGTACTGACGGGAAAGGGTATCTACTCACTATCACAGCACAAGGCTCAGAATATAGTGGTCCACCTATCATGCAAATACCTCAAGTTTTAGAAAAAATACAGGCAAAGGAAAATCTACACTTTCGTATGGCGCTCAACTTGGACGGAGGCTTTCACTCATTTTTCAGAAGCAGTAGTGTGAACCAAAGCTCGTTAGCAACTCCTGGAAGCATCCTGTGCGTCCAGTGATTACTTGTTTGTCATTGCGAGAAGGAGCAGTGAATTGCGACAACGTAGCAATCTCATCGAATTATCTAAAGCTTTCTCAACGACTTCAAGATCAGCAGTGCAGCAAGCGTAAAAAAGATGATATAGGCAAACTGAAATGATGAAGCAAGGATCAGTGAGATCAAAAAGAGTATAGAGAGCCATGAGCTACCCTTCCAATTCATGATGCCAGATAAGATGATATACAGTATCGCTATCGCAACCACACGCTGCTTCACATACCAGGTCACGAGGGGGAAACCATACACTACGAGCTGATATGGATAGAGTAAAATCGCGATACAGAGTGCCAATGCAATGAGCGTGATCGTCGAGTATCTATTGTGTACAATGTAGTATATGTTGCGAAGAGTTTGTTTTATCTTAGTAACCATTGTGACGATTGTATCAATTCTTAGCACCTCAAAGCAAGTGCTTGCTGTTGAACCTGCATGGATCGATGTGAGCAACATTGCAACAATACCTGAAAATCCTGTTGTAGGCGATGTATTTTCGTGTTTGATAGTGACTAGCTATTCAAACCCTGACAAGCTTGCATGTGGACTCGTTGTCCCTGGAGCAGCAGATAATACTAGAGCAATAGATATCTGTATGAAAAACGAAAAGGCTGGGACAGGATATCAAGGATATGGTAATGGAACCCGTGGATACAAATGCATCACCAATACTCATCCGAATAACACCGTAACACCTGGTGAGTTTGATCTCGTCGCCGTATCGTTTGATTGTGATGGCAACTGTTCCAAGATCGTGAAGCGTCATCGGATGCGGATCCTTGATCGCTCACAAGCGCCCACCGCAACTCAATCGCCACCTACGCAGACCCCAGCACCACCGACACCGACAGAGTATATTCCTCCAGCTGCTATACCCACAGAGGCGCTAACACCTACGTCAGTACCGTTGGAGCCAGATCCCACTGTGGTGATCTCACAAATCATACCTCGATTGGAGGTATCGTTGCCGTATCAGACGTATAATCCTATGCAAAACTCAAGTGATGCGCCTCTGGTGGCGCAACAGCCATACAGTGTACCTATGACTCAAAATAAGTACGATCTAGCAAACTCGTTCCAAACCCCAGCCATACTACGACCGGAAATCATAAACAAAGGTATCGGGTACACAACAACTTTTATTGAAAATACATTTCGTCCTTTTACTCAGCGATCAGATATCAAGCTGTGGGAATCAACAAAGATGGTGATAAGTAGTTTGTACCTCAATTTTATCAATGAGGCAGGTTTGTAGGTTGACCCCATCCGCCAGCTGGCGGATTCGCTGGGATGACAAACAAGGCTGGAGCGTCGTTAGTCTATAAATCGGATTAAAAGCACGCATTCACCCCGTATTTGTGATAGATCAACATCTGGTTGTGAAGCATTGATCACCTCTTCAAACTTCTTGGTTAGTTCACGTGCGATGATGACCTCGGCAGCGGGAAACGAGCTTTTTATGAGACTAACAGTTGCTGCGATCCGCTCGGGTGAGTCATATGCGATAAACACGGTGTCTTTGATGGATTGGTGCACGACGTGAATTTTGTCAAGTAGCTTTTTGATATCGTTTTCCTTTCGCGATAAAAATCCAAGAAACATAAATTGATCATGCTTCAGACCTGAGATAACGAGTGCCGTATCAAGAGCAGAAGGTCCAGGTATCACGGTATAGGGAATATCACGTTTCTTAATGGTAGAGACGAGGAGATGGCCAGGATCGCTGATGACAGGCATACCGGCCTCGCTGACCAGCGCGACATTTTTACCATTTTGTAGCCAGTCGATGATGTCTGGAAGCTTTTCAAACTCAACTTCCTTGTAATATGAAATAATCATCGGTTTATTGACTACGGGTTGATTGCTCATCTCACAGATCGCCGCCACCTTTCTCCACAGTGCATCAAAGGATCGCGTGTCCTCGGTGAGGATGATATCTACAGTCGCAAGTGTATGTGCGGCTCGCAGCGATAGGTCATCTAGGTTGCCAATGGGTGTGCCGATGATATAGAACATAAATCTGATAGAATTGTAACACTGTTTCTTTTAACAATTTGACCATAGAACAATCTAACAATTATATTTCCATATGCATTTTGACCTTCTTGAAACCCTTCGAACACTAGGACCCTACGCTATGTGGGTCACTTTTGGCATCATATTTGCAGAATCTGGTCTTTTTTTTGGATTTTTTCTACCTGGCGATTCTCTCTTATTTTCAGCTGGTGTACTAGCCTCACAG
The DNA here is from genome assembly GCA_964542665.1 of uncultured Gammaproteobacteria bacterium. Taxonomy (GTDB): domain Bacteria; phylum Patescibacteriota; class Microgenomatia; order UBA1406; family GWC2-37-13; genus JAGOLU01. The sequence goes on along the minus strand of CAZIUF010000005.1, from coordinate 21,495 downwards.
GGGTTCATGCCGATTGGTATATTGTCAGTAGGATGCTTTATAGCTGCTGTTGCCGGAGACAGTGTTGGTTATTGGTTTGGTAAAAAATTTGGTCGGGGAGTGTTCGAAAAAGAAAAACTCCCTCTCGTCAAAAGGCATCATCTTGAAAAGGCTGAGAAGTTTTATGAAAAACATGGTCGCAAAACAATCATTTTAGCTCGCTTTGTTCCCATCGTACGAACATTTGCCCCTATTGCAGCAGGCATAGCTCAGATGGAGTACCGTACGTTTATCAGTTACAACATCATAGGAGGGTTTGTCTGGGGAGTTGGCGTGACTCTTGCTGGATATTTCTTAGGCAGCCTCATCCCCGCCGATAAAATAGACAAATATCTTCTCCCTATCATCCTTTTGATAGTTTTAATATCTGTCTTACCAGCACTAAAGCACATAATGGATGAAAAGAAGGAAGGTAAGAAAAAGGGTGATGATCCAGCTGAGCATCTGATCCTTCCGTGATACACTACTAGGCATGTTCAAGCTCTCCTCGTCTTTCAAGCCTACTGGCGACCAGCCAGAGGCTATTTCTGGTCTCACCGATGGTGTGCGCGCAGGGTTTAAGAACCAAGTGCTTCTCGGAGTAACGGGATCTGGTAAGACGTTTACGATGGCCAACGTCATCCAAAATCTAAATATGCCGGCTCTGATCATCTCGCACAACAAGACTCTTGCGGGGCAACTGTATCAAGAGTTTCGCGATTTCTTTCCCAAAAATGCAGTGAGTTATTTTGTCTCATACTACGATTATTACCAGCCTGAGGCGTATATCCCGAGTAGTGACACGTATATCGAAAAAGAAGCTCAAATCAACGATACGATCGACAAACTCCGCCTCCAATCAACGGCAAATATCTTGACTCGCAATGATGCGATAGTTGTATCGTCAGTTAGCTGTATCTATAACATCGGCAATCCTGACTCGTGGGGCAATATGATGCTGCCGATCAAGTCTGGTGATCCAGCCAACTGGCCCGAGATATCACGTCGACTCGTTGAGCTTTTGTATGATCGAAGCGAGTTTGAGTTTAAGCGCGGCACATTTCGTCTACGTGGAACATATATGGATATTTATCCTGCATATGAGGATTTTGCTTTTCGTGTCGATTCTCATATGGGAGTCATCACCGATATCATGACTTTTGATCCATTTACGGGTAAACCACTTGATGTACCCGCGTTATCAACTATCAACTCTAAACTCTCAATTATTCTGCTCTATCCAGCTAAACATAATCTCACGAGTCGTCCTCAGTTTGCAGCGGCTGAAGCACAGATACGATCAGATCTTGCCCGCGAAGCAGCAGCACTCAAAGCACAGGGTAAAGAGTTCGAAGCCAGACGACTCACCCAAAAAGTAAACTATGACCTCGAGATTATGAAGGAAGTCGGGTATGTGAACGGTATTGAAAACTACAGTAGATACTTCGATGGGCGCAAGCCAGGCGACACTCCATTTAGCTTGCTTGACTACTTTCATAAGGCATATGGAAATGATTTTCTCGTGTTTATCGACGAGAGTCATATGAGCGTACCTCAGATACGCGGTATGTTTAACGGAGATTTTGCCCGTAAAAAAACGTTGATTGATTATGGATTTCGTCTCCAAGCTGCATACGATAATCGCCCCTTGAAATTCGATGAGTTTTACCCAAAGGGACCACACTTTATCTATGTTTCTGCAACACCACATGATTGGGAAATGGATATGGCAAAAACAGAAGCTAAGTCTAAAGTGACATCTCAAGATGTCATCCCGGACAGACGCGTTAGCGAGATCCGGGATCTAGATCCAAAGTCAAAAGTCAAAAATGACTACACTGGCATCGTCGAGCAACTTGTTAGACCAACTGGTATCGTTGACCCACAAATTACGATCCGACCAGCTGCAGGTGAAATACCCGATGTGATAGCTGAGATAGTGAAACGAGCAAACCTCGGCGAACGGACACTCGTGACGACACTGACGAAAAAGACTGCTGAAGACTTGACTGAATACGTGAAAGAACGTGGCGTCAGGGCAGCATATTTACACTCAGATATCTTGACTTTAGAGAGATCTGATATCCTCGATGACTTAAGAAATAATAAGTTTGATGTACTCATTGGCGTCAATCTTTTGCGAGAAGGTCTCGATCTACCTGAGGTGACGCTTGTAGCCATCTTAGATGCAGATAAAGAAGGGTTTTTGCGTTCGCGCATATCACTTACTCAGACCATGGGTCGTGCAGCGCGCAACATCAGAGGCGAGGTGATCATGTACGCAGATAAAATCACCGATAGTATGAAGCTGGCGATAGACGAGATAGACAGACGGCGCACCTATCAACTCGAATATAACAAAAAGCATAATATCACTCCAAGTAACATCAACAAGTCAGTACGCGAGAAAATAGTTGAGGCAGATACAGACAGTGACAAGATGGCTTCAGAAACGCTCCATGAAAAATCATTCAATTATGAGTACCTAAAGGATATCCATGATGAGGCTATGACAGCCTATGACAAGCAAAAGGTCATCAAACAGCTTGAGAAAGAGATGAAAAAACGGGTGGAGGAGATGGATTTTGAGGCTGCGATTGCCCTGCGAGATAAAATCAAGACATTGAAGTGAGCTGAAGGTGGTTAAGTTGAGTAGGAAATGGCTTAATGACACTAGTATCCCGCCGCCAATCGCGCTATAATACTGCCCTTCCTATGATGAACACGATCAAAGTACGCGGTGCACGTCAGCACAATCTCAAAAATATCGATGTAGATATACCTAAAAATCAATTTGTCGTCGTTACTGGTGTATCTGGATCTGGTAAGTCGTCTTTTGCCTTTGATACGGTCTACGCTGAGGGTCAGCGTCGCTACGTCGAGAGTCTTTCAGCATATGCACGGCAGTTTTTGGGTATCATGGACAAACCTGACGTTGATCTCATTGAAGGTCTGTCGCCCAGTATTTCGATCGATCAGAAGACAGTGAGCCACAACCCACGCTCAACTGTAGGCACGATCACCGAGATCTATGACTATCTACGTGTGCTCTTTGCTCGTGTTGGTCACCCTCATTGTCCAAATGATGGCACCGAGATCACACGTCTTTCGGTTGATCAGATCGTAGACAAAGTGGTTGATGAGATAAAAAAAGTGTGTACAGCATACAAAGTCGCACCACATGAGTTCACCATACTTTCGCCCGTAGTCAGACAAAAGAAGGGGGAGTTTCTCGATCTACTTGAAAACTTACAAACCAAGGGATTCCAAAAAGTTATCGTAGATGGATTACCGAAAGACTTGATCGATGATATCCCTCTCTTGAAATCTAATAAGCATGATATATCTGTCATCATCGATACATTGTTCGCTTCGCACAAGGATATGAAGCAGGCCTACTTTATTGATACATTGCGTCCGCGCATCACACAGGCCATAGAGCAAGCTACAAAGCTCTCAGGTGGACTCACAGTACTACAGTATCACGACACGCTTGCCCAACAAACAGAGGCAGAAGAAGTCAAAAAAGGTGCGAAAAAAAAGCTATCGCCAACACTCAAAGAGCATCTGTACTCTGAAAAGTTCTCGTGCGCTGTATGTGGCTTTTCTCTGCCCGAGATAGAGCCACGGATGTTTTCATTCAACTCACCACTTGGTGCGTGTGATGCATGTCGAGGACTTGGGAATGTGAACAAAGTCGATCCTGAACTCATCTTTGCTCCTAAACTTTCGATCAACGAGGGTGGGATTCTGCCATTTACCAAACTGTTCTTTTCGGAAACATGGTATACAAGACTGGTCAAAACTGTCTGTGAAGTCGAAAAGATTGATTTGAACAAGCCTATTGAAAAGCTTACCGACGAACAACAAAAGGTGATTCTCAATGGTACCGGCAAGATATATCGAGTAAATGGAACGAATCGATTTGGCAAGGACACGATGATCCAAGAAAAATTTGACGGTATCGTGAGCGAGCTGGAAAGACGATTCTATGGATCTACTGGATCGCTTGATGATGGATCTGGACACGATATCGGACGATATATGCGAGAGGAACTTTGTAAATCATGCAAGGGCAAAAAACTTAAGCCTGAAGTACTTGCGATAACCATAGATAAGTTCAGTATCGCCGACATATGTGATCTGGCAGTTATGGATATCATTGAGTTTAGTCACTCTGGTATTCATCAAGTGCTCAATAAGTATGAAGAACAGATCGCCTCGCCAATACTCAAAGAGATCATCACCCGGCTGACATTTTTGCAAAATGTTGGACTTGGCTATCTGACAATCAGTCGTAAGGGCAAAACTTTATCTGGAGGAGAGCTGCAACGTATCCGACTCGCAAGTCAGATCGGAACAGGTCTCACCGGAGTCTTATACGTGCTTGATGAGCCATCGATTGGACTGCATCCGAGAGATGTAGCTGCACTCATCAAAACTCTTCATCATCTTAAGGAGATTGGCAATACGCTCATCATCGTCGAACACGACGAGGAAACTATTCAAAGCGCAGAATATATGATCGAGTTTGGACCCGAAGCCGGCAAGCAGGGTGGAAAAGTAGTAGCGACTGGCACCATTCCTGAAATCATGAAAAACCCCGACTCATTAACCGGCAAATACCTTTCAGGTGAAAAGAAAATCACTTCCAAAGAGATGAAACTGGAAAAAAATAAAGGTGAAATTATACTCAAAAAAGCATCTGAGTTCAGTTTGAAAAATGTAACGCTCAATCTACCTGTAAACAATCTCATAGCGATCACCGGAGTGTCTGGATCTGGAAAATCAACTCTGATAACTGAGACGCTGTATCCCGCGATGAAGTACCATCTCGATGGTCACTATACCGGATTTCAGGGAGCATATGAGAAACTTGAGGGATTTCACTACGTCGATCGGGTCTATCTCGTCGATCAGTCACCGATCGGTCGTACGCCACGATCCAATCCTGCTACATACATAGGCTTCTTTGACGACATACGCGATCTATTCGCCAGCACCGTAGATGCAAAAGCACGCGGATATGAGAAAGGCAGATTTTCATTCAACGTCAAGGGCGGCCGATGCGAAAAGTGTCAGGGTGCAGGCGTAGTCAAAATCGAAATGCAATTTTTATCTGATGTGTATATCACATGTGATGTGTGTGAAGGACATCGTTACAATCGCGAAACACTCGAAGTGAGATATAAAAACAAAACTATTTATGAAGTACTGAGAATGACTGTGGATGAAGCGGCAATATTCTTTGAAAACTTCGTCCATATACATCCAAAGCTCAAGTTTCTCCAAGAAGTCGGGCTCGGGTATATTGAGCTTGGACAAGCTGCACCAACCTTCTCAGGTGGTGAGGCACAACGCATCAAGCTGGCTGATGAGCTTTCACGCGGAGAAAAGGGTCGCACGCTCTACATCCTCGATGAGCCGACTACTGGACTGCACTTTGCTGATGTACAAAAACTCATGAACGCATTGGTGCGACTGGTCGAGCATGGGAACACAGTCGTGGTCATCGAGCACAATCTCGATGTGATCAGACATTGTCAGTATATCGTCGATCTTGGTCCTGAAGGTGGTGACGGTGGTGGGCAGATACTGTACCAAGGCGAGCTTGAGGGACTGAAGAAGTTAAAAGGAAGCTACACAGGAACGTATCTGAAATAAACACTATCTTCTCCGTTTTTTTGTATAAATATGTTTACGATACGCATTTGCCTGATCTTCTCTAAACATTCCAAGTGTTTCATTTAGAACCGAGATTGAAACAAGTGGATCTTGAAAGCCCTCAAAAATACTTCCTTGAATTGACTCGTCTGTGCTTGTCGAATCTGAAACGCCGTTTAGACTGTTCTTTGTTCTTGTCCTAATAAATTCATGGTAATCAGTCCTTTTGCTAAGTCCACCTCTACATGTTATTAAAGCGGTATCTATGTTGCCATTGGGATATAATTTACCCATTAAATCACCAGCTTGTAAAAAAAAGTTATTTGGGAATCTTTGACCAGCTGCAAAGTATATAGCTAACTGTGCCATAAACAAACTTCGAAGATTATTACCTAGATATCTCATTTCTCTTTGAATAGAAACTTGATCGCCAAGCTCAAGAGCTCTATTTAGCTGATCAATGTGCATGTCCTGCGTTCTATTTGTAGCTCGCATTTCTTTATTGAAGAGCACTGGATACCTAACAACTGGAACAACATCTGTTGTCCCTATATCATCAAAATATACGTGCAACTCACCAAGAGTACTAAAGGGTGAAATAAAATATGGATAATCCTGCTCTTTTACTCTAGCAATGCCCTGATGAACAGGTTTTACTGCAGTTACTTTGTTGCGACAATCTTCTCTAAGCCCATTTGCAAGAGAATTTGAAATATATGTAAGATTACTCATTTCATCCATGTTAGCCTTGCCTATTGGTGTCCTGACATTTCCTCTAGATAAAGTAGTCGCAACATATTGAGCTGGTTTACGAGAAGTTCTAAGAGCAGTTATGCCAATTAACGCATGCATTCCTGCTTGAAATAGTGCTGTGTCAGACGAAGTTATATCGCCATAGTTTCTTACGCCAAGCTTATCAAGCACTTCTCTAGCAGTATCAGGTGTAGCAAATATCACTGAGGTTGCAGTATCGAAATCTCTTGGTTTACGCATGCCCAACTCTTCAGGTAGCCTTGAAGCCATTGTCATCAACTGCATATTTCTTTCATGAAAATATGAATCATATATTAGTCCGCTACGTGCTACATAATCTGCTTCATTTTTGGGTTGGTTCCAAACGACACCTCGTAATACTGATTCTGGTGAAACCATAAATATGTTTTATAGCAAGTATTACTTAGTTCTTTGCTGACGCGTACACTACTAACCGTTTCGTGTAAGTTTGATTATTGAAGTCCCAACTACCATGGCAAGTGACAAGGGTGAGTGAGGGATACTCGGTCTGCCGAGTGATTGCATCGATATTGTTTCCATAGGCATCGACTTCTCCGACAAAATCTACGACGAACTGTCGGTCGCTCCCATCCACCATATGCATGATGATGTCAGCTCCCTTTTGAACATACTTAAGGGTATAAAATACCGCTGGTTGACCATATTGATCATCGTAGTGTCCTGAGATGATTGATGATCCGATTTCACCAGGCTTTGGTCCAAGCTGCAGCCATCCTACGTTGCCACTTTGATGAGGCGTTTCAATGCTGCCGTCAGCGGTGATACTGAGGTATTCTGTAGATGCTCCCACAATACCTATTGAGGGGATGCTGATACTTGCCGGCAGTTGAACTGGGGTTGGAGTGGGAGTAGGTGAAGCGGTTGGTGTGGGCGAGGGAGAAGGTGTCGGAGAGGGTCCAAATATTGAAAATGAGTGGTCAGAAGCAGATTGAGAATCACCCTGTGCTTGGGCGAGTGTCATCAGTTTGGTCAAAAATACCAGAAAAAGGACGCATATACCTATGACTGCTATCCGACGGAGCAACGTCGACATAAACTCCGAGACCGTTTCTTCGTGGTTGAAAAACATATCCCGATTATACCATGAGTTATCTTATAGTATAGTACATTGTGTTAAGCTTGGCGTTATCTGTCGCGTCACAGTACAATATGATAAGTATGTCCTATATTCCTGATGGCTCAGTCACCAATACGAAAGTCGGTATTAATAGCACTCCGTCAACCACAGGAGTGTATATTTTTCGTAAATCTGATGAGATCGTCTATATTGGTAAAGCGGTGAGCATCAAGTCTCGCCTCCTTTCACACCTACAATCTACTTCTTTGGACAAAAAAGAGGCGGCGATATTCGCCGAGTCTGACACGATCGAGTACATCATCACCGATAGCGAGTTCAAAGCGCTCGTACTTGAGGCACACCTCATATCGATGATTAAACCAAAATACAACGTGCGATGGCGTGATGATAAAAGCTATTTGTATATCAAAATCACTACAAGCGAGGAGTATCCCAAGGTATCTCTAGCGAGAAAACAAGATATTACGATAGTGCCAAGTGCCAAGCATCAAATATCAAATAATACTCAAGCTAAAAATATTGAGAACTTGGGACTTGGGACTTGGGACTTCAAGTGTTTCGGTCCCTTTGCCTCGACACGATCTGCAGAGAGCGTGCTACGATATTTGCGCAAGGTCGTGCCCTATTGCACTCAAAAAAATATTTCGAAGTCTCCCTGTTTTTACTCTAAGATTGGCCAATGCGATCCCTGTCCAAATAGCATAGTAAAAATGGATAATATTGCCTTGAAAACTCGAGAGAAAAGACGTTATCGGCATCAAATAAAGATTTTAGTTAAAATACTTGAGGGAAATATTGATGGAGTAAAAAAAGATTTTAAGAAGCAAATCGCAGAGTATACTGAGCGCCAAGATTTTGAAGCTGCCATCAGAGCCAGAGATGCGATGCGAAGACTTGAGTTCATGATCCAACATGGATCATTTCGATTGGATGAATACGAATCGTACAACAACTCGCAAAAGTCTGCAGAGTCCCTACAGACGCTACTGCACGAGTTTTACCCAGATCTGCATATTGGTCGAATTGAGTGTTATGACAACTCAACGCTTGGATTTTCCAATTCTACTGCCAGCATGGTCGTATTTACCGATGGGCTCGTAGATAAGAAGGAATACAAAAGATTTAAGTTGGGGAAGCTCCCAGTTTCTAGTTCACGGCAAGACTCAGACTTTGACATGATGAAAGAGGTGATGACCAGAAGACAAAGAAATACCAAGTGGCCAAAGCCTGACCTCATCGTCATCGATGGAGGAGTGCCTCAACTGAGGGCAGTTATCGACGCAATCAGCTGTCCTGAATCTGATTCGGAGCTTTCAGCTCTCAACAATCAACTATCAACTATTCCACTCATTGGCATCGCGAAGAACCCCGATCGTCTCGTCATACCAATTAATTCTTCCCTTGGGAAGGGGGACCAGCCCAGCAGGCTGGGGAAAGGTGTAACAAATATAGACTTCGCCACTCTTCGTCCAAGTTCAAATGATCTAGGCTTTCGCCTTATCCAAGCAATTCGTGATGAGGCTCACCGTTTTGCAAAAAAATACCACACATTTCTTCGAAAACGATCTTCATTAGGATAGTCTCATTCGGATTTTTATACACATAATCGTTCATGATTTCCATCGTGCTATTTGACGAAAGATTATGGAAGATTTCAATCATGCGCGTATAATATAGTTCATGTCGTCAAATATTTTTCGCGCAACTGTTGCATCTTTGATCAAAGAGTCGGGGGTGCCTACCTTGCCCTCTCGTCTTGCATATCAGCTTGATTGGTGGAGGACACATTTTACATCTCGTCACCCCGATATCAATCAAGGCGTTCAATCAATGCACGATATAGCGTGTGACTCATTTCGATTCATTCATCAACAAAACGAGCACTCTATCAATATGCGTATGGCAGATGAGACTATCAACGCCACTGCTTTTCAAAAAAGTCTTTTTCCTGGCGTGACTGTAGGGAAAAAAGGTTGTAGTGATGGCCGCGAGAAAAAATCTGTATTTGTTGGAAGAACATTCAAGGGTGTCAAAGGACCTGGTGGTGTTGCACGAGTCACAAATGACGGAAATGGATCGCGTTTGGCTTCAGAAATATTGTGTACCGGCATCACCGAAAGTACTCAAGCTCGTGATGAAATCCTGGAATTGTTTGTGGGACACGAATCTAAAATTAAACCAGTTACCAAGGGATGTGCTGCTCAAAATGCCGCTTTCAAGCTGACGCATGGCAGATCACCTATTGGATTTGAGGCACGCGATTTCACCCGTTCGGAGATGGCGCGTACACTCAGTATATTCGATAGGCATGTGAATGATGAAAGAAGTTACTACAAGTTACCAGAATTAGCAGTTATATCGACCATAGCCTATCGCAACACTGATGATCTGAGCATTTCGCTATGTCATCCAGATGCTGAGAAGGAGTTCGATATCGCCGAGTTTGCACTCAAACACCAAAGTCATCTTGAAAGACTTTTTGGTAAGCTGAATTTACAAAGTAAAAATTTATTTGCTTCACACAAAGTATTTCAATCTGCCATGATCGATCCCACTAGCATTCCTGTATATGAAAGTGCTCTTTCTGCTGCTATGGATGCGCTCATGCATGAATCTCATGGTGACTTTATTTCTGAACTCAGATCTTATGTTTCATCATCACATCTTAAACCTATAACTACACGCCAATTTGCAGGACTTGCAGCCTTTATGGCACGCAATCTGGCAATAGTTCATGGCTCGGGATTTGTATATGAGAATAAGGCAAGTAAGGATGCCCCCAATTATTATCCAAATCATTTTTTTGCTGATCATCGCGAAATTACATTGGTAGTATCACGAAAAGGTAAACATCCTGGTATCAGTTGCCCACATCTTCAATTTCTTTTATCTTCACCTGAGACTCAAGAAGATGCTATAGCAGATGTTGCTCTTTTGGCAAATGGAGTCCTCAAGAAGCATAGCCCGGACAAGGCACATCCACTGATCATCGCAGATACGGATGCAGGTACGTTGCGATCATATACAGCATCTATTATCAACGCACCTCAAACCAATGCCTTATTGCGCGAAGGATATATTTTTCCGATCCCAGTTTTGATTGATGAGCAAAGGCGCATAAAAACTGTTGGTGTGACACTTTAATGTCGAGTCGACATAAGCTCACATAAAGGATTATCTTATGGTGACTTGATGGATGACCTGTTGTCATGCTATACTATCGCATCATGATCATCTACTTCACAGCTTCTGTATCGAAGAAAGATTTGATGAGAAGTAACTATTTGAAGATCGTCGAGTTTCTCGTGTCTCAGGGACACACAGTCATCGCTGAGCATATCCTCGATGCAAGCGAGGAGAAGATACGCAAATCATCAACAAGTGAGCACGTTGCCTTTCAACGAAAAGTCGAAAACTGGATAGAGGATTGTCACTGTGTGGTGGCTGAGACATCTCATCCTGCAGTCAGTGTTGGATATGAAATAGGTCTCGCACTCCACATGGGCAAGCCCATCCTCATTCTCCATCATCCAGACGTTGACCCTCCGTCGCTTTTTGGCCAGCATCATAATGAAAATGTCGTAACGGCACCGTATACACGTGATACTTTGAGTTCGTTGATCAAAGACTTTCTACGCTACGTGGAGGAGGATAAAAACACCAAATTCACCTTCTTTATGTCGCCCAAGCATACTCGCTATCTTGAAAAGGTTTCGTTAGAGCATCAGATCCCTAAGTCCTCATATCTCCGGGGACTCATCGATGCCGATATACAAAAAGCCCGAAAATAGTCTGTTTTGGTCTATCTCAGCGCAATGCAGTGGCACGCTGATACGTTGCGATTGAGCACGATATGAGTTACAATAGCTAACACATGAGTAATATTCTTTTGATCGCCAATATCGTCGTTGCTTCGATGATTGTTGCGTTTATCCTTCTTCAGGGTAGAGGCGCAGGTCTAGGCAGTGCTTGGGGAGGCGGAGGAGAGACTTTCCAAACACGTCGTGGCGTCGAAAGGGTGGTTATGCGACTCACCGTCGGTTTCATTTTTGTCTTCTTTGCCCTTTCTGTTGCCTCACTCTTGATCAAGAAAGGCTAACTCGATCAGTAGGCTTTCTTTAGGTACCACACTGATCTATTCATGTCTTACAATATACCCATGAACACGAACAGGCTCCGTCTGTATTACTGGTTGTTCCGCGCATATGTCACAAAACATACTCGTTTTGTGTTCATATCCTTCTTGATCACGCTCACAGTCCTTGCTGGATACATGTATTTTTTGCAAAATTTCATCTCTTTTTTTAGTTCAGAAACAAGGCAAATTGGTGTAGCAGGTTTGTACACTGGCAATAGGCTCCCGCCAGAGGTCATCTCGCACATCACCACACCATTGCTCCAACGCAAGCCTAACGGTACCTATGAGAGTAAGTTGCTCGACGCATGGGAGCATAATGAGCAGTACACCACTTTTACTCTGCATCTGAAAAAGAATCTTACGTACACTGACGGCACTTCGTTTACCTCAAGTAGTATTCCCTTTCAGTTCCGCGAAGTCAAGGTTGACACTTCTGATCCATATGTGATCAGATACACACTTGCCAAACCTTTTCCCAACTTTTTAGAATATCTTACCAAACCTATTTATACTGATGAGCCAATTAGAGGCATTGGTGGCGACTATCTCATATCCTCCATAAAACTGACTCAAAATCAGGATCAGATCGATCAGATTAACCTAATTCCTTTAACAAGTACCAACTCCAATATCACCTATCGTATATATCGTTCTGAAAGTGATCTGATCACCGCATTCAAGTTACACGAAATAGATGAGTTCACCACAAGCAATGAGTCTGCCTATCTGAACTTTAAAAATTGGCCAAGAACTACTGCTACAAAATCAAGTACATACGACCAGATTGTCACTCTATTTATTGATACCACTCATCCGATCTTAAAGGAACGAACATTTCGCGAAGCACTGTATGGCAGTCTGAACTAGAGAAACTGGGAAATATCGCAGTCTCTCCGGTGTCTCCCTTTTCACCATATTATGATAAACAACTTGCCAGAACTCCCGAAAATAGGGAGGTCAATCTCACTATCTTAAAGCGTTTTTTCAAGGAGGCCTCTGACTCATCAACTCTCAAGCTATCAACGACTATCGATTATCTAAATATTGCTCAACTGATTAAAGACATCGTCAAGAGTGCCGGCGGAGATATAAATCTAGATGTTGCTGGTTTAAAAAAGGGCGATCGATTTGATCTGCTGATAGGGTTGTGGGACATCCCCACAGATGCGAATCAATACTATGTCTGGCACTCATCGCAGAAAGGTAAGGGAAACATTACCAACTATGAAAACGTGAAGACTGATCGTTTGCTCGAAGACTTCAGAGCTACTGGAGAGGCTAAGTTGCAGAGTAAGTATTTGATCGACTTCCAAAGACAGTTCGCTCGTGACCTCCCGGCTGATCTGCTGTATTATCCGCATCGCTATACCATCACCCGCAAGAGATGATATAATCTACGTTACGCATGTTTTATAGTTTATAGTCTATATTTCATCGTTCATATCTTTAACATTGCGCGAGTGGCGAAACTGGCAGACGCGCACGCTTGAGGGGCGTGTGGAGCAATCCTTGGAGGTTCAAGTCCTCTCTCGCGCACATAATGTTATACTTTGTATCATATGATGATCATCAGTGTCATTGGACTTCTCGCATATCTCATCATCGAAACATCCATCTACGGATATCTTTCATATAGAGTGGGTAAGAAAATATCGAAGAAAAATCATTTCCGCGCTTCACTATTGGTCATGATGGCAATACTTTTCACTCGTGATGTGTTGATGCACCCCATGTTTAACGTGCTGGATCTACGGATTTCAAACTCAATATTTATAGGTTTGCTGGGTACTGATAGACTTACTGCTCTCGCTCGTTTTGATTGGATGAGTCCGCTTTATTATCTACTGCAGAGCTGCATTGGATACTTCTTGGGCAAGAGAGTCTCACGTATGATCTAATTCCCTTCTACATGCAGTTAAAGCAGATTTGTGATCGATATAGTGTCCCCAAATAATTCATCATTATTCATACTTAGTATATCTGACTTCGTGACCCATCGATAATCAGTTGCTTCGTAGTTAATGGTGACTTTTTGATTTTTATCTGTAAGCGTGCACAAGTAACAGAAGAGCTTAAAGTTACCCTGTTCGACCGCAAACGGTATCATGCGCAGAACTGAGATTGATAGGCCAGCCTCTTCATAAGATTCACGTACGAGTGTTTGCTCCAAAGTTTCTTTTGGTTCGCATACTCCAGCGATAAATCCCCATTTCCCATGAGCTTGTTGGTTGTGTGGGGCAAATATTTTAGTCATCAGATATTTACCTTCGTTTTCTATGACTGCAAGTGCTCCTAGCTCATACATGCGTGCATTCGTATACACGAAACGGATCGTGTCCATGGTCGAAGGGATGACCTTGAGTTGGCTGATCTGATCATAGGTGAGCCATGCATATTCGTACGCCTCGTGATTGATGATGATGGGCTGGGTCAAATCTGTCTGCTTACATAAAAATGCGATGAATACTCCATGCCAACCCTTTTCTTCGTCAACCTTGTCGGTAACCGCCAGTGTCCGCTCCAGTACAACATCGATACCGAGTTCTTCTCGCGCTTCACGACTTATCGCAGTTTTGATATCCTCACCAAAGTTGATGGTGCCTGTCGGGATCTGCCAATATCCATCCCACTGTGGATCATCATCATGCTCAACTTTGCGCTTAGTCACTAGAAACTTACCGTCCCGATAGAGGACAATTTGTGCGATGGGATGGAGAGTCTGAGTGATCATTCGAGTATTAACTGAGCAACCTAGCTATCATTTGGGTATCGCCATATGTATCATCGCCCGACAAGTGCATTATGTCACTTTGTGTCATCCATCGATGATCACTCGCTTCGTGGTTGAGGGTAACGGCCTGTTTTGAATCAGTCACTTCGACCAGATAGGTAAATAGTTTGAGGTCATACATCTCTACCGTATAGGGCAATGATTTAACAATCTTTACATCAAGTCCCGACTCTTCTTTGGCTTCACGCACTACAGCTGATTCCAAAGACTCATAGAGATCACATGTCCCCATGACAAATCCCCATTTATCATGTGCCTTTGGTTTGTGCGGTGCGTGTACTTTGGTCATCAGATATTGATCCTCATTTTTTATCACCGTGACAGTGCCTATTTTAAAAAGTCTATAGCTCATGACAATGTACTCGAGAATATCAGCCATTGACGGCATAAGATCTAGCTTGAGTGCTTCTTGAAGCGTATACCATCCGTGTCCGTATGATTCGCCGTTTACCTGGATTTCTTGAACAGCATTGAGTCGCTTGCAAAGGAAGGCCATGGCGATGCCGTGCCAGTCAGCTCCATCTGTCAGATTATGAGTAAGCGCCAATGTCCGCTTTACTTCGATATCGATGCCTATTTCTTCGCGTGCTTCACGCTTGATAGTTTCTCTGATATGCTCTCCAACCTCAAGGCCACCACCTGGGAGTTGCCATTTCCCATCATACGCTGGATTGTCCTCATGATCAGCTTTGCGCTGGGTGAGCAAAAATTTATTATCTTCGTAAATGACGATATATGCGACGGGGAGTATCATACTCGTACTATATACGTCAAAGTAAAATAATCAACACTGAACATCACTTGTCGATTCTGAAGTAAAAATCGATCTGGTCACGTATACCCGGAAGGAGCTTGGTATCGTCTAGATCCTCATAGTTGAGCCATGCATAGTCTGTAGTCTCCTCATGCAGCAGTTTCAGCTCTTGGTTTGGGTTGTGCAACGAGCATAGATACGTCATGATGATTCCGTGCCATTTGTGAGATTCTTTTGTGCGTGTTGATACTCCGATAAGTTTGTGTACTTTGACATCGAGCCCAATCTCTTCTTTTGCTTCGCGTATTGCTGTTTGTTCTGGATGTTCGCCGTAATCAAGCGTCCCACCGGGGAGATGCCAGTATTTGCCGTCATCTTCTGGTGCGCGAGTTTCTTTGGCTGAGCGTTTGGTGAGGAGTATGCGCCCATCCCTCACGATCATGAGCGTCACGACTACTGCGATGGTTGGCTTAGTATTCATACGGTATTAACTATACCATTTTTGTGATCCGAGGCCAAATTGCGCGTCATCCTTCCCGCCATGGCGGGATGCTCTATCCTAGGTTGAGATAGTGCTGTCTGTGATCCCAGACCGAATCGAACGGTCAACCTACTCCTTAGAAGGGAGTTGCTCTATCCAATTGAGCTATGGGACCCGGGAGCCGCTTGTCAGATTCGAACTGACGACCTACTATTTACAAAATAGTTGCTCTACCAGCTGAGCTAAAGCGGCTATAGGATATATTCTAGCGTATAAAGGTCTCCTGACAACCTGTATCGTATGTGCCGCGAGTGGGGGTCGAACCCACACTCCGATAAAGGAACAGGATTTTAAGTCCTGCGTGTATGCCATTTCACCATCGCGGCTAATAACACCGTAGATTATATCAAGGAGTGACTGCTCCCTGTGGGGCATCGAAGTGCCATATCAGTCCTCGAGTTTGACCGAGGACTGCATATGTTTCAGTCCGACAGGCATGACTACACGTCCCCGGGAGGTCTTTTGAATAAACCCGATCTGCAGTAGATATGGCTCGATGAATTCCTCAATAGTTCGTCGATCCTCAGCAAGAGCTGCAGCCAATGTTTCGATACCGGTCGGACGATTTTCAAAAGTAACTGCTACTGCTCGCAAATATTGCAAGTCGATATCCGTGAGACCGACTTTGTCTATTTCAAGTAGTCCAAAAAGATCTTCGAGGAGTTTTTCATCGATATGTGCATGTGAACGCGTCTGTGCAACATCTCGTGCTCTTTTGAGAATGCGATTCGCAAGACGCGGTGTGCGTCGACTGCGCAGCGCTATCTGACGGGCAGCTCCATCAGAGATAGTCATCCCAAGGAGTGCGCCAGATCGCATGACGATCGTGGACATCTGATCATCGTTATAAAAATCAAGACGGAGGAGTAAACCAAATCTATCTCGCAAAGGTGCTGATAACAATGCTAGTTTGGTCGTTGCACCCACGATCGTAATGCGTGGGATAGGTAATCGAACCGTTCGTGCCGATGGTCCTTTGCCAATGATGATGTCGAGTGCATAGTCCTCCATGACCGGATAGAGCATCTCCTCAACAGCCTTGGGCATCCGATGGATCTCATCGACGAAGAGTATGTCGCCGTCTTTGAGATTCGTGAGGATGGCTGCCAAGTCTCCTGTCTTGGTCATGGCTGCGCCGGAGGTGATTTTGATATCTCCTTGCAGCTCTTTGGCGATGATATAGGAGAGTGTAGTCTTGCCGATGCCTGGTGGACCGTAGAAGAGTATGTGTTCACTTGCCTTACCGCGCTTTTTCGCTGCATCGAGAAACAGTCGTAAGGTTTTGACTACCTGATCCTGACCGATATAGTCGGTGAGTGATGACGGTCGAAGATTGGAGTCGGATGGTGATTTACTAGCTTCAGTCATGGTCGAAGTATACTCAAAATATATGCATATTGAAAAGACGAAGAAATGTGATATACTATAGGTATGAGTATCGATCGTCAAACGTTTGTCAGGGCAGGCAAAATATCTGGTGTAGCCGGCTTAGTGAGTGCTGCTGCGCTTGGTTTAACCCTGCTTGGACAGGCTAGTGTAGAACAATCAAAAGTATTTACTCCCTTTCCTCCTGATCAATGTCCTCTAGGAGAGCAAATTAACCTGGGTCTGGGAGATGGAGTTCAACCAGTCGAAGCCGTACTAGGAAATTCACGTGGTATACGGTTATGTCTTACACAAGCACCTATCAATGGCACAGTATTTAATGGTCGTGGTATTTTTACACAGCATGACTACAGACCATATGGCACTACACTTGCTCTACCTGATCCACAAAACCCAACATGCATACAGAATGATGCCGCGAAGATATGTTCAGAAAGAAAGCTAAAAACTGATAGCGATGGAAAGGAAACCGTGGAATTAACGTATAAGTCTGCCAATCCAGTAATGGAAAATAGTCAAGGCAATCCGGCAATTTTTACAGTACAACATGGCGTTATTGGTCCCGATGGAAAAAGTAAACAGATAATGGGAATAAGTTCCAGACCACATAATACACAAGAGGCTCCACCCCCAACCTGGGCTTTACCACTAGCGGCAACGGCACTCGCTGGTGCATCTCTAGGTGCAATCGGACTCTTAAGAGCCAAAAGTGCTAGTCGTAAAGCAAGTAATGCTAACGCTGAAGCTGAATCCTCGAAGCGAGCAGCTGAAAGTGCACGTGCACAGGCTACAAGGGTTATAGAAGACACAAGAAATATACGAGCTCAAGCTCAAAACGCGCTTAGAGAGAGGGAGGATTATCTTAAACAAATTCGTGAACTAGATAAGCAACTGCATATTAAAACGGATGTGGGTGATGCTGCAACAACTTCAAATCAGGCATTGAGAGATAAAATCAATACGCTCGAAGCTATTATTGCAGAGAATAAAAGTGGTAAGAAGTAAAAATAATTGCATTGAGATGGCTATTGTCTCAGTGCAGTTTTTATTTTCTCTTGAAGAGGGAGTGAATCATCTATCTTCTCGAGCAACTTCTTTGAATCGGCCTTTGTATAACCCAAAGCTTGTAGTGCCAAGACTGCTTCCTCGTCTACTTCTACCTGTTTCACTTTCTCCAGATCAAAACCCGTTTTAAACTTTGTTGATAGTTCGAGGATGATCTTGGTTGCAGTTTTTTTACCAAGACCAGAGACTTTGGTAAGGGAGTTCACATCATTGGCACGCACTGCTTCGAATATCTGAGTTGGAGAAAGTTGTGATATCACCGTAAAGGCTGTCTTTGGACCGACACCATCGACCGTGAGGAGCAGTGTATAAAATTGATATTGCTGCTTCGTCTCAAAGCCATAAAGAACATGTGCATCTTCACGGATCTGTTGATAGGTGTAGATCTCTACCTCACTTGGTGGTAGCGATCCTAGAAGTGCTGATGTAAGAAACACTCTATAGCCTATCCCAGAGGTAGTCATGATGATACCTTCGTTTCCCTCTACTTCGATAAGTGTCCCTTTGATCTTTCCTATCATGTGAATATAAAATATAAACTATGAAACATAAAATAGTCATTTCAACTCAAGCCTGCGCATGATACCCCACAGCATAGCACCAATTTCCTTAATCATTGGTCGCAACATATCCACTTTTGATTTCGTAGAATATCTTAAATCAACAGAAAGGTCTAGTAGGTACTCAAGCTCCTGGAGTGATCCGTATGCTATCCCGATAAATAATCTATGAGATTTGCCTGTTTGACGAGCATATCCTTCAACGTGATTGGCACCTACAGAAACTGCTGATCTTTGAACTTGTGACGTTAGTCCATATATTTCTGACTTTGGCCAAGTTGAAGTGAGCTGGTATGTTGCTATTACCAATTGTCTAATCTTAATCTTTAGTTGACTATGATAGTCTTGGGACATGTCCTCAATATATTTTATAGTTCATGTTTTATAGTTTATGTTTTATATCTTCTTCAACTCCATAATATAGATTTCTCCCTTTTCTATCGCCCACTCAATACGATGGGGGAAGTAAAGCTTCTTTTCGATATCTCGAGCCATATCTGCTACACGCTGAATCATCTCATCGGTCAAGTTCTGAGTTGAACCTACTGAATCATGAAGTGGAGTTTTTACATATCCATTGCCTCTGAGTATCATCTGATATGGTTGGGTGAGGATATGTTTACTCGTGATGGCAAGAGTAGGTTTGTGTACCGTATAGATATCGGCAGCTTCATCCAGTCGCAACGATCCATGATGGGCAGAGATGGTCAACTGTGACCGATCTGCAAGTGCGTGATCAGTCGTGTCACACATGCCTACGTATTCTGCCCGAGGAAGTCTCCGGATGAGTAGACTTGGCAGGGTGATGGGTGTCTGATGATGGAGCCGTATAGATATATAGTCGATGATCACTTGCTTGAGCGCATCGATCAGACTGGCCTCACCTGAGGCTATCGCAGAGTGATCAGGTACAGGAAGTGTAGAGATGGTCACCGTTGGCGGATGATAAATGTGGGTGAGGATATCTTGAGCTTTGTGTAGGTGAGTTGTGTGTAGATGTTGCATCGATCTCTCATGGTCAGCGAGATGCTCATAGGTCTCAACGAGGGAGGAGCGGAAAATGCCCGGGATCCTGACCGCATTGATGATCTGGGTGACCATCTTGCGTCCCGTTTGTAGCTCAGTTGCACTGTCTCGGAGTACCATGTCTTTGATTTGTTGGATCTGATACAAGCTACGATCATTGAGAAATATCTCCTGTAGTGTCGAGTGTAGGATGATCCACCCGGCTGTTGTAGGCAGATGATGATCATATATGACCGTGTATCTACCTAGATCATTTCCCGTATAGGTGTCAGCCCAGACAGCGTATGAGTTATTCTTCATATCATCATGATACTGCATGTGATCTGTCGCTGCAAATGTGGACAATATTGGTACAAAAATAGTCAAATATAGTGTTCTAAGGGTATTGTCTCCGAGAATATCTATGATATACTTCTCTACAGATATTTGAGTACAAGTTGGTGCAAATCGGACATACCCACGATCTCCTTGTCCGGATCAGCTCCATCACCTTCAGGATGGACTTGCGTGAAATACTCATTGACAAGCGAACTGTGGTTGTTAGAATAGACGTTGCCCGATTTGTTTTGGGTTTGTTTTTTTCGCACCTTTATTTTCGTAGACAGGCTGTTGTTTCGAACCGTATCCATGGCATGAGGGCCCATAGTTCAGTTGGTAGAACACTTCATTTGCAATGAAGAGCTCACCGGTTCGAGCCCGGTTGGGTCCACCAGAAAGATTCAAGCTTTTAGCTACAAGCGACAAGATACGATTCTTGTAGCTCGCAGCTAGCAGCTGTATGCGATGACCGCACATTCACAAACCGTTGATGATGATATCAAAAGTAAACAAGCAAATTGATTCGAGAAAAGGTCTTTTTGGTGGATAGCAAGCAGTAGTGTTTGCGTCACAGACATCACGCTTATTGATTATGCAAATAGTTAATGGTGTGATTTAGTTCGTATATATAAGTGATGGGAGAAATTATGACGTTGGAGGATGCCTTGGAAGTTTGTGCCGAAGAAGGACGTATGTACACGTACGATATCGCCGGTAAGCCCGTCAACAGGCGTTTTACCCGGCGGTTTCCGAATGGAGCAATCCCGCCATGCGAAAGTATGGTGAGCCACTCGCAAGAGTGAGCAGGATACCCGGTGAACTGAAACATCTAAGTAACCGGAGGAAAATAAATCAAATGAGATTCCGTTAGTAGCGGCGAGCGAAACCGGAACAGTCTAAACTCATCTCGCAAGAGATGAGGGTTGCAGGGCTCGCGATATTCGATGTGTTTTTTGGTAGGGAAATATTCTGGAACGTATAGCCACAGAGGGTGAAAGCCCCGTACCCGAAACCGAAAAACCCGATAGTGAGTACCTAAGTACCACGAGGCACGGCAAACCTTGTGGGAATCAGGGACGGTCACGTTCCAAGACTAAACACACAAACTTACCGATAGTGAACTAGTACCGTGAGGGAAAGGCGAAAAGAACCCTTAAGAAGGGAGTGAAATAGATACTGAAACCAACGTCTAACAAACAGACAGAGCCTCGCAAGGGGTGATGTCGTGCCTATTGAAGAATGAGTCAGCGAGTTATCTCATATTCGTGTCTAACCACCTCTGGTGGGGAGGCACAGGGAAACCAAGTCCAAATAGGGCGAAACATAAAACGAGTATGAGGTAGACCCGAAACTGTGTGAGC
>CAZIUF010000004.1:0-52824 GCA_964542665.1 uncultured Gammaproteobacteria bacterium | reverse complement strand
TTGATATGTATTAATCTTGTTAAATGTCACGCATGGTTGGAGTATATTGACAAGCGAAAAGCCCTTGTGCTGCATCGCTGCTTTGATCATATCTGCCACATGACGACTGTTGTTGGCGAATGACTGAGCAACAAACGTGGCTCCTTGGGAGATGGCTAAAGCCAGTGGGTTTACAGGCGACTCGACACTCCCCCCAGGTGTTGATTTGGTCTTTGTGCCTTTGTTTGCAGTGGGTGCCGTTTGTCCAGTGGTCAGACCATAGACCATATTATCGTGAGCAATGACGGTAATATCATGATTACCACGACATGCATGTAGGAAGTGATTCCCACCTTCGCCATAGAAGGCGCCATCTCCGCCTATTGCGATGACAGGACGAGTATGATGGGCAAGTTTCATGCCTATGGCCGAGGATATCGAACGACCATGGAGTGTATGCATGCTGTTCACATGCAGAAAATCGTTCATATTACCTGAACAGCCAATATCAAATGCTGCAAAGATATCTGACGGTCCAAGGCCCTGCTCACTCAGCGCAAGTTTAACCGCTCTGACGATACCCCAGTCTCCACAACCTGGACACCAGGTCGGAGTGTATCCCGACAGATCATTGAATAATTGTTTTTGTGACATATATTGATTATGACAACTTATTCCTGTATTGAATTACTATCTCGTCTGCGAGTAGGGGTCTCCCGTCATATCTCAGTATCTGATCTTCTGGAGCTCTTCCGATATCAACACCTAACTCCATGCGGAGAACTTTAGCAAGCTGCGCTTCGCTATTGTTTTCGACAAAAATATATCGTTTATTGGTATCAAACATTGATTTGATAGTTTGAGCCAAGGGATATACGTGGGTGAAATGAAGCACACCAACTCGTTGACTATCTTTTTCAAGTACTGACTGTGCTTCAAGTACGGCCGGCTTCATCCCACCCCAACAAACAAATACTGTTTGAGCATCTGGGCTACCATAATATTTGGGCGGAGCAAAGCCAATATACTTACTCCCTAAATAAGGCAGCTCGCCAAGATATGTTTTTTGCTTTCGTGCACGTTTATCAGTCTGCTTGATCACTTCTGGTGATGATTCCGTGGTATGTGAGTCCTCAAGATGTTCATATGAGTTCGCTTGCCAGTGATGAGGTGATTGAAGACCTGGTATAAGAAGCTCGCTGATGCCATCTGGTGCGTCTTTATATCGTAGATAGGGAGATTGGGTGGCTTCTTTTACAATCTTTCCTCTATTGGGAGTATATGAGGACTGTATTGCTCGAACTGCCATCTCATCAATACTTTCGTGTGATTCGCTCAATACTTTATCTGACATGACGATCACCGGTGTCTGATATATATCAGCTAAATCATATGCCTTTGCCGTCAACTCAATCATCTCTGACACATCACCTGGTGCAAGAACTATTTTTGGAAACTCACCGTGTCCAGCATGGATCGCAAACATAAGATCTGCCTGCGCGGTCCAGGTGGGAAGGCCAGTTGCAGGTCCTGGGCGCTGGGCGATAAATATCACGATGGGCAACTCTGCGATGCCCGCATAACTCACTCCTTCAACCATCAATGCAAATCCACCGCCAGATGATCCTGTGGCGACACGTACTCCAGCATATGAAAAGCCGAGCGCTTGATTGATTGAAGAAACTTCGTCTTCCACATGTCTCACGATCATGCCTGTTTTGTGCTGCCATGCAGCAAGAGTTGCGAGTACTGATGACGAGGGGCTCATGGGATAAGCTGTGTATGCCCCGGCACCTGCCATAACCGATGCATATGCAAACGCATCATTGCCTGACATGACAAGCTTTTGTTTTTTTTCATTTGGAGGGACGAGTAAAGTTTGCAGTTTTTCGGTTCTTAATTTCAACTGTTCATTGCTAGTTTTCAACTGTTGGATATAGTCCCAGCCCTCTTTCGCCAGCACTTTATTGAAGTCTATGACTCCTTGTCCTTTTTTAGCAAAGTCTTCCTCAATCATCTGATCAATCATCTGAAAATCCCATCCAAACAAGGCAAACGTTGCTCCAACTGAAACGGTATTTACCATCACCTGATGAGCTTTGTGCTTCAACTTGATCGCCCGATATGGCATGGGGATCGCAAAGAAATCTCCTTGCACTTTGACCTCCTGATCATCGTACAACACGATAGAATCTGCAGTAAGTCGATGTGCATCCATATCAAAATTGTCCTGACGAAGTGCAATCAACAGATCGATCGTGGGCTTGGTGGTCGCGACTGGTATATCGGAGAAAATAAGCTCATGCGTCGTGAAGCCACCACGGATGAGAGATGGAAACTCGGAGTAGTCAAATGCGTGAAATCCATTGCGGGTACAGAGCTTGGTAAAGGCAAATCCAATGGTGGTGATACCAAATCCAGCCTCTCCAGATAGCTTCCAAGTAAAACGCATATGGTGATCAGTATACCGATCAGGCTTTGGTTTTGATAGTATCTTTTCTGCCCCATCTCCATGATGGTTTCTCACCCGTAGCAAAACAAAATAAAATCAATAAAAATTTTAGAAGAACTGTTAGAGGAAACAAGATAATACGAGAGTCTGAAAATGAGAGAGAGATCGAATCAAAGTGGGAAAAGATAAATGAAACTAAAACAACATAGACAAGCATCAGAAGCCAGCCCTGCCATGTCGCAGGAGTCCATCCCCAACCATACTCTTTTGCTCTGAACCAAAGAGGGTTTGGCTTATTTAGTTTCGAAAACATACATATAAATCAACAACTATTTCTTTCTGTTCAGGACCATTTGCTCAACACGCATGCTCTTTGGCGCTGATAATGCATAGATGATTTGATTGGCTACGTCTGAAGGATCCATAAATCCATCCATCACTTGAGGATCATCAGCCTTCTTATACAACTCTGAGACAAAGCCACCCGGATACACATTCATAACATGGATATTCGTACCAATAAGCTCATCGACGAGAGCCTCTCCCATCCCACGGATACCAAACTTTGTCGCGGCATAGAGCACATGATTTTTCTTCGCCACGAGTCCTGCTGTGGAAGATATATTCACGATGTGTGCATCAGATGACTTGTATAGTTTGGGCAGTACATACTTGGTAACGTATAAGTGACCCAACAGATTTGCGTTCACTAGATCACGGATGATGTCATCAGAAATATCGACCAGTGGTTTGCGGCATATTTTCCCCGCATTGTTCACGAGGACATCTACTGCTGCTATCGAGTCGATAGCTTTCGCAACTTGTTTTGGATCTGAAATATCACAGGTGATGGGATGAAATCGGGGTGAGTTCAGAGTTGTTGCGGCTGTATTCATCTTCTCCTCGTGAGCACCAATGCCATAGACCTCCGCTCCTTTTTCAATATATTTTTGCGCAAGTGCATACCCTAGTCCAGAGCTTGCTCCGGTGATAAGAACCGTTTGAGTACCTGCCATAATAGTAAAAGAAATGGTATGTGAGCTACTTAAGAATTATTTTTGTTAAGTGCTTTCTGGATGGCTTCAAGAGGGATGAGCGCACACGGTAATCGGGTCGGGGTGATATCCATCGCAATCTCTGACAGAACATCGTTCTTTGTCATGTTCAGGACGACTGTGACTGGTTTACCTTTGACCTTCTCAGTCATCATGGATGCACTCGCAGTTGAAAGTGCACATCCGATACCATCCCAAGCTATCTCCTTCACTATCCCACCCGAGACACATGCTTTCACTTGGATTTTGTCTCCACACGATGGGTTATCCATATCTGAGGCACATGTATAGCTGACATCATCCTTAAACTTAAAGTTCCGGGGATGTCGATAGTGATCCATCAAATGATCAGGGTATACGGTCATAGTATCCTAGATATTCTATCAAAGAAATAATTGTGCGCTACTTAAACTCAGCAATAATTTTTTGTAGCTCAGCTACAAACAAGTCTACGTCATGGTGAGTATTATAAAGTCCAAAGCTAATCCGTGCAGTAGCACTGAGTTCCAGGTGGTCATGCAGAGGTTGGGCGCAGTGATGCCCCGCTCGTACACAGATGTTGCTTTGTCCCAGCAAGTCAGCAAGGTCATGTGCGTGCACATGAGGTGAGGTAAAGGTGACTATGGAGTGACCATTTTGTGCACTTACCACAGGTTGGACAACTATAAGATCGCTGCCAAATACAGCAAGTTTTTTGATCGCATATGCGTACAACTCAGCCTCGTGCTTTTGGATTACATCAAATCCTACCCCAAGCACATAATCTATGGCAGCACCGAGTCCAATAGCCTGCGCGATCGGTGGTGTACCTGCCTCAAACTTGGAGGGAATTTGTGCAAATGTTGTTTTGCCTATTGAAACGCTGTAGATCATATCGCCCCCAAATTGATACGGAGGCAAACGCTCAAGTTGCTCTTTTTTACCGTACAAAACACCTATCCCAGTAGGTCCATAGAGTTTATGACCTGAAAATACGAGAAAATCACAATCGAGATCCTGCACATCGACTGGAAGATGAGCAACTGCCTGACATGCATCAACGATAGTGATGATCTGAGGGTTGATTTTGCGTGCTGCGACGATGATTTCTTTGATAGAGAGTATTTCCCCAGTAACATTTGAAATATATGGCAGTGTCAGGATTTTTGTTTTCTTTGAAATATACGTGTCCATCTTCACTTGCCCATCTTTTTGTGAAGTGAGTTTCGAATCCACTACCCGTAACTTCATCTTTTTATGCTGACAGATTTGCTGCCATGGGACAAAGTTACTATGGTGCTCAAGGATAGTGCACACTATCTCATCACCAGAGTCCAAATACTGTGCGAGACTACTTGCGAGTAGATTGAGTCCGTCTGTGGCTCCCTTCGTAAAAACTATTTCACTTGGACTACTCGCATTGAGTAGCTGGGCAACAGTCGCACGTGAGGCATCGTATGCCTGAGTTGCTTTGATGGATAAGGGATACAGACCTCGATGGATATTTGCCGAATACATTTGATAATATCCCAGCTCTGCATCTATGACCCGTTGTAGCTTGAGAGTGGTAGCACCACTATCAAGGTAGACTACATCGAGCTGTTTGGTGAGAAGTGGGAAGTCAATTTTATTCATCGGTGGTGTGAATTGGTTGATAAAAACTTTACTACTTGTTGAAATTCTTTGTCCTGTGAGATGTGTGATGCAGCGATCATCTTACAAAAATCATACACCTTTTCATAATCTATGGTCACTTTATGATGATTCATTTCGAGGAAAACGAACGTAGAAAGCACTGCCATGCGCTTGTTGCCGTCAAAATAGGGATGAAACTTCACAAAGAAATACAAATAACATGCGGCTTTTTCATAAATCGACTTATAGAGCTCATGTCCTGCAAAAGATTTTTGAGGTGTAGCTATGATACTTTCAAGTTTTGCACGATCTTTCAGATCATACCGAGGGATTGGATCTCCTTGTTCGAGTAGATAATCAACCAAGTCCTTACCCATCACATCAAGTGAGTCGAGAGTTAAATATGAAACTTTATTCGTGCGAGAGCTTACTGAAAAGCTTGCCGTAGCGCTGTATAACCGTACTACTGTACTTCTTAAGTTTTCGATCAGACGCCACAGGTGAAAGCCGCTTGGACGGAGCATGTTTTTTGGAGAAAGAACTGGTAAGTCTGGTGAAAAGTTTGCGGACCATGAGAGTATTATACTCAGTTTTTATGGAGAGGTATAGGGGTCAATGATGATGAAATTGGAATGTGGGTGCTTTACCTTTTATTTTGTCCACTAGATCATTTATAAATCCGTCAATATATAGTAGTTTTGCTGCAGGTCTAGATAATCCTTTTGTTTGCATATAGTAGAGCTGATCTGCATTTATATGCCCTGTCGTGGAGCCGTGTGTACAGAAGACATCTGGAGAAAGTATCTCGAGATTTGGCTCACTTGAAACGCGTGCTCTGGATGAGAGTAATAATGTCTGATTTTTCTGGTATGCATGCGAGCCATTGCAGTCCTTTTCTATTTTGATATATCCGGAATAGTCCATAGATGACTGGTCATCCAACACTCCTTTTACCATAAGTTCTGAGTATCCGCCTGGGACAGTGTGATGTTGATGTGTACGAAGATGGTATATCTGTTTAGCTTTTCCTGTGAAAAGACCAAATATATATACTCGTGCATGGGGATGAGCAATCTCAACATTCAGATCAAACGACAGATTGTGAAAGAAAAAAACATGATCACCTGCAGTCATGATCATTTGATTGCTTTGGTTTTGTGTTGTGATGTGTGTATACATTTGTAATCTAGAATATTATTATGATTACCCTACGCTTCCTTCCATCTCAAGATTGATGAGTTTATTGAGCTCTATGGAGTACTCTAGCGGGATCTCACGTGTGACTGGGGCAATAAAACCATTGACCAGTAGACCCTCAGCGTCAACTTTTGATATACCTCGAGACATCAGGTAAAAAAGTTTCTCCTCGCCAAGTCGCTCAACAGTCGCCTCGTGCTGTACCTCTACATCACTGCACCTCACGTCCATCTTCGGATACGTGTCTGAACGTGACTGGCCATCGATCAGCATAGCGTCACAACTCACATAGACTTTACTTCCTACGGCATTTGGCGAGACTGATACGAGACCTCGGTATGAGGTCCTACCCCCATCCTTGCAGATTGATTTTGAGATCACTCGAGATGTGGTGTGTGGTGCGAGGTGGACCATCTTGGCCCCTGCATCTTGCACCTGTCCTGATCCCGCAAGCGCAATCGAGAGCATTTCACCACGAGCTCCTTCACCGACTAGATACACTGAAGGGTACTTCATGGTGATTTGGCTCCCAAGATTGCAATCGATCCACTCCATGTGCGCATTTTTTTCTGCACGTGCTCGTTTGGTGACGAGGTTGAAGACATTTTTACTCCAGTTTTGTACCGTGGTATATCTACATCTACCGCCTTCTTTCACAAATATTTCGACTACTGCCGCGTGGAGTGAATCTGTGGTATAGACTGGCGCAGTGCAGCCTTCGATATAGTTCACTTCACCCCCTGGTTCAACGATGATGAGCGTACGTTCAAACTGACCAAACTTTTGAGAGTTGATCCGGAAGTATGCTTGGAGGGGGAGCTTCACTTTCACTCCTGCCGGAACGTATACGAAAGATCCTCCTGACCATACTGCAGAGTTGAGCGCGGCAAACTTGTTGTCAGCTGCAGGGATGAGCTTTCCAAAATATTTCTTCACGATCTCTGGATACTTCTCTACTGCTGTCCCCATATCGCAGAATATGACGCCATCCTTTGTCAGTTCTTTTTGTACGCTTTCATACACAACTTCGCTATCGTACTGTGCAGATACGCCACTCAAGTACTTCTTTTCTGCCTCTGGTACTCCAATACGGTCATAGGTTTCTTTGATCTCTTTGGGTAGGTCCTCCCATTTTTGCACCTGGTGATCTGTTGGCTTGAGATAGTAATACAAGTTGTCAAAGTCAATGTGTGCAAGTGACGGCCCAAATGAAGGAAGGGGTTTTTCTGAAAATATTTTAAAAGCTTTCAGGCGTGACTCAGTCATCCACGATGGCTCGTGTTTGATATGAGATATCTTTTTTACAATATCTGTGGTGAGACCTTTTTTCGCCTTGAACACTGATTTTTCAGGCATCGAAAAACCAAAGCGGTAGTCGAAATTCAGATTGCCAGTCATGGTAAAAGTGATTTAAGTTCAAGTTGGTCAGTCTCAAGTATTTTTACGTTGGCACCCTCAACTTGAATCTTCAAATATCCACAGTTTTTAAAATGCCACATGTCTTTGAGTGAAAGCTTGGCAAGATGAGTATACAGCGCCCGCATAAAGCCACCATGGGTGACGCAAAATAGTGTTTGGTCAGGATGTTTGTTAGAAATATCCTGAACTACTTGGAGAGCACGAGTGAGGACCTCCCTTTGTGATTCCTCTTTTGGAGTCACCTTTATATCAAGTCGTTCGTTTTCGGACATGGTCGCCCAATTTATATACTTTGCGAGCATATCAGTTTCTTTCATGCCCTGCATCGCTTGTTTTTTTTCGTGTAGTTTGGGGTATACGACAGGAGTCATACTATGCTTCGCAGATATGATGACTGCGGTCTCTTGTGCACGAATCAAAGGAGAACAATATATTTGGTTTACTCTTACAGCGCTAAGTTTGGTCGCTACTGATTCTGCCTGCTCTCGTCCATGTGGTGAAAGTGTGTTGTTTTTGTCATCATCATCACCTTGGACGATGTGCATCGTGTTGTAAATACTTTCACCGTGGCGGATGAGGTAGATGATGGTCATAATTAGTTAAATATACATGCTGATGCTGTCACTGCGAGCGAAGCGTCGCAATGACAGACTAAACGGCAAATGATTAGTTATGCAACTAAAAACTTTTGATACCCTTCTTTTTCGATCGTTTCTGCGAGCCCTGGTCCCCCATCTGCAATCAGTTGACCATCCTTGAGCACTAATACTTTATCAGGTTTTATATATTTGAGTATGCGGTGATAATGCGTGATGATGATGATGACTTTGCCCTTTTTGTGCGCATGCAAAAACTGACCAATTGATTTGAGCGCGTCCACATCAACACCTGTATCTACCTCATCGTATATCTGTACAGTTCGATCGAGAATCGCTCCTTGGAGCACTTCCATTTTCTTTCTCTCGCCGCCTGATGCGCCCTCATTGAGCGATCTATTGAGTAGATCTTCAGAAATACTTAGCTCTTTGGCTATAGCCTTTGATCTTTTTCGGATCTCAAGCGCTGAGACTTTACCCTTGAGCGCGAGCAGTAATAGCTGAGCTACGCGTATACCTTGTAGGGCAAGCGGGTTTTGAAATGACAGAAATATTCCTCCATCTGCTCGCTCATCCGGCTCAAGATCTTTGAGATTGATCACTTTACCCTTATTTGAAATTTGGAGTTTGGAGCTTGAGACTTGGTACGTAGGATTTCCAGCGATTGCATGTGCAAGAGTAGACTTGCCAGAGCCATTCGGACCCATGATCGCATACACTTGATCCTTTTCAAAAGTGTACGAAAAATCGGTAAGGATCTGTTTAACAGCAACCGATACCTGCAAGTTTTGTATGCGTAGCATTGAGCTTAGCAGTATACCTGAAGTGGGATCTCTCACAAACTTTTTCGTGGTTCACGACCGAGGTTTTGAATATCCCGCACATAGACGCCTCGCTCGGCTTGCTTCCATGCAGCTACTCCGATCATCGCAGCATTGTCACCACACAGATATTTGAGGGGGGGGAATACTGCGATGCCTCCGTGTTTCTTCATGAGTTTGCGGAGCAAATAGCGTAGACGCTTGTTTGCGATCACTCCTCCACCGACCGCGATGGTCGTGATACCTGTTTGCGAAATTGCTTTATCTAGCTTGCGGACGATCGTATCAAATACTGCCTCTTGAAAAGAGCTCGCGATCTCTCTGATCTGAGCGACCTGATCGACAGTGACGCCTTTTTCGCCCTTGAGAAAATACATGAGATGAGTCTTCAGCCCTGAGAAACTCATGTCGAGTGTTTGCTGACCAATCATTGGGCGAGGGAAATGAAAAAAGTCTTTGTTGTCGACTTCATGGGCGAGGCGCTCGATGACGGCCCCTCCCGGATATCCAAACCCCAGCATGCGGGCTGCTTTGTCCAGCGCCTCGCCTGCCGCATCATCGACCGTCTCACCAAGGATGGTGTACTTGTCGTTTCCCTCGACCTGGATGATCTGCGTGTGACCACCCGAGATAAGTAACGATAAAAATCGTCCTGGAATAACTCGATCGGGATGACCTGCACTATTTTGGACAAACGGTGAGTACAGATGTCCCTCCATATGGTTGACTGCTATGAGAGGTTTTTTCCAGGTGATCGCCAACTCTTTGGCTTTGAGTATGCCCACCTCTAGTGCGATCGAGAGACCTGGTCCTTGTGTGACAGCAATGGCGTCTATATCAGTATGCTTGTAGCTTGAAGCTCGCAGCTTGAAAAGAGCTTTCTCTAATACTATTCCTATCTTTTTCTCATGCCCAAGTTTGGCGACGATAGGCATGATACCTCCCCAGCCAGCGTGAGTCGTGATCTGAGATGCGACGACTGAAGAAAGAACTCTGCGATCTTTCACGATCGCAACCGAGGTATCATCTGCGCTGGTATCGATGGCAAGGATAATCATAATTTGATACTTATATTATGGCGATATTTCGATCGTCATCCTTAATATACTCAATAAACACATGCTTCCCTGGATAGCTGAGAAGACCTACCTCTGACCACTCGATACAAACGATAGTCGGTTTGTTATTCTGGATCCCAGCATGCGCTGGGATGACAGCGTTGGGTGGGTGAATTAGTTTATTGAGCTGCAATGCTTCAACATCTTCCTGCGTCTGGCAGTTGTACAGATCAACATGATAGAGCTTGACGCGATCGTTTACATATTCTTGTACTCCGACATAGGTCGGAGAGACGACTCGATCAAAACCTAAGTATCGCGCGATGCCTTTGACAAAATGTGTTTTGCCAGCACCGAGGTCGCCGTGGAGATAAATAACTAGATTGCCACGCTCGCTATCGCTCGCTCGCAAT
Organism: uncultured Gammaproteobacteria bacterium; assembly: GCA_964542665.1. Taxonomy (GTDB): domain Bacteria; phylum Patescibacteriota; class Microgenomatia; order UBA1406; family GWC2-37-13; genus JAGOLU01. The sequence goes on along the minus strand of CAZIUF010000004.1, from coordinate 42,220 downwards.
GACATAATAAAACGCTCAGCTAGATTCATTGTTTCTTCGACTGAGTGAGTGATGTTCGTTTGACCAGCGGATGTAGCACGTAATACAGTAGGTGTTTGCATCGTCAGATCAAGTACAGTTGATGGCTCGTGGTGTGGCAACTCTCCTCCATCTATGATCAGATCAATCATCTGCTTTTTCTTGTCCGACAACTGGTGCATAAACGCATCGATGCTGTAGCATGATGATTTTCCAGCAAGATTTGCCGAGGTTGCAGTGACAGGTCGACCAAACTCATGCACGAGGGTGGTGACGAAATCGGAAGGAGTTAAGGGCTTGTCATCCTCAACTACGATTGAGGATCCATAGATTCCCGCCTGCGCGGGAATGACAGAAGAAGATATCAATCTGACTCCAAGCGTACCTTTTTCTGATTCAAGTAATTTTGAACAATTGTGTAGTGAGGGTAAAACAAATGTGTATGGACCAGGGATGAGAGATTTTGTGGCGGGTTTGATCAGGCTCGTATCAACTAGCTTTCCCATCATCTCAAATCCATCTACAAATACAGATATTGCTTTACCTACTGGGCGCTCTTTGAAAGCGATCAGTTTTTTCACTGCTTCTTCATTGGTCGCATCAACAAGCAAACCATACACAGTATCTGATGGACAAACGACAAGTCCACCAGAGCGTAATACTTCAATAGCTTTCAAAATAGATGTGTGGGACAGATCTTTAATACGCGACAAACTCATATATACGTAGTATAACAAAAGTAAGCTCTTTCCGGTTAGCAGAATGACGGCTCGTATGCTACAATCACCTCATATATGGCACCAAAATCAAATCGTAACCCTTCAATACAACAGACTCCCAAAGGTCGAGAGTTTCGTCTCGAGTTTGATATTCGAACTATGTTTATCGGGTTCCTCATACTTTTACTCGTTGGTTCTGCAGTATCATCACTAAGCAACGAGGCAGGCAAGAAGTTTCCTGAAAAATCAATAACCGAGATCATCAAAGATATCAAGGATAATAAAGTGTCAAAAGTACAGATCATCGAGGACAGTGTCATCGTGAACTACAAAGGCGACGATGCATCAGGTGCACGCACAACAAAAGAATATGGAGAGAGTTTCTTGAAAACATTGAAGGATGCTGGAGTGGATATCACTAAGGTCAAAATCGAGGTGACCAATACAAGCACGATGACGATGATCGCAGGTGCACTCGCAAATATTTTGCCTATTCTCTTTGGCATTGGTCTTCTCTATTTCGTCATCAGACAAGCAAAAGGAGCTCAAGAGGGACTCTTTAGCTTTGGTGCCAATCGTGCAAAACGCATACACAAGAGTATGCAGAAAGTCACCTTCGCAGATGTTGCAGGACTTGATGAAGCAAAAAAAGATCTGTCAGACATCATAAACTATCTGAAAGATCCGAAAAAATACCTTGACCTTGGTATCCGACCACCTCGAGGCGTCATCATGTCTGGACCACCAGGAAGCGGCAAGACACTCCTTGCTCGAGCTGTCGCTGGCGAAGCTGGCGTACCGTTTTTCAGTGTATCTGGATCTGAGTTTATGGAGATGTTAGTCGGTATCGGTGCTGCACGCGTGCGAGATCTGTTTGCCATGGCCAAAAAATCAGCGCCATCGATCATCTTCATCGATGAGATCGATGCGATAGGGAAAGCTCGTGGACAGGGATTCATGCCAAGTCACGATGAGCGAGATCAAACACTGAATCAGATCCTCGTTGAGATGGATGGCTTCAGTCCGAGTGATAATGTCGTGGTGATGGCATCGACCAATCGTGCTGATCTTCTCGATCCTGCATTCCTCCGAACTGGACGATTTGATAAACGTATCCAACTTGAACGACCAGGGATCGCCGCACGAAAACAGATCCTTGAGCTCCATGCGAAGAATAAAAAAATTCACGTAGACACCAGTTGGGATGAAGTTGCAAAGCTCACGAGTGGATTCAGCGCGTCAGATCTCGAGAGTGCAATCAATGAAGCGATGATGCTGACTATCAAAGATGGGAGAACTGATTGTACGATCGCAGATATGAAAACGGCCATTGATAAAATCAAAAAAGGCTCAATCGTGAACTTTGATGCAGGGAGTAGCAAAGGAATCTCAGCAGACATGCCCAAGACTTCATTTGCTGATGTTGCGGGGATCGATGATGCAAAGGGAGAGCTTGAAGAAGTGGTCGACTACTTGAAAAATCCTGATAAATATACGCGAGTTGGTGCACGTATCCCCAAAGGCGTCCTCCTCTCTGGACCTGCCGGATGCGGTAAAACGCTGCTTGCAAAAGCAGTGGCTGGCGAAGCTGGCGTACCATTCTTCTCATCGTCCGGATCAGAGTTCGTCGAAATGATTGTGGGCGTAGGAGCAAAACGCGTGCGTGAACTCTTTGGTGCAGCACAAAAAAGCGCACCCGCTATCATCTTCATCGATGAGATCGATGCGATTGCACGTGCTCGCTCGAGTTCTCTATCCATGGGATCAAACTCTGAGCAAGAACAAACACTTAACCAAATTCTGGTTGAGATGGATGGCTTCGTCCCGAGTATGAACGTCATCGTGATGGCTGCGACTAATCGTCCTGATCTGCTCGATCCTGCACTTCTCCGTCCTGGTCGATTTGATCGACGAGTTACCGTGGACTATCCAGATGCAGAAGGACGTAAACAAATACTGGTTATCCACGCAAAAGGAAAGACATTTGCAGACGATGTGAACTGGGATGCAGTGGCAAAGCGCACCATTGGATTTTCTGGTGCAGAGCTTGAGAATATGTTAAACGAAGCAGCGATCCTCACTGCGCGCAATGGCGCAGATATGGTAACCATGCATGCGATCGAAGAGTCATCAACCAAAATCAAGCTCGGACCGGAGAAAAAAAGATTGCAATCTGATTATGATCGCAAGCTCACCGCCTATCATGAGGCTGGTCATGCTATCGTATCGCACTTTATGCCACACACTGATCCGGTGCATCGCATCTCGATCGTATCTCGTGGCATGTCGCTCGGTCACACGCTGATACCTCCTGCTAAGGATAAGATCCACGAAACCAAAACACATCTCCAAGAGCGGATATCTGTCATGATGGGCGGACGCGCAGCAGAAGAAGTATTTTTCAATGAGGTTACGACCGGTGCAGCCAATGACTTTAACCAGGCAACATCTGTCGCCCGTGCGATGGTAACTGAGTACGGCATGAGTCCACTGGGTCCCATCAATCTCGGCGCCACTCATGACGTCACAGACTATCGTGTTGGCTATCGCGAGGAATCTATCAGTCAAGATATGATGGCCAAAGTTGACGCTGAGATCAGGGTCATACTCGACAAAGGATACGCTGACGCCGTGAAGCTCATTAAGTCAAAGAAAGTGGAAATGGACGCAGTCTCACTCGCCCTGCTTGAAAAGGAAAATATGGATCAAGAGGAGTTTGAGAAACTGGTAGGACCAAAGGTCACCATGCAAAGCTAATACCTGATTATCCAATGTAATAAAGTGCCTCAGTGTGTACAAGCGTGTTTTGGGCATAAAGTGAGTATAATGATCGCATGTCCCCCTTCCAACCGCGACAAAGAAAGCCAAGAGTGAGGTACGTTTTATCGCCCCGTGCAGGTCGTACTGCTCTGGCACGTCTAAATGAAATCGTTCAGGCTGCTCCACGAACTCCCTCCCCTCAAAATAGTGCACGCCAACAGAATAACCAGCAACGACAATCTCAGCCAATTCAAAGGAAGATGCGACCAGTTCAACAGAAAAATATGTCTACCAAAGTGGTAGTCTCTAACAAAACTCAGATGATCGATAAGCAGGTCATGCCTACGAAGTCTTCAGAAGAAACTCATTTGTTTATCGATGGATCAAATCTGTACAGCGCTCAGTACACACTATTTGGCCCAGATAAATATCTTGATTTTGCAAAAGCCTTCTCGCTCATCGAAGAGACAATAGGCACGAAGTTCACTCATATTCATTTTTATGCTTCATACAACCCACGAGGGATAAAGCAGACCGAACAAGAAAAGAAAATGTCAAAAAATGAATTTATCTTTTACAAATCAGCCAAAAAGGACAAACGAGTGTTGTTTTTCACCGGGTATCGATCCCCTACCTCAGGAAAAGAAAAGGAAGTTGATGTGAAGCTCACTGCAGACATGATCAGCATGGCGCTCATGGGCGAGGTCAAATCGATCCATCTCATGACGGGTGATGCAGACTTTTTACAGGCACTCGTTACGATCCATCAGTACAAACCTGACTTTCCTGTCCGATTACTGTGCATGGAAAATCGCATCTTATACAAGGGACTGTACATCTACCCGGCAGATATCATCCAATTTACAACCAAACCCTTGAAGATAGCCAAGAAGGCCAAAGTACACCAGATAAAAAAAGACCACGCAGCTTTGTGCGTGGCTAAGATATGATCATTTTACTTCATGATTAGAAATATGTCAACGCTTCTCATCATCGATTCACATGCACTCATCCATCGTGCGTATCACGCAATCCCCCCTCTTACTCGTAAGGATGGTACACCGACCAATGCCATCTACGGATACTTTTCTATGTTGCAAAAAACGATAGTTGATCTAAAACCTGACTATATTGCAGCGGCATTTGACACGCCAACCGAGTCATTTCGGAAAAAAATCATTACAACATATCAAGCGACTCGCAAGCCAACTGAAGACAATCTCAAAGTACAGTTCAATCTCGTAAAGGACGTGCTTGATAGTACCGGGATAAAGCGATTTGAGACACCTGGGTACGAGGCTGATGATACGATCGGTACTCTTGCAGTCAAAATATATGATTCAACTAAGAAGCAGTCGGACCCACCTAGAATCATCATTCTGACAGGTGACAAGGACATGTTTCAACTCGTCAATGATCGTATTTATGTGCTCACACCACAGATTGGATTTTCAAAAAGTGTGCTCTATACACCCGAGCTCGTAAAAGCAAAGTTGGGTGTTTTACCTGATAAGGTCGCAGATTTGAAGGCACTCATGGGTGATTCATCAGATCACTATACGGGAATCAAAAATATTGGTCCAAAGACTGGTGCAAAGCTCATCGAGCAATATGGATCAACTGAAAATATGTCTGAAAAGTTTGATGCTGAGACCATGGCAACCCTCAAGCAGATGAAAGAAGTATCAACTATCGTCACCGATTTGCCATCCATTGATGTGTCACTCGAAGATTTACATTTCGATGGTTTTCCTCCACCCTTTAAAGCAAAACTTCAGGAATATGAACTATACTCGCTGATCAATAGATTTTTTCCGCATCAGACGGTTGAGAAAGAGAAGAAATCGGCGACCAAACCAACAGAACAGGATGGGTTGTTTTGATTTTTTTGTTTTACGAGATTGCGACGTCCCCAGCCTCATCGGCGGGTCCTCGCAATGACGTCGACCTGGCTGTAAGATGTGTTATGGAAACTGATACTATTTGAAATTGAAAATTGTAAATTGCGAACTATTGACACATGGCTCCTGACACTCAACAAAATATCATTTATACCGTGTATTTTCTGATTCTGCACAATTGGCAACCCATGTTTTATTTTAGTGGCTTAATCGTTTCATTTGCGTGGTCATTTATGAAACCATCACGGGGAAAGATACTCCTTCTCCTTGGGTTTGCACTCCTCTTGTTTGCATTTGAATATTCCAAACATATCGAGGACCCTCTCGTGGAGCAAACGCGCAACTCACTCATCACTGAGCGACAGAACTATAAGGTCGAGCGGGTCATCCATCTCGCACTATCACGCGCGATACCTATTGGTTTACCAATACTCGGGTGGTCGATCATCGGAGTAGGATCCTGGATGGAGTTGACAAGCCGAAAAAAGAGGTATAATGATCAAGAAGATAGAAGATCATAAATAGCGTGTGGCCCTGCTTCGGCGGGGATACGAGGAGAAAGGAGTTGCTAGAACTTAAAATTTCTAGTGACAAATCGGACCTAGCCAAAAGCTAGAGTATCTGCGGGACCTTTCCGGTATCAGGTATACCGTCAGAGAAAGACAAAATGTGTGAGTGATCACACATACAAATCCTTTCTCAACTACTTTATGGGTGTATAACACACCTCTATCAACCCTTCTTTCTTATCTTCAGTCGGTTAATCATCAATTATCATGTAAGCATATGTGCGGAATTTTTGCATATAACGGAAACAAACAAAATGCAGCTCAACTCACCCTAAAGGCACTGAAGTTGCTCGAGTATCGAGGATACGATTCTTGGGGTATTGCAATCGAGTCGAAAGTCGAAGGTCAAAAGTCGAATGTGATGGTTGAGAAACATGTGGGTAAGATCGGTGAGGCAACAACTACCCTGCCTGGCACATCGCTCGCCATTGGGCATACTCGTTGGGCTACCCATGGAGGCGTCACTGATGCCAATGCGCATCCCCATCTCAATACTGACAAAACTATCGCCGTGGTACACAATGGCATCGTAGAAAATCATCTGGAGATCAGGAAAATGCTCAATGGAGTTAGTTTCGCATCAGAAACGGATACTGAAGTAATATCGCACTTGATCGATATGAAGATAAAAGGTGGTATGTCATTTAAAAATGCCGTGATCACGTCATTCAAAGATCTTGTTGGCTCAAACGCGATCGTCGTCATGTCTACACAATCTCATGAGATCGTGGCGTGTCGTGATGGATCGCCACTGGTCATCGGAGTGAGTCCTGACGAAAGTGTTCTCGCTTCTGATGTGACAGCCCTTCTACCATATACCAAAGAAGTATATTTTCTCCAGGACCGTGAGGCTGTCGTACTCGATAACGGCAAAATTGAGATCATTGATATAGATTCAGAGAAGCAGAAAACTTTTAAACTCGAACATATCGACTGGTCTGCAGAAACTGCTCAAAAGAATGGTTTCCCTCACTATATGCTCAAAGAGATCGTCGAACAAAAAGATACGATCCCCAAAGCACTGAATCTCAACGATGAGCAGATCGAAAAACTAGTACCTTTGATAAAGGATGCTAAAAGTATATATATCACGGGATGTGGAACAGCCTATCATTGCGCTCTTCTATCGACGTATATATTTGCACACGTCGGCATCGATGTAAAGGCGGTTGCGGCGAACGAGCTGATGCCCTTTACTCAACTATTCAGCACTTCAACTGTCGTAATCGCAATTTCACAAAGTGGTGAAACAGCTGACACTCTGATTGGGGTCAAGGCAGCTAAAGCAAAGGGATCACGAATAGTCGCTGTCGTGAATGCTCGTGGAAGTACCCTTGAGCGTATCTCCGATATCACTTTGTCCGTCGGCTCTGGTCCCGAGATAGCGGTAGTATCTACAAAAGCATTTACTGCACAAGTAGCTACGATGCATAAACTTGCTACAGCGTGTCATCCTGACCAAAGCAATAGAAGTGACGAAGGATCCATCAGTACTCAACTAGAGTCATGGCTGACACCTAAGACACTGGAATCAATCCGAGACATCGCTGTAGGACTCATTGACTCTCAAGATATCTATGTCATTGGGAAATATGACAACTTTCCAATTGCGATGGAAACAGCACTCAAAATCAAAGAGGCTTCGTACATCCATGCAGAAGGCTTCATGGCTGGAGAGCTCAAACATGGCGTGATCGCACTCATCCAAAAGGGTACTCCATGTATTGTCCTGGCGTCTGAGGATGAAACTAAAAGTGAAGTACTTTCCTCAGCCACTGAGCTCAAGACTCGAGGTGCGCGTATCATCGGGATATCGCCCAAAAATGCTGCAGAGTACGACGTGCATATCCCGACACCAGATCTAGGACCACTCACCCCTCTAGCCAATGCGATAGCTGGTCAAATACTCGGCTATTACCTATCGGTAGGTCGTCTATGCGATCCTGACAAGCCACGTAACCTTGCCAAGAGCGTGACTGTGAAGTAAAATACTTTGATATGGCGCTTGAATTAGGTTCTGGATTGGGTAGATTTATCGGTACCAAAGCGGCACCTCATTATCCTTGGCTATTAAATGCTGCTCATTTGGGTGGCATACATCTGCAAGGAGAATCTCTGCATCGTATACAGGATGTAACAGCGCTCTTAAATAGGTCAGATAGTCCTCACCTTGCACTATTTTTTAACCATATTACGTTTGAAGATCCAGCATTTGCTATATCTGTGTTTAGGCAACATGTATTACCAGGATTAGATGTGTATCGACGACCGTTTATCCCTGCATCAAAATGGAATATGGACCCCGCACGTAACCCTACTTTTGCAAGCGCTGCAGGTCTCGCGGAACGATTTCTTGATTGTGAGATATTTCCACTGATTCAGCCCTATATGCTATCTGACGTAGCTAAATATGGCTTTACCCGTAAAGATGCCCTAGACAATTTTAAGGAATTTATCAGAAGATTAAACCAGATAACCAAAGATGGAAATCCTCGAGCAATACTTCTTGCACCAGAGGGAACTCGTTCACACGATGGCAATCTACAGATCGCAGAACCAGGTATCCATACAATAGTTGAAAAACTTCATCATGATAGGCCTGTCTGTATGGTAGGCATGAGCATATCTGGCCATGAACTAAACCGTGGTCTAAATCCATTAAAGCCAATCGACCTCAGTCTTACAGATCCTTGGTTGCTGAATCCGGGTGACTCGGTACCTGATGCTCACTACATGATGAGTCGAATAGCTGATATTCACCCACTAGATAAGCTGGGACCATACAATCCTGCTGTGATGGGTACAATTTATCAGAGACCTAACTAAACTGCCCGTTACTAAGATCCCACCGCTGTCAGATCAGGCACATCTCAATTTTTATCCCACGATAACCATCTCTTCCAATCGGACACCACCAAGGTCAGGGATGTAGATCCCTGGCTCGATGGTTATGACGTGGCCTTTTTGCAGTACTGCCGTGGATCGATATGACACATGTGGCAGTTCGTGCACTTCCATCCCTACGCCATGGCCAGTGGAGTGAGTAAAATACTGTCCGTATCCTGCTTTCTCGATCACCTGACGCGCTGCATGATCAACATCTTTTAATGACTCACCTTCAACTGCTTTTTTTATCGCTGCTCGTTGCGCCTTTTGCACAATCATGTAAATCTCTTTCAATTTTGCTGAGGCTTTCGGCATGAGGATGGTACGAGTATAGTCGCTGCAATACCCATCCACACACGCGCCAAAGTCGATGATGACCGCATCTGTGGACTTGATCTTGCGATCTGTCACGGTGGCATGGGGAAGCGCTGAGTTTGGTCCACTTGCTATGATGGTTTCAAATGACACGCTATCTGCGCCTTCGAGCTTCATCAGGTACTCGAGTTTTGCTGCAAGCGCTCTTTCGGTCGCACCAATAACTATTTCAGGTTTAAGTTTTTCAAATGCCGCAAGTGCAATCTTTTGGGCTTTCTTAATCTTTGTGATCTCATCTGCGTGCTTGATCTCTCGTAACTTTTGCATCACTCCGTCCTCACCAATCACTTTGAGACCAAACTTTTCAAGTGACTGAACTGTGGCGTACGAAGTGATACGTGAATCGAGATGGATCTCTTTCAACATGTGTTTTTTGATGATCTCCTCTATCGCTTGTTTCTGTGTGTAGTCTTTGTGGATTTTGACTATTTCGACTTTAGAGACTTTATGGACTTTATGACTTTCGACTTCTCGTGCCCCCTGTTCCCAATATCGTCCGTCAAGCAACAAATAGCCTGACACCCGATTGTCATGCTGAGCCTGACGAAGCATCTTATGAGATCCTTCACTGTCGTTCAGGATGACCAGATAGTCAAGTAATACAAGGGTGGAGTCACTCCCACTAAACCCGCAGAGATACTGGGTCGCAGGTTGTCCAGACCCCTCTGAGTTGCTGATGATAAAAGGCAAATGCATGGTGTATGATACCACTTGAATTGAGCTCGAATAAATCTAAATATCATATATATTATGAGTGGTGAATATTGCACCCCGCTAATTCCTCGACCTAAAGGTGTCACAGCTGAAGATTTTGCCCGTATACTCGCACCAGAAACTCGGACAAGTTATTACCCTACAAAAAATTTGGCTGGAATTAAAATCACACCTGACACAACCACCCACTGTGCAGGGTTAGGTAAAGACGGGGTATGCCCAACTGTTCAAATACTGCGTACACTTCAGGATATGGGACGTTTGCCAGAGGGAGATAGGATTTTCGACTATTTCAATGGCTGTCTTTTTAATAGTAACACTGCTGACTAAGCCCCATGACACTTCTTGTACTTTTTGCCTGAGCCGCAGAAGCACGGGTCATTGCGACCGATGTCTTTGTGGTCGTTGTGAAGCGGTGTGGGAGTAGTGGATCCTTCTCCCGCGCGCGCGGGATCAGGACGACTGCCAGGCATGACATTCGGAGCCTGGAACTGCTTTTGGCTTGCTTCTTGATAAGCGCTTCCACCACTGGCAGCGTGCATGACGAGCGGTTTCGGTTTGTTTGATGGATTGAGGAGCTCATCAGGTGGAGTCTCGCTGATACGCACGCCCATGAGACGCTTCACTACTTCATAGTCGATATCTGAGATAAGTTTTTCAAACATCTTGAATGCTTCATTTTTGTACTCGATCAATGGATCAAGCTGAGCAAATCCACGTAGGTTGATCCCATCTCTCAACTCCTCTATCGATGTCAGGTGGAGCGTCCAGAACTGATCGATCGTGGACAAAAAAATTGATCGCACCACACTGAGCCAAACATTGTCTGGTACTGATGCAGCCTTTTGACGGATAGATTCTGTCACGATCTTGGTGAGCTCTGACTCTACATACGGCTGATCACCTTTTGCCAAGAGCTCAGTTACTTTTGATTCTTCAATACCAAACATCACCGCGATCTCTTTTGCAAACTCTGCATGCACGGTCGATGTATCATCGTACTCTCCTATAGATAAGGTGCCATTGGTCAACTGGAGCAATACTGAAGTGAGCTTTTCATCGATCGTTCTCCAGATCAGACTTTTGTCTGCAGACAGTGCCTCAAGCATCTGACGACGCAATCCGTAGATGATCTGTCGTTGACGGTTTAACACATCATCGTATTCGACGAGATGCTTGCGGATATCAAAGTTGTGCCCTTCCACTTTCTGCTGAGCTGATTCGAGTGCTTTGTTGACCATCGAGTGTGAGAGCGGCTGATCCTCAGGAAAGTTAAAGAAGGTCATGAGCTTGGAAATCTGCTCGCCACCGAATATACGCATCATGTCATCTGATAGTGATACAAAAAACTGTGATGTTCCCGCATCTCCCTGACGACCTGATCGACCTCTCAGCTGATTGTCGATACGTCGAGACTCATGTCGCTCAGTACCGATGACACTGAGTCCGCCGAGTGCGGCGACCTCATCGTGTGCTTTGCCATCTGCTCCACCCAAAATGATATCTACTCCACGACCTGCCATGTTGGTAGCTACGGTAACTGCTCTTTTCTCACCTGCCTTGGATATGATCACTGCCTCTCGCTCGTGGTTCTTGGCGTTGAGTACTTCGTGAGGGATATTTCGTTTTTTCAAAAGACTGGAAAGTAGTTCATTTTTTTCTATGGATGTCGTACCTACGAGTACTGGTCGTCCACTTTCATGTTGTCGTGCGATCTCATCAGCTACAGCAATGTATTTGCCTTTTTCTGTTTTATAGATCATATCTGGCAGGTCTTTGCGACCGATTGGTCGATGTGTCGGAACTATGAGGACATCAGTCTTGTATATTTTGTTGAACTCTTCAGTCTCAGTCGCTGCAGTACCTGTCATACCTGCCAACTTCACATACATACGGAAGTAGTTTTGGAGTGAGACAGTGGCAAGTGTGCGTGACTCTTTTTTGATCGTCACGTTTTCTTTGGCTTCGATAGCTTGGTGCAAACCTTCAGAGAAACGCCGTCCTTCAAGGAGTCGCCCTGTGAACTCATCTACGATGACGACCTCGCCCTCTTTGACGATATAGTCCTTGTCGATTCGAAACAGCGTCTCCGCTTTGAGTGCTGCCTCGATATAGAAAAGCGTTTCGTAATCTTTTTCATATAGATTCGATACGCCAATCATCTTCTCAATATGTGATACGCCGGCATCGGTCAAGTTCACGGTCCGTTGCTTCTCATCAATGACAAAGTCTGTCGCTGGCACAAGATGTCTCACTAGTTTGGCATATTCGTAGTATCTACTGATATCACGCTCGACAGGAGCTGAGATGATGTGGGGCGTCCGAGCCTCATCGATGAGTACGGAGTCGGCTTCGTCGACGATCGCATAGTGGAATCCACGTTGAGCAAGTTGAGAAGGATCCTCAGCCATATTGTCACGAAGATAATCAAATCCAAACTCACTGTTGATGCCATAGGTCACATCTGCTGCATATGCTTCTTTTCGAGATATTGGGCGGAGCTTCGAGAGTCTGCCATCAATACTTCCACCACCCTCATAGGTTGGATCAAACATAAATGATGCCTCAGAGATGATCGCTGATGTGGTCAGACCAAGATGATGAAAGATCTGTCCCATCCATCCCGCATCACGGCGAGCAAGATAATCGTTCACCGTCACCAGATGTACTCCTTTTCCAGTCAAAGCATTCAGATAAAGTGCAAGAGTTGCGGTAAGCGTCTTGCCCTCTCCTGTTTTTTGTTCTGCGATACGACCCTCATGCAGTGCGATACCAGCGATCAGCTGAGTATCAAAGTGTTTCTGACCGAGTGTACGATGTGAAGCTTCTCTAACAAGCGCGAATGCTTCTGGGAGAACATCATCGAGCTTTACACCTTCTTTTTGCACTTTTGTCTGGAGTTTGGTGGTATATGCACGCATTTCATCATCGGTAAGCGCGGTCATCGCGGGTCCTAGCTCATTGATCTTGGCGACACTCAGCTTCAGTCGCGCTATTTCGCGTGAGTTAAAGTCGAGAAATGACTTGAAGAATTTAAACATATGTTGCAAATAAATATACTCAGAATACAGGTGACATGATATATAGTGATGCTGATTACTACAAGCACACAAAACAGATCACTGGCTCACTTCGCAAAGTATGCAACCGGTATGTGCAGTATCCGTGAAGCTGTAACGCTATCGAGCTTTTGGGTGATCGAGAGTATACGGAAAACTACTTGGACCGTGTCTCCCTCTTTGATCCGGGAAAAAGATCCGGTTGTAATGCTCGCTGAGCTTGGGTTAAGCGATTGAATCGCAGTGGTACCCTCTACAGACACAGAAAGTGTCTCCTTGTCAAACGTGTCTATTTTAAACGTGGATTTTGACGCATTGACCTCGGTGACTCTGCCTGACTTGATCTGATACAACTCATCTTTAAATACCTCATTTGCGATGATTTTGTCACTTGAACGTGGCCCCAAGACAACTATATATTGATCAACCTTTAAATCAGCTTTTGCAATTTCTTCTCGAGCTGACCCGGTGAAACGATAATACTTCGTGAGCGTTTCATCGAGCTGAATCGTTTCTTTTTTACCAAATATCGACTCGATAACAAGCTCACTATCAGTCATCGAAATGATTTGTCCCGAGACAGCCTGCTCATCACGTTTACGAAGTTGAGCAACCTTGCTAGCGATACGATCACGGAGATTTTTGATGCTTGCTTCAGGAGTAGACTCGAGTGCCGCAGATGTTGTGGCGACTGGAGTGGTACTTGGCTCAGGTGACGGTGTCATCGTGATGGCCCATGCAGAAGGGACAAGAAGTACTAAACAAGTGATGACGAGAAAAAGTGATTTGTTCATTGGATGACACGGTAAATGTAAACGGTTTTTTGTATGGGAGCACTTGAGCCCTCAGGATATGACGAAACTTGGATAGTGTTTTCACCGAGTGCCAAAGGCATCACCATACTAAAGTTGGCACTCTCGAGCTTCTGTGAGACTGCGGCGAGCGGAGACTGCATGATGAGAAGAGACTTGATAGCGGCAGAGCCCTCTATCCTGACCTCTCGCGCATCAGTCACCGATCCTGATTGGGGGGCCTTAATATCTAGAGATTGCATGATGACGACAGTGGGCGGCACAACGACAGGAGACAATCCAGCATCTGGGGTGGCTGACTGGGTGATCTGGGTATTTTGGATACGTTGCTGACGTACCGACAAATACACGACTCCTCCCGCTACTACAACCCCTAGGACGAGGCCGAGGACGATGGCGATGATCGATTCTTTGTTCATATTCTGGAAACCTACTTTGACTGTACCAGATATGGACCAAAAACACAAGTTTCAGCGCCTGGCAACTGCAGGAATACTGTATAATCTCACGCATGTTGACTCATATCCAAATCCGCCAACGCATAGCAGACTTCTGGACACAGCGTCAGCACAAAGAAGTCCCCGGCATCTCTCTCATCCCGCAAAATGATCCTACAACGCTCTTCACTGGATCTGGCATGCAACAATTTGTCCCCAATCTCATGGGTGCCCCTCATCCTGCAGGCACGAGAGTATGGAATATCCAGAGATGTGTGCGTGCTCAGGATATAGACGAAGTGGGCGATAATCGTCATGACATATTCTTTGAAATGGTGGGTAATTGGAGTTTTGGCGACTATTTCAAAAAGGAACAGCTCCCTTGGATGTTTGAGCTATATACAAATAAGGAGTGTGGATTTGGACTCGATCCAAGTCGTCTGTATGCGAGTGTCTTCGCAGGTGGTGATGGGATACCACCCGACGATGAATCTATCTCGATCTGGAAAAAGATCTTTGATGACTGTGGGCTAAAGACTGTGGTGGGTACCGCAGATACCTGGCACGCAGATCAGCGCATCACGATGTACGATGCATCCAAAAACTGGTGGTCGCGCGCTGGCACACCTGATCAGATGCCTGTAGGTGAGATTGGTGGTCCAGATAGCGAGCTTTTCTACGACTTTGATCCGAAAAATGAAAAGAAATACCATGAGAAATCGATCTTTGCTGATGCAAAGTGTCATATAAACTGTGATTGTGGAAGATTTATGGAGATCGGCAACTCGGTCTTTGTCCAGTATATGAAGGAGTCAGATGACAAGCTCAAAGAACTCCCCAAAAAGAATGTTGATTTTGGTGGTGGACTCGAGCGCATCCTCGCCGCAGTCAATGGTGATCCAGATATATTCAATACGGATGTGTTTGCACCTATTGTCAAATCACTTTCATCAGACTATGCAGCACTAGACGAAGATAAAAAGAAAAAAATCCGCATAGCTGTCGATCACATCAGGACTACAGTCAATATGGCTGCAGATGGGATCATGCCTGGACCTAAAGAACAAGGATATGTGATGCGCCGACTCATCCGTCGCGCTATCCGAGCAGCCCAATCTCTTAGTATCCAGCCAGATCAGCTGAAAAAAGCCGTGACTGCAACTGTCGAGATATTTAAAAATACATATCCGGCCATCAACGACACTGTAGTCCCGACGATTGTCATCGAAGAAATCGAGAAATATCTCCAGACGCTTGAAAGCGGCAAGAAGATCATCGAAAAGTTTGTAAAGACTAAAACCTCTGGATCCCGGATCGAGTCCGGGATGACAAGCAATGAAGGAAGCATCACGGTAACTGGCAAGGAATTGTTTGATTTATATCAATCAACAGGTGTACCTACGGATGAGGTGGCTGAGATAGCAAAGGAGCTAGGAGCGATCGTCTCAACAGAGGGACTTGAAGAAGCGAAAAAAGCCCATGCTGATGCTTCACGTGGAGCCAGTGAACAAAAATTCAAAGGCGGACTCGCAGATCAAAGTGAACAGGTTTTGAAGTACCACACCGCAACCCATCTCATCCACCAGGCACTCTTTACTGTGTGTGGTAACTCTGTCCAGCAGGAAGGATCAAATATCACCGGTGAACGGCTTCGCTTTGACTTCGCATGCGATCACAAACCAACAAGCGAAGAAGTTACAAAGATACAAGAACTAGTAAACTCAAAAATAGCTGAAGCTCTCCCTGTCCAGTTCACCATGATGCCAAAAGAAGATGCGCTCAAGCTCGGCGCGAAAGCTTTCTTCCGTGATAAATATCCTGATGAAGTTAAAGTCTATTTTATTGGCCAATCACTCGAGACTGCCTACTCAAAAGAGCTTTGTGGCGGCCCTCATGTCACCAATACCAAAGAAATTGGTAAGATTGAACTATGCAAAGTTGAGAAGATTGGAAAAAATATATTCCGTATCTATGCGAGGTAAACTTCTCAAAACATGGGCAAGACGGATAGTGGCAGCTATCTTGTACTTCAATGTAATAGTTTTTGTGTGTTCATTGGGGCTTTTCTACATCGACTCTACTTTTCATCCGTATATGGATGGTTCAGATCCCTTGCCAATATTTGTGAGGCTTTTTTATGATCCACTACGGTATGTTGCGACAAATTACTTTAATTTTATTCTTCCCTTTGTCGGTGTATGCATAGAGGTCATATTTGCTTTCATAGCTCTCTTGCTTATCACTCGAAATTCAAAGTTTGTAAGTATCTTTCAATCACTCAAGTTTCCTTTCAGGTTATCACTCGTGTGTACCGTACCTGTAATGATATTGTTCTGCGGTACATTTCTTGCAGCTATATTAGGATGGGACTTTTATTGGAGCCTTTCTCCTATTGTTCTCCTTTTGATTTTATATATTGGAGGATTTGGCACGTACATGTTATTTAGAAAACTATTTCTTACTTTTCCAATTTGGCTGAAGAAAATGCTTAATATATTTGCGGCTCTGGCACTTATCGTACTTACACTACCGATTTTATATATTGCATCAGAATTCATCCAAGAAAATCAACCCAGTTTATATGTCGATATCATCCTCGATGACCCTGATGGTAGGTATGTGCTGAACTACGATGGTGATTATTGGCTGACATACTACACTGATACAAATGCGTGTTACGAAAAGAAAAATACAAATTGTGCACCTGCATGGAAGAAAACTGGTAACACTTCGATCAGCTACGCTCCATTTCCTTTGGATCCGCTCCTTGACAAGCCTGTTCGGGTAATGGGTGAGTTCGTCCCTATTAGTCACTCACTCGCTATAGGCGATACTGGAAGAGAGTTTTGCATGATTACTGAATGTGTTCCATCATGGGGTCCAGGTACCTGGTATATGTCACCTCTCAAAATCAGTACTATTGAGTTAGAATAATGTGTTATGGAAACAAATTCTCTATCCCAAACCATTACTATCGATGATTTTGCAAAGTGCGAGATCCGTGTTGGACTCATCACCGCTGCTGTTGCAGTGCCTAATTCGAAAAAGCTAATTCAGCTCAGTGTAGATCTGGGTAGTACTCTAGGAACGCGTACTATCCTTACCGGACTCCTCGGATACTTTCCTGATCCTACAGTACTCGCTGGGAAAAAGTACCTGTTCCTCGTGAATCTTGCTCCACGAGCCATGGCAGGGATCGAAAGTCAGGGTATGTTTCTCGCAGTCGACGATGGTACGGTGAAACCTATCCCTACTCAGATGCCTGACGACACGCCTCTTGGCGCTCGGATGCACTAATCTTCTGTTTCACTAGCGCGAGTTAAGTTTTTACAGTTTGTATTTTGATATTTTGTTTGTTACGATGCTGCTCTATGTCACAAAATCTCAGTACTTCTCAACGTTTTAAACAAGGCGCAGGATCTGTCGGTACTATCCTCGCAGTTCTTGTCGCTATATTAATCGGTTATCTCACTTTTAAGGTAAACGATCTCGAGAAGCGGATGAAGGTAGTCGAAGCTAAGCCAGCTGGTGCAGCTCAAGCTCAGGATCAACAAAAACCAGTTGAGATGGACAAGATCAAAGCACTGGTGACTAAAGGAAATATCGTCCTTGGCGACACGAAATCCAAACTCATCATCGTCGAGTTTTCAGATCCAAGCTGTCCCTTTTGTCATGTGGCAGTTGGCTTGAATCCCGAAGTATCCGGAGATAGATTCAAAACGGTTGCCAATGGCGGAACCTATGTGCCACCAGTACCCGAGATTAAGAAGCTCGTAGAAGCTGGCAAAGCCGTATACATACCAATGTATGCCAATGGCCATGGAAGTGGAGAGATCGCAGCCCAAGCACTGTATTGTGCCCAAGAAAAAGGAGCATTTTGGAATACGCATGATCTCCTCTTTACCAAGGCTGGATATGATCTCATCAATGAAACGGTCAAAAATGATAAAGCCAATGCACCACAGCTCGCTCAATATATCGCGTCAGCAGTTGACCCAACCTTTATGACTGAGTGTCTGTCGAGTGGCAAGTATGCACCAAAGATCGCTGCTGATCAGGCCAAGGCCCAAGAGCTTGGATTTGGTGGAACTCCTATGTTCCTCGTCAACGGTGAGCGTTTCAATGGAGCATATAGCTTCACCGATATGCAAGCAACAGTGGATAAGTTTTTGAAGTAAAGCCCTAATAGAAAAAAGCCCGCCTACAACGGCGGGTATTTTTTTGGGTGATCCCAACCGAATTCGAATCGGTGTTTACAGGATGAGAACCTGTCGTCCTAGGCCTCTAGACGATGGGACCAGCTCAATTTGCAATAAGAGAATTGCAGTTTACAATTATAACAAAGTTTCACGTCATTGCGAGCGACGTGGGAGCGTAGCAAAACCATAAACACAATTGAGGTGTGATGAGTTTAACTCAACAAAATCAACCCATGCAATACCTAAAAATCATCACACTAATACTTGTATGTGCTCGGCTCATGTACTGGTTTGTGAAAGAACGATCAGCAAACAAGGCAATCCCAACTGCACTCCCGACTAATTTGAAAAGTGTACTTATTATCAGTTGTACATATGCTTATTGGTTTCTCTTTTGTGCTCAGCTCCTTGGCTTTGACCTCTTCAAATTCCCGCATATGAACATTGTCCCGTTTATCGGATTCGCTATTTATATTACTGGTGAGTTGATCAGCATCTTGGGTCGTGTTGATCTTGGGATAAATTGGTCACATGGGGCAGAATATCAGGTCAAGCCAAACCAATCTCTAGTTACAAAAGGGACCTATCGATATTCGCGACATCCTATCTATGCAGGATTTTTTTTAGTTATCTTGGGCGGACAACTGCTGGTTGAAAGCTACCTGGTGATCCCATTTACATTGTTATGCTATCTAGTTATGCATATTCAAACCCTCAAAGAAGAACGTATTCTAACTGCCCATTATGGCAAACAATATATTGAGTATATGAAACACACTCCAAGAATATTCCCTCATATTTTTGGACATATTGCTTAACTTTTAATCGAATAGTACCGATTTACATTTCCCTATCGACCCATTACAATCGTCACCTATGTCAAAAAAAATCAAATTCACTAAATTAGGCTATGAAGCTATCACCAAGGAGTTACATGCTCTGAAAACTATCAAGCACGATGAGGCAAAGTTGCGACTTGAACGAGCTCGAGCAATGGGTGACTTACGTGAGAATAGTGAATATCATGCTGCCAAGGAAGACCTAGGTGTCATCGTTGGTCGGATGGCAGAGCTTGAGGAGATGCTACGCTGGGCAGAGATAGTCGATGATGCGGTAGATCAAATCGAATGTGATCTCGTCAAGATGGGGTGTCGCGTAGTCGTCGAAAAAAATGGAAAACAAGATGAATATCACATGGTCGGGGAATATGAGGCTGACCCAGCAAACAAAAAACTTTCACATACCTCACCAATCGGCGCAGCACTCCTAGGGAAAAAGAAAGGTGATGTGATCGAAGTGACTATCCCCTCAGGCAAACATACGTACACTATCGTGGATGTGAAGGTTGCTTGAAAACCTCTTTTATTTTGTCCACTTCTCTGCTATCGACAGGGGTAATCACCGAATCGGGGATGTAGTTGAGAGCTACATTTGTGAGTGGTCCATCTAAAATAGTCTTGCCCCAGGTACTCGAGTCTTTTTGCTCATACAGTTTGCGCATAAGCCACAAATGGATATCTTTTGTATCAGGGTTAAAAGTTAGATTCAGATATGGGGTACTGTTTCGTATAGACTCAAGCCTACTGAGTAAATCTTGGTCTTGACCTGTCAGGGTAAGTAGATATCGTTGAAGCTTTGCCATCCTATGACTTGCATCAGGTCGGGCAATATGTTTTCTCACAACAGTAATCAGATTTTTCCCTATGTCAAAACCCTGTGGTAATTTGAATTCTGATGATTCGGCTTTATGTGATAATAGGTAGTGCAATATACGACCTACTCCACGAGGTGTAGGTATAAGAGTCCCATCCGTTGTGCACACTGCATTTGGTGTAAACAGATGTGATGCTGTATATCGAGAATCTATCGGTCTGATTATGCCTTCTCGAATGTCATCGATAGCTTGATCTGCTATATACAAACCATCTGAATCTAGCACAACTTGATTCATCGTCACATCTGGAGTACAAACTAGCGTATCTGGTTCAAGACTGTCAACATAACAAATATCTTGTATGCTTATTCCAGGAGGTTTATGCTGCATACCACTCCTTCTGTGCGCAAATACATCAACATCATTCGCAGGAAACTCAGCATCAATCAGATCTTCTCTAGTTTTCAGCCACATCTTTGCAGCTGCACGAGCTACTCCACCTCTCACGGGGTATTGGTGTAAATCAACACCAATACTTGATGTTTGCCCTTTTCTAACTATATGTATAGTATCGATTCCATCTGTGTTCGATCTACGAATTCCATGCTGTGAAAGACTGTCCCACGGAACGGACGTGATTGGTGAGTGTCCTAGCTCTGGGGGATAAAGACGAGTGGATATATCAAAAATGGTTCCAGAAAAAGCCCCACTTTCTTGGAATTCTCTAGTTGCACCACGTATTTCAGCTGGCTGTATACCTGACTTGAGAGCTCTATGGGCTACCGGCCAAAACCAATCTGACATATCCATGGCAATCAGTTGATTGTGTAAGGCTACTGAGTCAGGTTTCATATGTTTGATGCAAATAGTTGTTTGATGAGTCTGAATCCCTCCTCAGCATCACGAGTGTGCACAATCACCGTGAGCTCCATGTTAGTTGATGCCACATCTATCACGTTCACTCCTCCTTGGTAGAGCGATCGCAAAATGTGATAGTACACGCCAGGTGTTTCGACGTTTTCAGGTGGTAGTCTGATCGTGACAGCAGTGAGATTGGCCACTGTTGCAACTATTTTCTCACCTTTGGTCAATCTGACAAGCTCATCCTTTTTCTCACTATCCAATATGCACGAGGTCTCATACACTCCCTGAGTGATTACAAAGAAGCTGTCATGTCCTTGCCCGATGATCTGAAGCAGTGCGGCCTTTTTAGGTATGAGGGTCGAAGAGTTGGCAAATGTGTACTCTACCAGATCACTACGAAGAGTGATGTTCGGAGCACGCTTGAATATATACCTCAAACCTTTGCCTTCCTGAAATCGTGGCAAACGTCGTATAGCCATAGCCACTGACTCAACGGTCATCTCCTTTAGACACTCTTTCTCAAGCTCTGGCCTGATGTCACGAGCAAGCTCCATGATATTGATGAGTCCTTCACCCAGCAACTCACCAACATGAGGCTTGCGTGCAATGATGGTGGTGAGGGCGTCTTGGATGCGGTACATGTGTGTATTTTAACATATTTGTTATATTTTGTGATAAATAAAGTAAAAGTTGTGTTGTAAAGACCCAAGTGTAAAATCGATATATTAATAATCTATTTTTCATATGTCAGGCATGGTTGAGGGCCCGGGGCGTAAGGGCATGGCTGACCGCCCCGATAACAGGTCTGGACTAACACTAGATAGACAAGCTACGATGCGTGATGCGGTGCGACTAAGAAGTCATGCACGTAAAAAAGGCAGTACTCGTGGACAACTCAAGTTCCCTGGTAGACTTGATATGGTTCCTGACTCTGCGAGGCATCTTGTTGATGCGGTATTTTATCCCACAGCAACTTCAGATAACCAACCTGCTCAATCAGGAGTGATATTTATATCAGCAAATGCTGATGAAAGAGTGGATCCAACACTACAAGCTCAGTGGGAAGCAGCCAGATCAATATGGAGCGAGCCAATACACATTACTCCACAAGATCGCCTGATCACCTTGCGGGAGCAAGGATATACAACTGACACAAATCTTACACTAGCTGACGCAGATTCACTGCATCAAGTGTGGAAATCATTTGGCTGGACACTTGAAGGAGTGGAACAATTCATCAATACGTATGACTCAGGCGATCCAACCAAAGCGGGTTGGTTTGCGTGTATGCGTGATCAAAGTGGAAGGTTGGTTTCTGCAGCAAAAGCTGAGGCGCTGGCAATCGGAGATATACAACTCATTGAGTCAACTGAATGGGGCACAAACGAGGAAATGCGAGGACAAGGACTCGGGACGGGAGCAGTGATCGCACTCAACCATGCGATATTGCAAAGTCCTCCCAATACACCGTATGTCATCATGGCTGAAGCAAACCTTGACCCTGCTTCGCCTGGTCATCGGGTTGCACGTGATGCCGGCTTCTCACTTGCAGGAGCTGATATGGAAAGTCAAGAGCCGAATCATGTACTGCGTGCTCACGTGTCGATCAATGGCAAACTACGCAGCTTTCTGTCAGTTCAACTCTCTCCTGAAGCCCGTGCTGAGCATTACTCATCATAAAATATATGTACTTTTTCTTTGATCAGAATCACCGCAATCACCAACCTCTATTTGAGGTGTTCAATGGTGATCACAACACAGCTCAAGAAGTACCCGAACGGGCAGAGCAGATCTATACAACTCTCTGTGCTCATGGTCATATACCCATGCCTGCAATAGAGTCAGTACCCCACAACATACTGACTCAGGTGCATGACGAGAAATACCTCGAATTTATACGATCAAGCTGTGCAAGGTTGATGTCACACGAATATCTATACCCATCTGTCCGACCATATGCATCCACACATGATCCTCAGCGCATAGTAAATCCTGTTGCACTTCGCGGGCAATATATATTTGACACCTATACTCCACTGCTCACTGAGACATGGCACGCAGCGCTGTCTTCTGCATCGCTTGCATACTCTGGCGCACTGGAACTTTTAGACAAAAAATCGGAGATGGTATATAGTCTGTGCCGTCCACCAGGCCATCATGCCGAACATGCCTGTGCAGGTGGATATTGTTATATCAACAACGCAGCAGTGGCCGCTCAAACGCTGAGCAAACACGGTAAAGTTGCGATCGTCGATGTTGACTTTCATCATGGCAATGGGACCCAACACATCTTTTATAATCGTTCGGATGTACTGACAGTGTCAATCCATGCAGATCCTCAACACAAGTTTCCATTTTACTCAGGATTTGCAGATGAAACAGGGGCGGGTGTTGGATCAGGCTTCAATCTCAATCTACCCCTTTCACTTGGTACGAGTGATACGGAATATGACACGGCTTTACTTCAAGCTGTGGAAAGAGTCGCTCATTTTCATCCTGATTTTCTCATCGTCGCATATGGAGCTGACACTCACGAGTCTGATCCCATAGGTGGATTCAAGCTTTCCACACCATATTTCCAAAAAATGGGTAATCGACTCAAATCATTGCATTTACCTACTCTTATTGTGCAAGAAGGAGGGTATAATAATGAACATCTCGGTATGAATGTAGTTACATTTTTATCAGGATTTGAAAAAATATGACAGATATACAATTATCGGATGACTTCATTGGTCAACGGACTCGACGCATCAGCAATCTCCAAGAGCTCAAGAAACGGGGAGTCAATTGCTACCCTGCACAGTCAAAGAAGGATATTTCAAATACAACAGCCCACGCAGAGTTTGAGTCTAGAAAAGGCAATCAACTTGTACTTGCTGGCCGAGTGATGAAGTGGCGTGCCATGGGTAAGCTCATATTTGCTGATATTGAGGACACAACAGGTCGATTGCAGGTGTGTATACGCAAAGATGCATATCCCCTGGAATGCGCTCAGCCACGCGTCTCTCAGGTATTATCTTGGACAGAACTGAAGTATCTTGATCTTGGCGACTTTATCCAAGTTGCTGGAACACTTGATAAAACACAAGCTGGAGAAATCACGCTCTTTGCAAGTGAGATAGTGCTCTTATCCAAAGCTCTCCGTCCCTATCCAAATAAAATGGAGGATAAAGACGAGCGGTATCGCCGACGATATGTTGATATGGTGCTCCATCCAGCGGTACGAGAAGTCACAAAACGCAAAGGTACGTTTTGGCAGACGATCCGCAACGTGCTTGTGGCTCGGGGATTTACAGAAATCTTTTTGCCTGTGCTCGAACATACGACAGGTGGTGCTGATGCCAAGCCCTTCATGACTCATCACAATACGCTCGATGAAGATCTGTATCTGCGTATTTCACTTGAGCTTTACTCGAAGCGTGCGATCGGAGCAGGATTTGAAAAGGTCTTCTCTATCGGTCCTGTCTTCCGTAATGAGGGGATGAGTGATGAACATGCGAATGAGTTCAACCATATCGAGTGGTATTGGGCATATGCTGACTACCAAGATCAGATGAAGCTCACTCGTGAAGTGATGATCGAGGCAGCAAAATCAGTCTACGGCAAAACCAACTTCACCAGTCGTGGTCACTCGTTTGATCTCGCAGGTGAGTGGAAACAGATCGATTATGCATCGGCGATCAAAGAAAAATTCAACGTCGATATTTTCACCAC
This sequence comes from uncultured Gammaproteobacteria bacterium, assembly GCA_964542665.1. GTDB lineage: Bacteria > Patescibacteriota > Microgenomatia > UBA1406 > GWC2-37-13 > JAGOLU01. The sequence continues at coordinate 17,536 of CAZIUF010000004.1, read as the reverse complement.
TTCAGATGCTGATATTAAAACAATCTTAATCAATGAGGGTGTCGAGCTTGACGGTGCAGCGCTCAATCGACAACGCATGATCGACAATCTGTGGAAACTCATCCGCAAGACGATCTCGGGTCCAGCATTCCTCGTGAATGAACCAGCCTTTATGTCTCCCCTGGCCAAGGCAAAGACAGATGACCCACGCCTCACCGAGCGCTTTCACGTCGTCATGGCGGGAACAGAGCTAGCCAATGGATATAGCGAGATCAACGATCCAATCTATCAACTCGAACAGTTCCGTGCACAGGAGTCGATGCGAGAATCAGGCGATGATGAAGCTCAAATGCTGGATATCGACTTTGTAGAAATGTTGGAATACGGTATGCCACCGACGACGGGCTTGGGCTTTTCTGAGCGACTGTTTTGGTTCCTCGAGGATATCACTGCTCGCGAGGGGGCGATGTTCCCTATATTGCGAAATGAAGTCGACCAACTGACAAAGAAAATATATCCTTTCTTGAAGGAAAGAGAAATGATAAAAGATAAAAAGGAAAAGATGTCAGCTGGGATCCAGAACAATCCAGAGATTCCGGGACACGCCCGGAATGACAACCACACATCACTAACGATATCACGGGATCAAGCATGGGCTCTCGTGACTACACATATAAAAAATGTAAATCTTCAAAAACATTGTCTCGCTGTTGAAGCAGCGATGCAAGCTCTCGCAAGACATCATCAGGCTGATGAAGTGCTGTGGGGTATCGTTGGACTCCTCCACGACGCCGACTGGGAAGAGTGTCGAGAGACTCCAGCTCAACATACTCTCAAAACCATCGAGTGGCTAAAGGGTATGGGCGTGCACAACAATGAATTAGTCGATGCTATTTTGACTCATGCACATCATGTGACTGGATACAGAGTGCCTGAGACGCCACTTGAGTGGTCACTGTACTGCTGTGACGAGCTCACTGGGCTTATCGTCGCTTCTACCCTGGTATTACCAAGTAAAAAAATTGCTGACCTGACCGTAGAGTCGGTGATCAAAAAAATGGGAAGCAAATCATTTGCCGCTGCCATTGATCGAGAGGGAATCAAAATGTGCCAGGAAAAGCTGGGTATCGATCTGAACGCTTTTGTCGATATTGTGCTTAAGGGTATGCAGAAAGAAGCAACCGCGCTTGGATTGTGATATCTATGCAAAAATACTCAACAATCCTCTTTGACTTTGATGGTACTATTGCTCACTCGGAGAGTGCAATTTTAGATGCTATTCGTGACTCAGTAACACACCATGGATTTGATTATGAAAAGCACAGAGAAACATTCGCTCATAGAATTGGTCTGCCCATGATCGATGTATATACGGAACTGTTTGGGGCAGAAAAAGCAAAACAGATTCGCAAGACACATATAGATATCCAACATAAGCACTTCCATAAATATACTTTGCTGGATGGTGCTATTGATACGCTCAAGATTTTAAAAAAACATAAGATCTCAACTGCAATCGTAACGAGTGCAAACCGACCAAAAATGGAAGCACTCATAGCTGTACTGAAGCTGTCTGACTATTTTGATTACCTTGTCACTATAGATGACGTGATGGATGCGAAGCCGCACCCAGAAGGCATACTTAAAGCAATGAAAGAATTACATGCCCAACCTGATTCCACTCTTATGGTTGGCGATAGCGAAGCAGATATCAAAGCAGCCACTCAAGCTGGGATAGATTCCGTTTTGCTTTCCACAGATGTGGTCAAATTGCACGATCTCAGCTCTACATACACCATCCAACAATTTGATCAATTATTGCCTATCGTCGGTGTACAATAACTTAGATGTGTGATTAATTTAATCACTTGAAGCTCGTAGCTTTGAGCTCAATACTTTTTCACTTATGCCAACAATCTTTGAGAAAATCATAGCCCGCGAGATCCCCAGTTATACGATCTATGAGGACGTTGCACATATTGTGATACTCGATATCGGTCCGATCCATCCAGGGCAGGTGTTGGTCATCCCAAAAAGCCCAATAGACTATGTATTTGATATGAATGATGAGCAATATACGCAACTTCTGTTGCTTGCCAAGAAAGTTGCGATACATATGAAAAAAGCGTTAAAAGTAGAGCGTATCGGCATGGTGCTGGAAGGTCTCGAAGTGCCTCATGTCCATGTGAAGCTCATCCCTATCGATCATGGTCATCCAATCGATCCAAAATACATCTCGAAACTAACTCACGAAGATGCAGTGGGACTACAAAAACTACTCAAGATGCAATGATATCGACCACGGTCGGCTGTACCAGAGTAACATAATCATGATATTTCATTGCAATCGAGAAACGTCGGTCACCTGCATTGAAGATAATCTTTTCGTGTTGTGACAGGGATATATCTGCATACACGTGCAACGCAAACAAGTTGCCCCACGGCGGCACACCACCACGCTCGACTCCTCGAGTGACTTTGGTCAACTCTTCTGGGTTCGCAAAGCTAAACTTTCCTAAACCAAGCAGTTGTTTCACTTTTTTATTATCGATCTTTGCGTCTCCAGGGAGAACGAGCATCGCATACTGTTTACTATCAGCACCTTGTGCCTTCTCAAACTTGATGATGATAGCTTTGGCACCTTGCGATAGGCTATATCCATGCCTGACTTTAGCAGCTTCCTCACTGGTGGTGACTGGCTCATGCTCCCACACCTCATGCCAGTATGCTCCTTTTGTGAGGATAGCCATGATTTCTGACACAACGGGATGGTATAGGTCAAGGGGTGTCATAGATGGGAATGATATCAAAGTATTAATTACATAGTATTCACTTTACCTGCTCTTTTAGTCAAACCCCTTCCACCGCGTCTGACGCGGTCCCCCCTCCCAAGGGAGGGATTCAGAAGGTGAGGGTATATATGCAACACCCATATTATCCAAGAAGTTGTACAATATCTCCATGATTGACCTCAACCATCTTCGCCAACATCCAGAAATATATATCAAGGCAGCGGCTGACAAGAGTAAAACTGTCGATATTGAAACTGTTCTCAAACTTGACACCGAGCTGCGAGATATACAAAAAGAGGATCAGGATCTACGTACTCAGCGCAACGAACTCGCAAAGCTCGGGAAAACGGATCCTGAAAAAGCACGGAGTGAAGGAAAGCGGATCAAGGACCAAATAAAACTAGTCGAGGAAAAGCTAGGGGCTTGCACCTCGCAGCTGACTCCTCTGCTTCTCTCAATCCCCAATGTTCCACTTCCTGATGTCCCTGTTGGACATAGCGAGGAAGAAAACAAAGTGGTCAAAGAGTGGGGAACAAAAAGAAAATTTGCATTTACTCCCAAAACGCACTGGCAGATCGGTGAATCAAGAGATCTCATAGATAAAGAGCGCGCATCAAAAGTCGCAGGAAGTCGCTTTGTCTATCTCAAAGGTGATCTCGTTAAGCTGCAGTTTGCCATAGTACAGTTTGTGATGAAAACTCTCGGCGACGAAGAAATACTTAAAAAAATCATCAGCGATCACGGTCTCAAGATCAGCAGCAAGCCATTCACGCCAATACTTCCGCCAGCTATGATCAAAACAGCACCCTATTCGGCTATGGATCGACTCGAGCCTCGTGAAGAACGCTATCAAGTTGGCCCGGGCGAAGATGACCTTTGGCTCCAAGGAAGCGCGGAGCATACCATGGGCTCGATGTATTGGAATGAAACATTGCCCGAAAATATGTTCCCAATCAGATATGTTGGCTATCTCACAAGTTTCCGTCGTGAGGCAGGGACGTATGGAAAAGATACTGAAGGAATCTTACGAATGCATCAGTTTGATAAACTCGAAATGGAAACATTTTCAACACCTGAAACAGGTATAGACGAGCACCGTTTGATGGTCGCAATTCAGGAATATCTCATGCAGGCGCTTGAGATACCTTACCAGCTCATCCAGAAATGTACTTTCGACATCGGAAAGCCCAATGCAAGCGGATGGGATATCAATGCATGGATGCCTGGTCAAAACACATATCGCGAGACTCACACAGCTGATTATATGACTGACTACCAAGCACGTCGGCTCAACACCCGGGTGAAGCGCAATGAAGGTTCGACAGAATATGTACATACCAATGACGCGACTGCATTTGCCCTAGGACGGATCATGATCGCCATCATGGAAAACTATCAGCAAGAAGATGGATTGATCGATATACCTGAAAAACTGAGGCCTTTCACTTGGTGAATTAGCTTAAAGACCAAGAAGCCCTCGATAGAACATAATCACCATGTTTCCAACGAAATAGGATATCCACGCACCCAAAAGTAAAGACGGACCAAATGCGATATGACTCTGTCTCTTTGCTCGTTTAATAATGAGGAGGGATACGCCAAATATCGCACCGATTAAAAAACCCAAATACACTCCAAGCAGTCCTGGCAAGATGCCGAGCCAGATACCGAGTCCTACCTCTAGTTTCACATCGCCGAATCCCATCCCTCGTCCACGGGTCAACATGTAGATCATGAGGAGCGGCTGGGCCACAATCAATCCAGCCATAAGCGATACGACAGACCAATGACCAGCAAAATATGTGTGTGCAAGTGCGGCAATGATCAGACAAATTTGGAGCTCATCAGGGATGATGTGGTGGCGGAAATCGATGACTGATATGGCGATAGTGATCGCCGCCAGAGCGAAAAGCGTGATAACAACGGGCAACTCTGTAAACAGTCTATCAACTCCAAATAAGTAGTGATATAGACCTACTATCAAGACGAATGATGAAGCAGACAGCAGCTCAATGAGTGGGTATTGGATCTTGAGTTTGCGATGACAACAGATTGAGACTCCCTTTTGAAAAAGATAGGAGAAGATGGGAATAAGCTCATGGATACCAAGATGACGTTTACACCCATCACAATGCGATCTACCAAGCAGAGACTTTTTGTTCGGAAGTCGATCAATAAGTACATTTAAAAATGACCCAATGATTGACCCTTCAAAGAAAGCAAAGACATATAATAAAACAACAATCTCCATAAGTCTTTCAGTATACCCGACGGGGTATGACACGGCAACAGCGCTGCTTGAATCATAATATCTGAGTAGTTACGGATTTTTGTGCTCGTCTTCTTTTTTTACCAACTCAGGGTTTGGTGTGGGAGCCACGCAAGGAACAGAGTTTTCCGTGCCCGAAATAAAGGTTTCATTTTTGCCATAACATGTTTTCATAACTATATTGGATGGACGCTCATACCAGTCCTTTTTCTTTTGACCTTTTTCGTCAAGGAGATATTGCATTACGCGGTTCCAGATAGGCGCTGCACCAGTGACACCCGAAGTGAGGTATGGGTTCATCGGTCTTCCATCATTGTTGCCCACCCAGACCACGACTAGATAGTCTGGTGTGTATCCTATTGTCCAGTTATCCTTTTTTGAGTCAGTAGTACCGGTTTTGACTGCTACTTTATACCCAGGTATTTCGAGTTTTGATCCATATCCAAATGCACTCGCTCGCGCCTGATTGTCAGATAGGATATCTGAAACAATATATGAATACGCAGGATCAATCACTTGCTCAGATTCGGGAACTGCAATATCGAGATCTGTTTTACTCGCATCAGTGACCCGTTTAAGTGGCGTCAGATTGGTCCGTATGCCTTGATTCGCCAATACACTGTATGCCTCAGCCATATCTGTCATCGTAACCTCTCCTCCACCCAGAGATAATGATAGGCCAAATCGCGATGTATCTTCCCACGTGTCTATCCCGATCGTCCGTGCAAAATCGATCAAGTTGAGTACTCCAACTTTTTCAATCAACTTGACTGCGGGGATGTTGTACGAGTTGGCAAGTGCAGTGCGTAGAGTGACTCGTCCATGAAACTTACCGTCGTAGTTCACTGGTCGATATAGTTCAGGCGTGAAATAAGATACAGGTGAATCATCTATCATGGTCGCTGAGGTATAGCCTCTCTGGAGTGCATACGCATACAGAAGTGGTTTAAAAGATGATCCAGGCTGACGCAGCGCAGTAGTGACGTTAAAAGCGCCATAGTTACCCGCAGTGAAATATCCTGATGATCCCACCATAGCAAGTATCTCCCCTGTCTTAGGATTGGTCACTAATATAGCTCCGTTTGAGACATCTAGGTATTTTATTTTTTCTAGCTCCTCTTGCAGTATGGTTTGTGCACGCTTTTGTATGTCCAAATCAAGAGATGTCTGTACATGTAGTCCCGCTCTATCAAGATCGACATCAGTAAGCGTATTTTCCATTTGCTGTTTTGCATAAAACACAAAGTGGGGTGCCTGGATTGATGTGATATTGGTAGCAAAGTTTGGAACTTCTTTTTGTGCACTTCGTAGTTGTGATTCATTAATATATCCTTGATCAAACATAGCAGTCAGCACTTGATTTCTCCTGATGATCGCCTGGTCAGGATGAGTAAATGGTGAGTAAGCAGTAGGCGCCTGTGGAAGTCCAGCAAGGAGTGCGGTCTCTGCAAGAGTGAGATCTGAGGCGTGTTTATCAAAGTAAGTTCGGCTCGCTTCCTCGATGCCGTATGCTGATCCTCCATAGGGTACTTGATTCAAATACATCTCGAGTATTTGATTTTTTGAATACATCCGTTCTGTCTGCAGCGCAACTACTGCCTCCTTAATCTTACGGGTAATAGTCCGTTCAGATGAAAGTAGAGACATTTTGACCAGCTGCTGTGTGATCGTTGAGCCACCCTGCACCTGCCGCTTGATGATCCAATCCTTGACTGCGCGTGCAATCCCACCTATTGGCGAGATGCCGAAATGATGGTAAAAGTCCTTGTCCTCTATGGCAATAGTCGCTTGTGCGACATGGGGATTAAGATTGGCAAGTCTGATGGGGGTGCGATTGGTATCGTGGTACATCTCATACAACGGTTTGTCATTGCGATCATAAATGTGTGTGGTGAGGGCATAATTGATTTTCCCAATATTGGTTGGGGACGGCAGACCGACAAAAAATACATATATCCCATAGACAGAGACTCCGATCGACAAAATCAGTCCGAACAATACAAAAAACCTCACCCTGAGGATAGCTGTACTTAATGGGGTTATGATTCGATCCTTGTATGTAGACTTAAAGGGAAGTTGCAAGACAACTACTTTAGATTTTGGTCTCCAAGAAAGTACTTTGATTACTCGAGCTCGTATAAGACTCAGTCGTAATGCAAATTTTTTGACATCTTCTGATATGTTCAGATAGAGTTTGTTTGCGCCTTGCCTCAATAAAGCAATAAACACAATGATGACCAGGAGTGTGCGAACTATCCCCGTACGAAGCTGTCTTGCAACAATAGAAAATATGTTTGCTAATGTAACTTTAGTTACAAAAGTCAGATGAACTGCAAGATATGCGAATGCTTTAAGATGTTTGAAAACAATAATAACTGGTTCAATAAAAATATATCTTGTAGTCTCACCTAAAGAGATAAGCAGACGAATCAACGTGATGACTGATACAAGGAGTAGTCTTTTCGGACGCAGTGAAGTGATTCGGGACAAAGTAACGGACATAGTCGATATTATACCTTATAGTATACTGCTATCAAGCTCATTTTGATCGCATGTCCTACACTCTTTTTGGTTCTCCCTTAAACGGCAAGTACTTTAGTTTTGCTTTTACCACAAGTCTGTTCCAATAGGTACCTGGTGGAACACAAGTGATCAGGGTTAGATACGAAGCGTCATACTTTGGTTCAAGCACAGATACCTGATCTGGCTTGACGACAAACATATCGAATACTTCATATTCGTATTGTTGATCGCCCGCATTCACCTGCACTGTGTCTCCAATGCTCAGATTTGGTAAATAGGTAAATATCGTTTTGTAATCCTTCACATTGTAAAGCTGAGGAAGCGACGAGTGTCCGAAAATATTTACACTGCCGTATTCGCCAGGTGCTGATGTGGGAAGATAATGTATTAGCTCTTTGGACAAATCATCACTGCCCACACCAACCTTGGCATTTTTGATCGCGAGCTTTGGAATACTAATCCAATACTGTGTGTAAGGTATAGATGTTTGGTCGGAAGCAAGCTTCTGAGGACGAGATGGAAACCAATCCTGCACTTGGATAAACTGGCGCACATTTTGACTCAAAGCAGTATTTGAACCAAGTACGTCTGTCGATGCATTTTTGATAACTACTTTGACTGGAGAAAGGTAACGATCATAGCTATTAAGCTGTTGACTCAACACATAGCTGAGTATCGGGTACACCGTCCAAAAAAGAAGACCAAATCCAATAGTCATAGATACATAGGAAAGAAAAAGGATTGTCAACTTTTTGGTGCTTGGAACGTGCTTGATATATACACTCTGAGACATGGGCACATAATACACTGATCACTCATCAGTTTGCAACATAATACTGGGGGGAGGTTCAGATTTTCTTTTTACTTTTCAGGAGTCACCGAAATATCGATGTTTTTCTTGAATAATGGCAGATATCCTCCCCAAATTTTGAAGGCTGATATGTCGGTAACGACTATGTTTGTCGCCTTCAGCTCGCTTTTTAACGAGGCTGTACTTGCCTCGATGAGAGCTGGTTTTATGTAAGCTTTAATCTGATCTACGGGGATTGAGGTAAATACCTTGGTTTGATGATCAAGTACTATATCCGCCGTGTCACCTGCCTCACTCATAATCACATCTTTGAAAACATACTGGCTCACGCCCTCTGTAGATCGAGCATACGGATCAGACTTGATCATTTCAGTGTGAGTTTTTTGCTCAATTAAGGATTTTTGGACTGAATATAGTTCTGATTTCACTTGTGCCGTACCACTCAGCTGTGAGGCAACTTGTCCTGCAGAAGCACTAAAATCAATATCACCTACATCGACCTTTGAAATACTATCCAAGGTGAGTGAGTCTTGAGGTTTGGTACCCAAGAGTGATGTAGTCACTACTTTTGCTTTATCAGCTATCGCAAGTCTAAGAGATTTGATATCTGCTGAAGAAACTGCCGAGACTGATTTGCTGGTGCCACCGGTAAATGACGTCTCAACTATACCTGCCATCGCAGAAGGTTCAACATCAACGACCGTAAGTTGCTTATTTTTCTCTATATTTCCAGCTGGTCCGATAAATGTTGCGGATGCGGGCACTGATTTGGAGGTTGCATCAATCGAGCGCTTTTCTAGATTGATCTTTGCCGCATCAAGCACCACGTCGCTGTCTAGTTGATATGTACTGTCACCTGAAATCAGTTTTGTGCCCGCACTCAATGATGCAACTTTGTTTTGAAAGTTCAGGATACTGATCTGTCCCTTTGCTCGCTCTCCGATATCACGTTTGCCTGTCACGGGAATATCAACGGATACTTCTTTTTCTTCAACAGATTTCGTCACTGGTATACCCATCAACTGGATTTCCTTTTGATACGCTCGGGTGGGCATGACAATATCAATCTTCACTATATGAAATACATATTCGTACACCGCTGCTAATATGACGCCTGCGCCCACAAGCAGAAATAGCATATACAGCCATCGCATCTTGCTTGGATATTTGTTGGGGACGGTGACCTCTTCTTCATCTTGTTCGATCGTCTCTAGTGCCTCATCATTGACTGACTTTACAGACTCTTGTAGCAGTCCGTCCTCTGCAACTTTTGATGTCATTTCCGTGTCTGAAGTGAGAAAATCAACTGGGACATTTTTCTTTACGCTATGGTGTAGTTTGAAACCCTGTACCACATCTCCGTGCTTTGGTTTATGTAGGATCTGGACATTTTCTATAGTCGCGGCTGCAGCTTGAGTATCGATAGGCGGTGTCTCGATCGCTGGTTCATCGGAGGTTGTAAGGGTGTGTTTTGAGTAAGTAACCTCGGAATTCGTAGGTATGTTTTCTTCACTTTCGACCGTGTCATCAGGCATCATCGCTAGTAACGGGTCCTCTACTGCTGGCTCACTACTGACAGGGTCGGGAACGATTCCCAATAGCTGCACCTGTAGGAGTTGTAATAATCCGAGATTGAAATCGGTGTGAGAAAGCGCAGTACATGCATATCCTTCAAGTTCGTGACTGATCTGATCTGCTATGACTTGATTATGGGCTTGGACAACTACCTGCGAACCGAGTTGGCTGAGTTTATGTACTCTCCTCACAATATTTGCAGTATCGGTGCTCATCATCTGACGATGAGTCAGTGTGTCATCTGTAACCACCCCGATGAGCGACTGTGACATATCAGCCTCTATATAAGTGAACGTATGCTTGGGAAGGAATGACTTGAATATATCGAACATTTCGATATATCCCATCGCGTTCAGCTCAAGATTTTTTACTATTTCTGAGATCACTCTCCTATAGGGTTGCGATACTTCTTTGTTATGTGCCTCAACAGAATACGTTGGGACAAAGAATATGATTGAGTCAATCTTCTGATTCATCTTTTTTTCTGACTCAAAAAGCGCTTCATCAACATCATCCAAGACTTTATCGAACTTTTGAGAATATACGTGTGAATCCTCATAATCGATACTGATATCTGTCGCTGTTTTCTCAAAGATATAATGAACAAAACCAGTCTCGGTAAGCAAAAGACCGTGGAATAAATCCCTCTTTGGTTTCTTGTTAAATATCGATTGGAGTAAGCTCATACGGTACACTTGATCCTAGCATAACTCAAAAGACGAATCAAGACATGTATTGCAGTTTGGGCGGTGAGAAAAATATCACTTTTTGTAGCTGGTCGTGCATGAAGATTTTTTGACGAATCTCTGTTTGAGCGACAGCGAGTTAGATGAGAAAAAAAATCTTTGTGCACGACCAAAATGATATTAACGAAGCTATCATTTATCTATCTTGTACTTGAGGAGTATTTGGGTAAAGCCAGTGATCGCCTCAGCCATGGCGCCGCTATACGACACACCACCTGTAGTGCTATCCACTGCCTTCTGCAGATAGGTAATCATCTCGTCGTTCAGACCTTTATCAAAAGTACGCGTCACCAGAGGGAGTGATACTGACTGGTCTAACTGTCCGATAACAGTCGAAAGGATGGGATGATCGCTGAGTTTTGAGGCGAGGTCAATCCGTGAGTAGGCCATACCCAGTCCACGAGTCTTCGTCTGAGCCTCATATATCTTCTGCTCGCTTGCTGCTGATGACATGTACTTGAGGAGTTTCCACGCCTCAGCCTGGTTAGCCGCTTTTGCGTATGGAGAGACACCCTCCACCCAATAGCTTGCAAGAGTGACCTTTTTACCCTGAAGTCCCTCAGGAAGAGAGGTGACAGCAAGATTAATCTCGGGATTTTTTGCTTTGATGAGCGGGATCTGCCACGTGTATGCAAATATGATCGCTACCTTGCCCTGAGCAAAAGCATCTATTGAGTTGGGCATCTTGCTTGACCAGATCTTTTCCTCGCCAAACTGGCGATACACTTGAAGTGCCTCACTGGCTAGATCGGCCCCCTGTTGGGTGCTGAGATTGCGCAGTACTCCCATGGCCCACTCATTGGAAAGTGAAGATTGCTCGGTGAGGTTATTGAGTAAAAGTAGCACACTGTAAATATCTGAGAAATGCTCGATGTTGTTTGCTGTGCCCAGTGCAATGCCCGAGGTCACGGGAATATCAGTGTCATTTTTCACGGTGACTTTGCTGACGACATCAGCTAGATCGCCGATCCACTGTCGAGGTGGTCCGGCAACTCCACCTGCTTTTAATATATCTTTGTTATATATCATGACGAGGTTGTCTACATACAGCGGAATACCATAATACAAGTCGCCCTTTTTGAGATCTTGACGGTGGATCAGATGAAATGTTTTTTCAAACTCTGCTGGGGTCATGATCGAATCGGGGATGGGCTGAACATAGCTCTCATCGTTCGTCAGCTCGGGGAGCCAGGTATTGTGATAGCGGAATACATCTGGTCCTTTCCCACTTTTGGATCTACCTTTGAGAAACGAGATGTAATCTTTTGATGATTGTTTGATGTAGGTGATTTTTACATGTGGGTTTTCCGCAATATAAGCATCAAATACTGGCTTGAGAATATTCTCATCTTCCCAGAGACCCCAATAGGTCAGTGTCACCGGCACGACCGCAGTAGTCGTTGCACTGGGTCTACGAAACACCACCATCAGAGCAGCAAAAATGATCAAAAATACAAGCACAACTGCTCCGATAAAAAAGTATTTGATCCGACCATCATCGTGAGGCATCTGAGGCACTTCATCGAGGACCTGTGGAGCAGGTCTATCAACATCAGTTGCTGATACTACCTCTGCGGGGACTTCCTCAGGTACTTGGGATGCTTCATAAGCATCGGGATATTTCTCGGCTACAACATTTTCAAATATTGTTTCAGGCGTGTCAGAGATGGAGTGTGAACCTTGCGGTGGTTTTGGAGTATCTGCCATGGTAAATAAACGGTAAATCAGCTGATGTACCAGCTCACTCATGATATCATATAGACGATGGCGAAAACACATCGTATAAAATATAAGATCACTGAGTTGAGTGCGTTTTTGTTAGGGCTTGTCCTAACATTCCTTACCGCAGCCATACTCATAAGTATCGCTCTGCTTCTTCAGGATTATCTCTACAGAAATACTATATATCCGATGGTTACCGTTGATAAGATATCTGTAGGCTACAAAAAGGTGTCTGACGTGCAAGATCGATACAACAAGATCAATACCCAACTGGCTCGTCTGCAACTCGAACTCAGATATGAAAATAGCCCCATAGCCACCCACTCAGGAGAGCTACTCAAGCTCAAAACCGATGGTGCTCAAATCGCTCAGCAGGCTTACTTGATCGCTCGACAGGGTAACTGGCTGACTCAACTCAAAGAAAAGCTTCAGATACTCCTCCATCTGCGAACATTTGAGTTCACCTCTCGCGTAGAGTACGACGAAACGCCGATAGCTGAATCTCTCAAGATCCTAGAGCTCCAGTACAATGTCGAGCCCAAAAATGCACTGTTTGAGCTCAAAGGGGAAAAAGTCAGTGCGTTTGCACTAGAAAAAAATGGGCTGAAGATCAACTCTGATGAAGTGAAAAGGTCTGTCCAAGCTACTCTGCTTGGCCCAAAAGCACTCTCCTATCAATCTAAGCCTCTCGTATTCACCATCACTTCTTCTATCGTGAAGCCGGCAGTATCTCTGTCTCAAGCCAATACGCAGGGTATCACCGAGCTCATCGGCGAAGGCACCTCAGACTACACACACTCCATCCCCGGTCGCATCCATAATCTTTTGCTCGCATCGGATAAACTCCATGGGACACTTATCCCTAAGGGCGCTGTGTTTTCGTACAACGACACAGTCGGAGAAATCTCTGCGCGTACCGGATATCAACAAGCATATGTCATCGTAAATGGTCGGACAGAGCTCGGTGATGGCGGTGGAGTCTGCCAAACATCAACGACACTGTTCCGTGCTGCGATAAATACTGGCCTCCCTATCACGGCGTGGACAGCTCATGCCTATCGAGTCGGATACTATGAAAACGATAGTAAACCTGGCCGTGATGCGACGGTCTACTCTCCATCTGTGGATCTGAAATTTCGAAATGACACTCCGGCAGCAATACTCATACAGGTTGAAAAGGATATTGAAAATATGACCCTCACCTATCGATTTTGGGGCAAAAAAGATGATCGCAAGATCATGATTTCTGATGTGTCGACCAGTGGCGCACTTCCTGCGCCTCCTGATCGTTTCCAAGATGATCCAACCCTCAAAAAAGGGATCACCAAGCAAGTTGACTGGGCAGCAGGTGGACTGAAGGCGTGGTTTGACTATAAGGTCACCAAAGGATCTGAGGTCATCCAGGAAAGAACATTTGTGTCAAACTACAGACCCTGGCAGGCAGTGTATCTGGTAGGAACCTTGGAGTAATTATTGACTTCTAAAAACGTTGCCTACTATTTTAAAATCAGTATATAACTGTATCCCGTCTGAACTAAATGCCGGTATTTTTGCTCCTTTGTGGGTGTTTTCAGTCTCATAAAGTTGCATAGATACATACGTATCATCATGCAATGGTACTGGTAAATGGGGCTGACTCATACCCTCCTTGTGTAACGCCCGTAGTATCGGTCCAAGTTCGCGCTTGTTCGACAGTGTTATGAGAGCTTCTCCACCAATATCTGCAGTCTGTCTTACATATGCAGCCAATGCGCTTCTGTTGTCTTTATACGGATCAAGGCTATCATCATAGAACTCACGTGCCACTTGTGGATTTCTAATAAGCAGTGTGTCCCAGGGCTTACGGGCTAATAGTTTCATAACAGGGGCATCAGCATAATCACCCCATACTAGTTCGGCGGATGTTGATTGGCATACCAATGGCAATGATCTATCTTCACCCAAGTTGCGCTCTACCGCGACTACTTTGGCTTCGGGCAAAAGTGCTCTGATGGCTATAAGCTCGGCGCCATCACCAGGACCAAGTGTCAAAACCCGCTTGATCTTATTAGGTTTTAAATACCTAGCAAGCAGATCGTATGCGCCACACCCACTCACTTGTTCAATAACGGGCGCAAATTGTGCCAGATAACTCGGCGGTGTCGATGTATCACAAATAGCTTGCTTCATTTGGGAAAGCCATTCTCTTTGTTCTGATGGTAAGCATCTTATAGCATATTGGAGGTACTCATCTAGACTAAGTCCCGTACTAAATCTGTGTTGCGGGTTTGTCCAACGAGTACTGGCTATACTTTTGCTTTCTGGATCGCTATAAACCCATTTTCTATCCTCTACAAGCATATCTTATAATATTATCACATTGGGGTGGAATATGCAATCGCCAAAATCTTAGGAGTCATAGGAGCAGTCAATGTACTTATAGTATAATATACTGTATGACTAGCCTAGAGTTGCCTACCGGTGCCAACACCGCATTACCTTCGAGTGAAATATTGCCTCCGCATTATGCTTTCCCTCTGGATATAAATGGAAGATATTTTGATGTTAAATATGATCCTTTGGACCTAAGATATGACTTGAGAGCATTTATAGCTAGATCAAGACTATCTGATCCAGAAAAGCAGGCAGGTGTCGAGTTATCTGATAATTTGGAAGTACTTGTTAACCGCTCTAAAACAGCTGCTTTAATGTCTGCAAGGTTTAAATATGGCGATCAAAATACACCGGAATCTTGGGGGCTTAATATTTATCCCGATGAATATTCAAAAATGCTTAGTAGACATTGTAGAGAACTTGGTATAAGCCATCCCGATGAAGTAAGTAGATTAACCGGAGTTGCATTACATTCTGACTGGGTACATGAAAGGAAGCATATGATCCAGTTTTTAAATCGTAACCGATTCAGAACTTCGATTATTAGCGATTCCCTACTAAGCAGAAACCAGATTGGCATAGAGTATATGCGGTTTTTAGGAAATATGGTTCAGAGTGCTCCATTAATAAATTCTCCTAGCTTATCAATGACAACTGATGAACTTAGAGTGCCGGCTGTATTGTTTGGATTGGCACTCTTGATACCCCCAATAAAAAACATTATTGACATTAGCAAATGGTATGGTTACTACGGATCAACTATAGAACAAGAGGCTAGAAACGCCCAAAATGCATATCTTCGCACTATCCAACCCATGCCAATTTTTGAAGTAGTAGCACAGCCTTTGGCCATGGAAGATGAAGGGCTTCGATACAATCCTATCGGAACCACGCTGCGCGGCCAAGTGTATACTTCGGATCTTTGAGTTGGCGCTCACCGATAACCTGTGCGGGAACGCCTCCTACAACTGCAAACGGAGCAACATCTTTAGTCACCACAGCACCTGCCCCAACTATGGCTCCCTTGCCGATAGTGACTCCGGGCAAGATGATGGCGCGCGGTCCGATAAAAACGTAATCGTCGATTTTAACAGGCTTAGACTTGGCTTTGAACTTCGCGTCATTGATATCATGCTGACTGTTGTAGATCATGACTTCACTGGCGATATCAACATGATCGCCGATCATGAGTGGTGCGCGACCATCGAGAACACATCGCTCGCCGATGATGGTGTCTCGCCCAATTTTGATACCAAGTGGGTAATACAGAGTGAGTCCCGTATGAATGCTCGATCCATCACCGATCTGCATACCTGAAAGTCTGTAGAAAAATCTACGAGTGTGATGGCAAGGCAGATGGCCGATGATATGCAGCCACATGACAGTGTGCTCCATGAGAACAGTTCTCATGCGATTGAGGACTTTGTAAGTGATACTTTTGCGGTCCATAGTAGATATTGTACAGGAACACGCCAATTGAAAACAGAGAGAAACGTAGAGTGTAGAGTGTAAAACGTAAAGTTTAGGTCGGTATATTGGGATTTTTTGTCGAATCTCTGTTTGAGCGACAGCGAGTTAGATGAGACAAAAAATCCAAATATACGACCGTTGCGAGATCCCGGGACAAGCCCGGGATGACAACACGGTATAACACGTGCACTGGATCCCGTTTTCCAACGGGATGACATGTGGACTAGAACGTTACGATGTCGTCAAACTCACTGACTGATTCTTTGGACTTAGCATTGTGTCTGGTCTGCCACTCACTCACTGAAGGATCGATGTCCCAGTCATCGATGATCGCATCTCTTTTTACCATATCGTCATCGGGTCTGGTGATAAAGCGTGAGCGTGAGCTGTATTGGCGCCTCCCATAGAGACCTCGGCGACGGGACCACGTGACATAGAGTCTCGTGCGTGCACGAGTGATACCCACATAAAACAATCTGCGCTCTTCTTCCAAAGCGAGCGGGTCATCAAGACTGCGTGAGTGCGGCAAGATCCCTTCCTCGAGTCCAACCAAAAATACCGAGTCAAACTCAAGACCTTTGGATGCATGGAGCGACATCAGACGAACACCTTTGCCTTGGTTTTTCCGTTCTCCCATCGATCGCTCGTTTTCAACGAGTGCCACGTGTTCGAAAAATTCGCTCAGTGTGGCTCGTCCCGCAGCAACACTCTTCAGCTCCTTGATATTTTCGAGTCGTGAAACATCTTCGGGATCATCTGGGTTATATAAATCTAAATATTTCGTCTTAGCGAGCACCAGTTCAAGGAGTGTTTCTGGAGTAGAGTCGGCAACATAATTGATGAGGTCTGGATATGCCATCATAAACTGATCCCAGCGACGTTTGCCAAGTTTTTGAATACGTTCCTTTGCTACGGGATCATCTGGAGCGATCAGAAGTCGCAGATATGACAATACATCTCTCACTTCTTTGCGGGCATAAAATCGAGTACCCCCGACGAGGACATAGGGCAATCCGTAATGTAGGAAAACTTCTTCGATAGCGCGAGATTGAGCGTTCGTCCGATACAGTACGGCAAAATGCGCATAGGGATCAGGATCCAGAGCATCCCCGAGATACCGTTGCACCTGCTCAGTGATCATCCTGCCGACATATAAAGCTTCTTGCTCTTCGTTTTCTGCTTCGTACTCGATGATATCTTCCCCCAGGCTACTTTCGGTATGCAACTTTAAGATTGGATGCGTTTGATTTTGAACAATCTTTTCATAGGCATAGGT
>CAZIUF010000003.1:0-55579 GCA_964542665.1 uncultured Gammaproteobacteria bacterium | reverse complement strand
CATATGCGAAGTATATCGTGGCATTATCCCAATTCAAGCAACTCCACCACTTTCTTGAGCGCTTCTGGTTCCTGGGAAAGGAGTGTATGACCAACTACTGAGGTTTTATGTATATGCGCGCCTTCAAGGAGCAGCGAACTGTAAGGGATCACATGGTTGTCTATCTGTGGGACGATCTGATGGATCAAGTGATTGTTTTTATTTATCTTTTGGATCTTTCGTATCAGAGATGACCGAGGCAACAGCTCGTCAAGATGATAGACACTGAGGCAACTGACATAGGTGCCACCATATGGAGCGCCAAGAGTGATGCACTTTTTCACCTGAACCTCGGGATGATGGTCAATGATATATTTTACTGTAACTCCTCCCTTGCTTTGAGAGAGAAATACAACATCGCTCGTATGATTCAATACAGTGAGAGATCGTACCACAATACGTGCCTCGCTCGCCACCTTTCGAAGACTCTGACCTAGCGCAGGAATAGTAATCACTGTATAGCCATGCTGATTCAGAAACTCACATAGCTCCCAATAATATGTAGCTCTTGCACCAAAGCCCGGGATAAAGACCACTTTTCCCTTATCACCCGCCGACCATCTCTCGGGTACTCGATGGGTAATAGAAAAAAAGAAACGATAGATAAAATAAAAGTATTCTCGAAACAAAGTGATGATAATATGAGCAATAGATTTCATATGAAGAAATATTGAAGATACGACCAATGAAACGCCCTTATTGGAGACGGATATGACATCATTTCTTGTAACACCTGCCATACAATATGGAAATACTTTTTATATCCCTGTATCCCTTTGTATTTTGAAGTTTGTAAAGGCTGAGTGACGCCATTGAGTCGATTCATTGAATAGGTTCGATCATGAAGGTGATAGTTGAGAAATATTTCTACACGATATCTTTTACCTTTCATTTCGTTGATGAGTGGAATCAGATCGCTTCTAAAATATGCACGATTACCACAGAGAGGTCTGCCAAAAAATCCGTCAATGATATTGTCCAAATAGCCCATACTTGCCTGAGTGACTTCCAAGAGTAAGGGATTAACAAGCAGGTTGACCTGATCAACCTTAAATCCTATAAGATCAGCATCAATAAAAAGTATGATATCTCCTGAGGTATTTTCAATACCGGTCGCCATCGCCGCACCCTTTCCTTGGTTTACCGGATGACGGATATAGTCGATATCTGGATATTGCGAAACGACTTTGTTTGTATCATCTGTTGATCCATCATCTACAACAGTAATTAGAAACTGTGATTTATCTAGATTATTTAACACATCGAGCAGTTTGCCAATTCGACTCCCCTCATTATATGCAGGGACGATGATGTTAATCAAAGGTGGCGCCATACTCATCTCCAATTGATAGGTGTTCGACCCATCTCTTCCAAAAATTCATTTGCCTCTTTAAAATGACCATTTCCCAAGAAACCTTTATATGCAGATAGAGGTGATGGATGGGCTGAGGTGAGGATATGATGCTTACTAAAGTCTATCAGCTCCTCTTTCTTGCCGGCAAAGCTCCCCCAGAGCAAGAAAACAACGTGTTCTAACTGGTCAGAAATCGCTTTGATAACCGCATCGGTAAATGTGTGCCAGCCATAAAGCACATGCGAGTTGGCAAGACCGGACTCGACTGTAAGCGACGCATTGAGCAGCAGTACACCCTGTTTTGCCCAACGCGTCAGATCCGGAGTCTGTTCACACGTGATACCAAACTCACTCTCGATTTCCTTATATATATTTTGCAGTGATGGGGGGATTGGGTTGGTGGGGAGAGATGAAAATGCGAGTCCGTCAGCTACTCCTGGTGTGTGATACGGATCTTGTCCGAGGATGACGACCTTGACCTCACGGGGAGGACACAGGTCAAATGCGCGGAAGATATTTTTTGGTGCAGGATAAACAGACTTTGATAAATATTCGCCTCGCACTTTATCAGTCAGTTCGATGAAATATGGTTTTTCAAACTCATTCTTCAAGAGTTCTGCCCAAGCCGGAGAGATTCGGACAGTCATGGGATGATAGCAAAACTGACAAGTCCAGCACTGCATAGTGCAACTCCGATCAACTGCCCCGTGGATGGCAGCTCACGGAATATTGCGTAGCTCACAATCGGTTCAATAAAGACGATGCTCGATATACTGATTGCTCCTACGACCCAAATACTACGAAACGATTTGATACCCAGTGCATAACCGAGGATGAGAGGGATACCTGCAAGGGTGATCACAAATAACGGGTACCAGTAGTCGGCGATACTTGTTTGCAACTTTTGACTTACCCGATGGCTGATGATGACCTCTGAATAAATCGCCAGAAACTCGCCGAGAGCGATGAGCAAGACCGAGACTATTTTAGCTAGTAGCGATGTCATTGGAGTCTAAAAATTGCATAATGGCATGTCTCCATAGAGTGAGTGCTATGGCAATAGTCAATCCATGTTCGGCCACTGGAACACTTACATTATACCCCCCTGTCACTAACGATGTATCAGATGGCACAAGCTCATCGCCAAAACGTGCACGCAGAGTCATGATCTTTGCACGATCTTGTTTACTACTATTTGCCAATCGACTTTCACAGAGCTTGACCGACTCACTGAACGCTGGGGCACCCACCGACCTGTTCACAAGTGAGCGAAAGCCTTTGTGATTGCCATCACGAAGTCTGCCGCAAATATTTACAACACCGTACACTTTATCTGGTCGATCAAGCAGTGCATTGACAGTGGCACTCCCTCCCGCACTCATGCCGATGAGTGACAGTCGTGCTTCCTTATGATGAATCGCATCAATCTGATCTACCACATGTTGAAGTTTTGGTTTAAAAGCTTTTCCATCTCTCCATTGCAGTCCACAAATACTCACTACATACCCTTGCTTTGTCCAAGATGGCATACAAAAATTTATTAACCCTACATGGTCGCCCAATCCAGGTATGAAAATCAGTTTATGTGCAGATGGCATATTAAGCATATTTCGAAATCCACCACCGTTTTATGAACGGAAGAGAGAGCGTTGAGAGGATATATCCCATGGGAGGAAAGAGAGCGCCAATGAAGGGATGCGGACTTGCAGTGAAGAGTAAAAAAAGACATGCAAAAAAATACGTAAGGAGAGCGATCATAAACTTTCGAAAAGCGCTCGTCTCCCACGCCTTATCATTTTCGACCCGTTCATTTCGTTCCTCGATGATTTCGACTCTTTTTTCAAGGGAGTTTGTATTAGTCATGAAGAGATTATATCAACGTCCACAAAAAACGACGAAATTGACTCAAATATTGACGGTGCTCGCCTGGTATCTGCTCAATACTTCCATATCATTTTAAATAGTCCTTATGGCAAAATGTGGTGTAAAAGGTATACAATGTAGTGGTGATCAAAATAACTGAGGAAGAACTTAAAAAAATGGAGTCCAAAGGTGACGACTCCTACAATTTACTCCAAAAAATACTACATAATTATGTCGTGTGGATTGTGATTATAGTTGGTGTGCCCTTTTTTGCGATGATTATGTCTTTTGGCAAACTATCCACAAACGTTGAAGTTGATCCTTTGCTTAGTCCAACCCCAACACAGGCTATCATTTTGAGTACTCCCATACCCCGTGATGGTGATGGAAGGCGCATCGGTGGACCAACCCCAAACCTAACCCTGATACCGGCACTTGGGCTGTCGATAGCTCCTACCGGTCGAGCAGTGAGCGCGTTGCAGGCAGGTCAAAATGCTGTGGATCTTGAGCCACCTCGAACTCAAATACTCCATCCTCTACCAGGCAGCACACTCACCAGTGCGAGTGGTGGTAAAGCTTGCATTGTATTTGCGCCTTTGTACGACAATAAGAGCAAATCAGAAAACATCGCGCTCACCTACTCATTTGACGCAGGCACCAGTCGTACAGTCAATGGTGCATCTGCGGCGTGTGCAGAATCTATATACAATGGCACTCACACGATTATATATTTCTTGACCGATGAAGCCGGGAACAGGTCTGAATCAACATCATTTCAGTTCACCATGAATATATCAGGGTTTGATGTGCCCACGCCCACTCCAGTCCCACCCACACTAACGCCAACCCTATCGCCGACTCCTACGGTCACCCCAACACCATGATAAATCAATTCGTGGATTTGGTTACTAAACCTAACAATAATCAAAGCCGTAATACAACAACATTTAGAATCGGTTTACTGTGAATATATGTGATACATAGCCAAATTATTCTTTCCATAGATTGTTTGTAAGAGCTTCCACTTACTATCTGATGAGCTACTCAGAAAATCACACGTTGTTATAAGCATTGCCTTACTCAATTGCTTAGGAGTTATATTGACAGATGTATTGAGTTCGTCATACATAAGAATCTGTGTTGGAGAAGGACAATCAGCTCTGAAGAAATGAATATTTTCATAACGTGGCATCTGTAGATCAAAAGAGAAGTTGTATTGTGGATCCAACTTGAATTGTCCGGTGAAGTACAGATAGTCCATCTGTGGCCATCCTGAGTTATACCAGATAACGTCGTTGTATTTTGACTTATTTTGACTAATATATTGGATTAATTCGAATCTCCCCGTTTGTCTTTGTACACCAACCGAGAGATTGATATGTGCAAAATAGGTGTGGATAAAAAATATCAATTCAACCAGTGTAATGAAGCCCAATATCACTGTTGGTAGCATACGACGCCCGTGACTTAGCAGTAGTTGTATCGGAGGTATGGTGAGTAGCGCTAAAAACAATGACATTTGTATGGCTCGATGCAGACTTGGTGTCATTTCATTTGTCATAGCTGCAGGTATAGGGGCAAGAGCAGTGAGCACGAGTAGTAATAACCATTTATTCTTGTCTATTTCCAGTGGAGTCTGTGCAATGGTCTTGTATAGCAGATAGAGCCCAATTAATAATATGTGTGAGACGAGCACAAGACCACCAAGCGAGGTCGTAAACCATATAGGTTGACCACGTTGACCTAAAAGAAAATCAAGTGAAAAATACTGATAATACTCCTTTACGAATGTGTAGGTGATATAAGTATATTTATTGTAAAAAATACGTGCTACAAGCGCGCTTTTTTCATCAAAAATAAATTTTGCAAAAGGATTATCTTGGTGTGTTGAGTCAAGCTTAAAATATGAAGTCTGCACAAAGCGGCCCTTTCCCCATACAGTGTTACTTGTGTATCCAATAAGTAAACAAGAACAAACAACAAAGAATATAAATATTCGTGAATACTTCTTAGCGGTTAGCCAGTACCAGATACCTATTGCCAACAAAGTAATGGGACTCAGGATCCGAAATGAAGGATAAACGAGCATTGAAAAAATTGTGAGAACAGAACCTGTGAGAATAAGAAGTCGTCTGGTGTGTATTTTATCGGTACCATACAAAATCAAAACCAATCCAAGAGAAAAGAAAAAAAGTGCCAGTGTCCCCTCAGTTGCCACGCGTGAAAGAGATATGTGCCAAGGGTTGAGAGCAAATATTAATGTTGCACCTAAGGCCACCCACTTTTTTCTATTTGAAAACCATAAAGCTAGGTAGAAAACTGGGATTGCGGTAAGCGCGGCAAAAAATGCAAGCACTATCCGAGCACCAAAGATTGTTGGTCCAAAGATATATGTTCCAAGTGCAGCAAAATACATAGGGATGACGGGAGGAAAGTCCCCGCGTTTATCTGCATAAAATAGTGGCCACTTTTGACCATACACATCATGTCCATTTTCGATGATATAACGACCAATATATGCATTTTGTGATTCATCGATATTCAGACCATTTGGCGAATTTGTGAGATCGTATGTCCGAAGTATAAGAGAGATGAGTAGGACAGATACACATAACACAGAGAAAAGTGTGAGTTTCATTTTGTGAATTGTACACTTTGTCACTGGCAATACAAATGACAAGGGGATGGCTTCTGACACCAAACTTTCCTAAAATAAACTCATAAATAATCATATTTCTCCATTTAGTTTGCATTTTAGTTCTGCTGTGCTATAGTCTTCACGACATGAAATCTTGTTCCTCAATTATTATTGCCCTTCTTATTACCGCATGATGCGGAGGAGGTTTTGAATAATAGAAAAACCAACCCCCCGCAGAAAGCGGGGGGATTTTTTTATCTATAACTCAACACAAAATATCACTTTTGAGACTCAAAAAAAGAATACACATATGACCACACGATCATCCAAACCAACATCACATACTCTATCTGGATCACAGATTCTGCTTGAGTCTTTGATTCTGCTGGGTGTAGATACAATATTTGGATATCCCGGTGGGGCAATCATGCCGATATATGATGCGCTCTATGATTACTCAAATCGACTGAGGCATATTCTCGTCCGCCACGAACAAGGCGCCTCTCACGCAGCCGAAGGATGGGCACGAGTGAGAAATAAACCAGGTATTTGTTTTGCCACCTCAGGCCCTGGTGCAACCAACCTGGTGACGGGCATCGCAGATGCGATGATGGACTCAGTTCCGCTCGTATGCATCACGGGACAAGTATCTTCAAATCTGTTGGGCTCAGATGCATTTCAGGAAGCTGATGTGATCGGTATCACCACACCAATTACGAAATGGAACTGCCAAGTGACCAAAGCCAGTGAGATAGCTGAGGTTGTTGCCAAAGCCTATCATATAGCGGGAACTGGCCGACCCGGTCCAGTACTCATTGATATCACTAAAGATGCGCAATTTGAAAAAGTCGAATACATACCAGTTTCACGAGTACATATACCTGGATATCAGCCAGTCACTGTTCCAAACCCTCGACAGATCGAAGTAGCAGCAAAGCTGCTCAACGATGCAAAAAGACCATATATTCTCGCAGGTCATGGAGTGCTGATATCGCATGCTTCAGAAGAGCTTATGCAACTTGCAGAAGTTGGTTCAATTCCCGTTGCAGTGACGTTGCATGGTCTTTCGTCAATCCCCACGAATCATCCTAATTATGTCGGTTGGTTGGGCATGCACGGTAATTATGGTCCAAATATCCTGACAAATAAAGCCGATGTCATCTGTGCCATAGGTATGCGATTTGATGATCGAGTTACCGGTAGATTAAAGGACTACGCACCACATGCCAAGATCATCCATATTGATATTGATCCTGCTGAGTTACACAAAAATGTTAAGACAGTTGTCCCCATCGTGGCTGATGCGAAGCAGGCACTGACCGCGCTCATTCCTCTGATTAAAAAAGTAGACAGAACAAGCTGGCTACGTGAGTTTCGAGAGTATTACGATATCGAGTATCATCAAGTGATTAGAAATGAAATAAAACCTACATCTGGTAAGATCCAAATGGCAGAAGTAGTTCACGAACTATCGATCATTACCAAAGGTGATGCGGTCATAGTCCCGGACGTTGGTCAGCACCAGATGAAAACATGCAGATACTATTCATTTAATAAACCAGATAGTTTGATCTCAAGCGGTGGAATGGGAACCATGGGATTTGCACTCCCTGCTGCAATGGGAGCGCAGGTAGCCTCTGATCGCCAGGTAGTTGCAATCATTGGGGATGGATGTTTTCAGATGACGATACAAGAGCTGGGGACTATAGATCAAGAAAAGATTCCCGTCAAAGTCATCATACTCAATAACAATCATCTGGGTATGGTTAGACAGTGGCAAGAACTATTTTTTGAAAAAAGGTATAGCTTTACTCACCTGCACAATCCAGATTTCATTCAAATCTGCAAAGGGTATGGGATACCTGCCAAAAAGGTAGAACAAAGAAGTCAGTTGAAAAAATCAATACAAGCCATGCTCAATCACAAAGGACCATATGTGCTCGAAGTTGTCTGCGAACAGTTTGAAAACGTATTTCCGATGATACCAACGGGGGCTAGTGTAGATGAGGTGAAATTATCACAGAATGCATAAATTACCAATTCATTTACCAGATGCTTTATACAATTATTGTTTTCTCAGAAAATAAACCCGGTGTTCTCTATCGCATCGCAGACCTTTTCTTGCGACGGCGCATCAACATTGAGTCACTTACCGTATCTGAAGCTGGTGACAGCAAGCTTTCACGCTTTACCATCACTGTAAATGCCGACGGAAGTCTAGTGGAGAAAATTGTAAAACAGATATACCGTATCATCGAGGTGATAAAGGTGGTTGATGCTGTTGATGAGCAGCTCGTCGTCAATGAAGTTGCGCTCATTAAAGTAAGTACAAATTCGCCCAAAAAGAGAAAAGAAGTCAATGAAATAGTGAAACTCTCAAGTGCAAACATAGCCCACTTTAGTAAAGCTGATGTGACTATTTCACTATCTGGGACTCCAGAAGAGATAAATAACTTAAAAATGCTATGCAAGAGTTATGGAGTGAAAGAGTTTGTTAGATCTGGCAGAATTGCCCTAGTAAAAGGGGAAATGCAAGATAGGAAAAACGTATTATCAATGGTCAAATAACACTTAAATTTATTGTATGAATATACCCAAATCTTCTATAGAAAAAGCTAAACGCTTACTTAGTACTGTATTGGATGAGACTCCGCTTCAGTATAGTCGTCGCTTATCAACAAAATATGATGCTGACATCTATCTTAAACGTGAGGATCTCACGATGGTGCGCTCATTCAAGATTCGTGGTGCGTACTACAAGATGTCGTTATTGACGCCGGCACAGAAAAAGAAAGGCGTCGTCTGTGCATCGGCAGGAAATCATGCCCAAGGTGTGGCTTACGCCTGTACTCAACTCAAAGTGAAAGGTGTAATATATATGCCTGTCACTACGCCCAATCAAAAGGTTGAGAAAGTCAAGAACTTTGGTGGAAAATATATTGAGATCAAGCTTTATGGGAATACGTTTGATGAGGCAAAAGTTGAAGCATTTCGCTACTGTACTACACAGCGCGCTACACTCATACATCCTTTTGATGATGTTGATGTGATTGCAGGACAGGGCACTGTGGGTCTCGAGATCATGGAGCAATTTCAGCTTCACGAGGGAAAATCTGATAAAAAGCCAGACATGGTAATTTGTTGTGTTGGTGGAGGCGGTCTGATTTCTGGAGTCTCAAGTTATTTCAAGCATGTATCACCTGCCACCAAGGTAGTAGGGAGCGAGCCCGAGCATGCCGACTGTATGTATCAAGGTCTCCATGCGGGCCATCCAGTTACCTTAGAAAAGTTTGATACATTTGTTGATGGAGCAGCAGTGAGAACGGTGGGTGCGAACACTTTGGCCATAGCAAAAGAGTGTGTGGACTCGGTAGTTGTATGTCCGGTCGGACTCGTATGCACATCGATGATAGATCTATATCAGTCTGAAGGTATCATCACTGAGCCAGCAGGAGCTCTTGCCATTGCTGCTTTAGAGCTCAAGAAGGATCAGCTCAAGGGTAAATCAGTTGTGTGTGTCGTGAGTGGTGGCAACAACGATCTACTACGATACCCAGAGATACTTGAGAAAAGTTTGGTATATCGAGGTCTCAAACATTATTTCCTTATCGAGTTTGCCCAGAAACCAGGACAGCTGCGCGATTTCTTAAATCACGCACTTGGAAAAAACGACGACATCGTCCTTTTCGAGTATCTTAAAAAAACTAATAAAGAACGCGGTTCAGCACTCGTTGGATTAGAGTTAAAGAATAAGGAAGACTTAACTCCTCTTCTCGCAAAGATGGACAAGATAGGTTTATCATATAAAAAAATCACGAGTGACGATCTGGTCTTTAATTTGCTTGTATAATTACAAAAATTCAAATTCACAATTTTCAATTTATTTTTCAACCATATGAAACTTATCAATTCTGCAAAACGTTACAAGGCAATTGGCCCGTACTCACAAGCGGTGAGAGTTGGCAGCACAGTCTATTGTTCTGGTGTCATTGGTACCAATGCAGAGGGCATTCTCGTTGAGAGTCTCGAAAATCAAATGTCGGAGATAGTCAGCAATATCAAAGATATTCTTGCGCAAGAAAAACTGACTCTCAAAGATGTAGTAAAAACAACAAATTTCCTCGCAGACATGAATGACTTTGCGAAGTTCAACGAGCTATACGCCAAAGCATTTGGCGACCACCGCCCAGCTAGGTCAACGGTCCAAGTAGCTCGCTTGCCCCGTGATGCACGAGTTGAGATAGAATGTATAGCTTGTGCAAATACCGAATAGTTGAGACATGTGTAAAAACCCATAGTATAATGAGCCATGACCAAGTCAGCGAGCCCTACATCTTCTGCGGTCCGTGTCAGACCACTTCCCATAGTCCAGTTGGGTGATCCAGTGCTGTGGGCCAAGGCAAAATCAGTATCACAGGGTGCCAATCTTGACCTGCTGATATCTCGCATGTCAAAAACGTTGATACGCGCACAAGGAGTGGGGCTTGCTGCTCCACAAGTTGGCCAGTCGATACGTATGTTTATGATGGATATTCACCCGACAAAAACACGTACCCAGCTACCTCACCTGGGTCAAATAGCAGTGATCAATCCCAAAATCATAGAGTCCTCAGATGAAGTAGTTACCGACTGGGAAGGATGTCTGTCTATCACCACTTCAAAAGGTCTCGTCTTTGGACCTGTACCGCGACCAAAATCAATCGTTGTCACATATCATAATCAACTTAAGAAGTTGGTCAAAACGGAGATGAGTGGTCTCGTTGCACGGATTTTTCTCCACGAATACGATCATCTTGAAGGGATCCTCTTTATCCAACGGATGCATGACCTAAGCAAATTGGTCGACGAGAAGACATATCTGCACCACTTGAAATCCAGGAGCAAATGACCGATACTGAGCAGGTTCGCTCATTATTTTTATTTGTTTATTCCTGACTATGACAACTTCAGACAAGTGCCCAACCTGTGGCGCAGACCTCAAGCCAGTTGAAACGACCCCATCAGGAAAAAAATTACAAAGGTGTAGTACGGGAAATTGGAATCCAACCACTCGTCAGACAGAAGGGTGCGGATACGTCAAATGGATTAATGATCCACCTATGGAGCTCGATGAGAAATGTCCAAAGTGTGGTGCAAAGCTCATGATGCAAACGACACGTAGCGGAAAGAAAATGAAAAAATGTAGCACAGGCGGATGGGACAAAGTTGAAAAAAAGTCCACCGGATGTGACTACGTAGACTGGATGGATAAACCAGAGTTGCTCTCTGAAGATTGTCCTGACTGTGGAGCAAAACTCGTCATGCAAACTACCGCAAGTGGCCGTAAGTTGAAAAAGTGCTCAACGGCCAAATGGGATGCTAAGACCAAGACGGCCTCTGGATGTGCATATATCCAATGGGTCAATGATCGCGGTCCAACACCTGCAGCACCGGGTGCAGTGACCAATGGCGATGAGACAACTCCAGATTTTGAACAATAGAAACAGCTGAAAGCCCAAAAAGCCGCGAGCTGCAAGCTTATGTCTTTCGCTTGTCGTATGGATGTTTCCATGGTAGTCTGATAGGGTATGTCACCGTCTGATCTCCATCATTTCTTTTCACCTAAATCTGTTGCGATTGTAGGAGTTTCAAAGGACTACCACAAGGTAGGACATCTCGTAGCCAAAAATATGCTCCTGCAGGGATACATGCACGAGATGCACTTCATCAACCCTCACAAAGGACAGGTACTCGGCCACGATACTCTGAGCACACTTTCGGAGCTCACCTCCCCGGTAGACTTAGTTGTATTTGCGACACCCGCCGACGTCACTCTTGCCGAGATGGAAAAAGCAAAAAGTATCTGCAAGTCAGTAGTGATTTTGGCTGCAGGATTTAAAGAAGAAAATAATCCAGAATCGATCGCCCGAGAAACACAACTCCAAAATATCATCAGAGATACGGGCATGAGGATCTTGGGTCCCAATTGTGCAGGGTTTATCAATACCGTGTCCGGACTTAACACTACATTTTTGGTTGGGCCTGTGCCTGTGGGACATGTTGGAGTTATTTCACAGTCAGGCGCCATCGGGAGTGTGATGATCGACCAGTTTTCTGCTCATCAGGGCATCGGTTTTTCGTACTTCTTCAGTCTCGGTAACAAGTCAAACATTGACGAGTGTGATACGCTCGAATATCTAACTCAAGATGAACATACTCAGGTCATTGCTATGTATCTAGAGGATATTCATGATGGGTCACGATTCATGCATGCGCTCGCTGAGGCGACACGACACAAACCAGTGATCATCGTCAAGGCAGGCTCAAGTACTGCCGGAGCTCAGGCTGCGGTATCACACACAGGTAGTCTGGCAGGAGATGATGCGATATTTGATACGGTTGTTCATCAGTGTGGAGCTATTCGTGCGCGCACTATCAACGAACTGATCACCTATATTCAGATAGCAAACTACCATGTCATACCAAAAAATGATCGGATAATCGTCATCACCAATGCAGGAGGTTGTGGAGTGCTTGCTGCCGATGCAATAGATCGTGCTGGACTTTCCCTACACAAACTCCATATCAAATCGATTGTCCCGAACGACACGCCCGTTCCTAACCCATACGATGTGCGTGGAGATGCCGATGCCTCAAAGTTTGCAATGGCCGTAGCTGAGACAGCAGACGAAAAAAACACAGGAGGCGTGATTGTTATTGTGACACCACAGGCAAATACTCAACTTGAAGACACAGCAAAATCATTGATAGGATTGCAAACCACTCTTCCCCACCCTATTTATCCTGTATTTTTAGGAGCTTCATCGATGGCGACGGTTCAAAAAATATTTGAATCAAATCAGATGCCATTTTTTGATGACCTGGAAATACTTATCCAAGCCATAGGAGTATTTGCCGAGCGGGCAAAACGACCGCTTCACGTACCTATTCTTGTAAAGAAAAAAACAATATCTCCATCAAACAAACCACCACGGACGCTTACGTTGACTGAGTCGTACGATGCTTTACAAAAGGCAGGTATACACCTCACCCCATACCGTACTGCTCATGACACACACTCACTCCACGAAGCACTTTCATCGATAGTGTATCCAATCGTAATGAAAGTATCATCGTCTTCCGTCACTCACAAAAGTGATGCGGGCGGAGTCAAAGTCGGTATCAATAGTTATCTGGAAGCTGAGGAAGCATTCATGCAGATGCGGAAGATCGAGGGTTTTCAACAGGTTCTGATCCAGGAAATGATCAAGGGATATGAGCTTATCATCGGTACCAAACGCGATCCAGTATTTGGCCCCGTTATCGTCATTGGTCTAGGTGGTGTACTTGCCAATCTTATTCATGAAACAGAACGACTGATTTCACCTGTAAGCTACGCGTATACACAATATATCTTACAAAAGAGCAAGCTTGGCCAGCTCATACAAGGGTATCGTGGTGCACAGCCAGTTGATATAGGCCATCTGTACGAAATGATCCAAATACTTGATCACTTAATGTCTACATCCGACTTTATCCAGGAAATCGATATCAATCCAGTGATGATTACTCCAGAGGGGAAAGCTGTTGGAGTCGATGCACGGGTCGTTGTCAGCGAAGAGTCCGTAAAGTCTATAAAGTAATTCTATATGAATCGAGGGACTTTCTTGCAATATTCTACGAAGGACTTCCCAAAGATTTTCTTTAAGAGTTTTTCCTCGATCAGAACTTGAGTGTAAAAATAGTTATAGATTACAAAAATAATGAAGACAAATGCGCTCTTGAGTGCAATGGCGACGCCAAAGTTCATAAGGATTGCGCCAAGATAAATCGGATTGCGAGTGTACATATACGGACCCGCAGTTACTAGTTCTGTTTGCTTTTTTTCATCATGCTGTCCTGGCATACCCCAGTTGCGCCGCATCGAATATTTTGCCCATACAGCAATAAATATTCCAATAGTAAATATCGTCAATCCGAGTGAGCGAATAGGTATATCCAGCTCGAGCGGCAATGGGAAAATGAATCCCGAAAATATATGGAGGATATTGGCAAATAGCTGAATCAAGATAGTTCCGGACAACATTGACTTCACATGTTTCTGAAGAGGTCCAGACGTAGTGGCCCACACATAGCTCACGATCGCTGATCCAACCGCTAGAAAGATTATGGTGAATGAGAATGTGTTCATACCTCTATCCTAGGATAGTGGATAGGATTATACATGAACTACTTTATACGTTCCATCTTTGTTATCAAGTACTTTGTATCCTTTTGACTCTATTTGAACACGTAGTGCATCAGCCATCTTGAAATCTTTTGCTTTTTTTGCATCATTTCTTTTTTCAGCAAGGACAGAAATCTCCGAGGGCACCTCAACAGATGCTTTTTGGATTGGCTTTAACTCGAGACCCAATACATGTGCAAATCGACTCGCCTGTTCGTGATTCTTCGTACTCATGAGTATTGACAGAGCAACAGGAGTATCGAGATCATTTTTGAGTGCTGCTTTGAACTGCGTATCCAGCTGTACATCTACTATGCCCTCATGCGTCAATCTTTCCACCATACGCGTGTATGCAGTTTGCGCAGCATCGAGTGCAGCCCATGTAAAGTTCATCTCGCTACGATAATGTGTTTGGAGAAAGAGCAGGCGAAGCGCCATCGGATCATAGCCTTTATTAATGACTTCGTCAATCGTCAAAAAGTTTCCAAGTGATTTACTCATTTTCTCACCTTCAACCATGAGGAAGTTGTGATGTACCCAATACTTTACAAATGGGTGTTTGCCGGTGGCTGCTTCTGACTGAGCGATCTCATTGGTATGGTGTACCGGTACATGATCGATGCCACCCGTATGGATATCGACCTGATCTCCGAGGTACTGTCGACTCATGGCGCTACACTCAATGTGCCAGCCTGGGAAACCATCACCCCACGGTGAGCTCCAATACATCGCATGGTCGGCAAATTTACCGACACGTTTGAACCAGAGTGAGAAATCCGCAGGATTCTTCTTGTTTTGATCATCAACGACTTCTGTGCGGACTGCTTTTTGTTTGTCTTCTTGTCTCTGACCAGACAAGGCTTCATATGTCGCGAACTTTGTCGTATCAAAATACACTGCCTCGCTTGTTTCGTATGTATATCTCTTACTAGTAAGTATTTTGATCATTTCAATCATCGCCTGGATGTGCTCTGTTGCTTTACTAGTCACATCAGGTGGCATCACTCCCATGAGAAGCATGGATCGTTTGAAAAAATCGGTGTACATATCGGCAACTTCCCACACTGTTTTGCCATATTTCTTTGCACCTTTTTCCATCTTGTCCTCGCCACTATCAGCATCATCAGAAAGATGTCCAACATCAGTGATATTCATGACATGTTTCACTTCGAAGCCAAAATATTTCAGTGTTCGCTTGAGCACATCATCCATCGTGTACTTACGCAAGTGTCCGACATGAGTAAAATCGTATACCGTTGGTCCGCAGCAGTATAAACCTACTTTGTGTCCAAGCAGAGGCTTGAAGTCCTCGATTGATCGACTGAGCGTGTTATAGAGTCGCATGGTTCATTTTACCTCATGTCGCGCACTTTGGGATGGTGATCTCTAACACAACTTTGACTTTTGGCGTACGCGTTATCCATTACAATATATCTATTCTATGCCGAGTCGAAACCACGCTATTGATGTCCTCCGCGGGTCCTCTATCCTCATCATCATTTTTCTTCATATCGCGCCGTACTATCTAAAATTCCCCTGGGTCGCGTGGATCTGGAGTTGGGCACAGTTCGTGGTACCGGTGATCTTACTTTGTTCTGTTGCAGTGACCAAAATACCTAACACACCGTTTGATTTGAGTAACTACCTCGCCTATATCGGTAAACGCCTTAAGCGCTTAGTTATCCCCTACTATTTATTTTTCGTTGCCTATACTGCAATCACCTATTGGTTTCAACCACACAAACTCACTCTTCGGTACTTTTTTCAAAATAGTACGCTGATGGGAGGGATAGATTTTCATTGGCTGGTACTCCTTTTCATATTGCTTGCGATAGTATCTCCACTAACTGATCGACTATTTCATGCGAGCAGAAAAGCATTTCTTTTTTTGATACTGGTCAGCCTGGGGCTTGCGTGTGCATATCAGTTCAATCGACCATGGTGGAACGCAAACTATCGAGTATGGATGATTGGAAGTTGGTTGAGCATTGCGCTGATTGCTCGGTGGGTGATAGATCTATTTACGCATCGTAAGTGGGCCAACCTTATGGGTATCATCTTTGGTGCGCTGAGTCTTTGGTTCATCATCTTGCTCGCCCTCGTGTCACAACATGTGCAAGTGAGTACGTATTATCATAAGTATCCGCCAGATATTTTTCACATCA
Source organism: uncultured Gammaproteobacteria bacterium (assembly GCA_964542665.1). Taxonomy (GTDB): domain Bacteria; phylum Patescibacteriota; class Microgenomatia; order UBA1406; family GWC2-37-13; genus JAGOLU01. Next base: position 39,314 of record CAZIUF010000003.1, on the reverse strand, counting down.
CCTACTCGATATGGACTATGGTTACACTTTATATCGTCATAACCAAACTGACTCCATACTGGGAAATGAACAATCGGATCGGTAAACTTTTTATACAGTGCATGAGATGGTGCAGCACATACTCATATGAGCTATTTTTTGTTCATATCATCATCATCACGGTGCTTGATATGACATTTCCTCGACGGGATATCTCGATCTGGACATTTTGTCTACTTGCGTACATATCCACCATACTTATAGTGGTGTTAATAAATCTAATGAAGAGTATTCGATCAATGTCCTTACGAAAGACTGAGTAGGAGGATGAGTATCCCAACGCCTGCAGCGCAAAAAAATATTGAAAACGCCAGATCACTTTTGTGATGTCCATGAGGCAATTTCCCCTTTTTCGATCCTTGTTTTTTCTTCATACCACCATGATCCTATATGATATAGATATATATTGTCAAGGGTAATTGCCTTTGATGCTCCATATAACATGCTATCCGGGCACGACTGTGCTTCTAGATTGAGTCGGAATGATGGGACTTGAACCCATGACCTCACGGTCCCGAACCGTGTGTTCTACCATCTGAACTACATTCCGTGATCATTAGCAATGACCAGACATATTATACGTCCTAAAACAAAGCCGAGTAGACAAGAAGGAATCACGGATTGTTCGACTGTGCGACGATTTCTGGGTATTTTGCACGGAACGCGTCAGAGAAAGGACAAGCGACCATACATCCTGGGACCCACCACTCGGGAGTTCCAGATGACACGGCGATGAGGGAACTCTCGTTGCCTCCTCCAGTCATGATGGCCTCAAATGTATATCCATAGCCCGGTGCTGTGGCGATTTTGGCAAACTTTATACTTGAGACAACTTGTCCGAGACCAGTTTGATACATGACATATGGCTCAGACCAGCGCGTTTTCAATATGGTTTTTTCGCTTGCTGTAAATGTTCCCTCTGCTTCAAATACGACAGGGACTGTAGATGGAGTCGAAGTGGGTGACAAAACAGCCACGGTCGGCACAATCGATGTAGGTGCGATTGTTGGAACGCCAGGGGCGACCGTTGGAGATAGTAAACCGGCAACGGCTATAGTCGGCGTGACAGTCATGACTATGGGTGAAGCTTTCTGGACAAGCTCATACTTGCTCCCATATTTAGAGTACAAGATGTAACTGATTGAAGCGAGCAGTCCGAGGGTCAGTAGGATGATAAGTACGTTTTTCATATCTTATGAGTATATAACAGAAAATACAGCAGGCAATGTGCTACGGGTATAGATCCCGTGCTTCGTCAAGCTCAGCATGACAACCGGGATGACAATGCAACTGAGGACAAAAAAGCGTTGATAATCACTTTGTCCCGCCCATTTTCGTTTCGGGGTGTTGCTCGGTTGTCGCTTTTCGGCGTGGTTGACCGAGGCGGCCTTTCTGTTTGCCGGCAGGCTCCACACTTGACTGCTCATGTTGATGAGCCTGGGCAGCTTCTTGTTTTTTACGTTCTTCTGCTTCAGCTTCCATCTTCTTTTTTTCTTGCTCGTGTCGTTTGTTGTCATTTTGCACTCGATCTTGTTCAGACTTGAACCATTGGAACTGTTGTCGTGCTTTAGCGAGATCACCCGCGTCGTGTTTCTCTCCTAACTTTTTCATATCGAGTGGAGTATGGTTTTGATCACTTTTCTTCTGTGCCTTTTCGGTTTCTCGCTGATGCGCATCGAGGCGCGATGACTCTGGCACTCCAAGGAGCTCATCCATCCATGTTCGAGGACTTACGAGATCTTTGATTGCGCTAATAGAAGGGTCACCTTTCTTAGCGTCGAAGGGCGCGTGTTGAGGATGAGCAACATTTTCTGTTGAGCACTCAAATTGATCACGATTTGCCTGTTGGCGAAGCTTCTGTAGCTGATCTGGCGGTATCTTGGGTTGCGACTGCATAGATATAGTATACAGATTTCTGTCTGAGGTACTATAACCTGACTCATCAAACTATACCGAGCTCGGTTTTGGCTGTCTCGCTCATTTTGTCCTGATGCCATGGCGGATCAAAGGTCAACTCAATTTCCACTTGTTCAGGAACATGCCCAAGCGTCGCCAGAGCTTTCATGACGTCGTTTTGGATCGTGCCAAAAAGCGGACAACCCATCGATGTGAGTGTCATCAGTATTTTGACGGTTGTTTCAGTTGGGAACGAAACTTCATAGATGAGACCAAGATCCACAATCGAAATGCCCAGCTCAGGATCGATGACATTTTGTAAAGCAGTGCGGACCTGATTGGCAGTATGGGCCATGATGAGTGAAAGTGTAGCATAGGCATCCCGCAGAGCGGGGCAAACGGTTCCGGGGTGACAAAAGGCTGATGATGTGGTATACTTAGCTTTGAAGATCTGCTCGCACCTGCTATACTGAAAATACAAGCTGTGATACACGAAGACCCAAATTTACCTAGATTTTCTTCTGCACACATCTCAATATAATATGAAGCAAGGCGTAGACTATATCGGAGTCACGGTAGCTATCCTCTGCTTTCATCCTGATGGCAGATTGCTAGTCGTCCACCGGACTGAAAAGTGTCGCGATGAACACAATCGCTGGGACATCATCGGAGGAGGACTAGACATGGGTGAGGAATTTATCGACGCGGCAAAGCGTGAAGCATATGAAGAAGTACGCGCTCGCCTCGACGATGTCCAACTCATCGGTGTGCGCAATGTGCTCCGCATCCAAAATGATATTCAAACCCATTGGGTATGCGTCATGATGCGAGGTACGATCACAAACAGTGCAGAGATCGCTATCCAAGAACCAGAAAAGTTTGATGCATGGAAATGGGTCAAGCTCAATGAACTTCCCTCACCACTGCACTCACAATTTATGAAGCAACTCGAACATTATCAATCATGGCTTAAAAAAGCCTAAAAAAATTCGAACATTCGCTCATCATTTCTGCACAAGAAATGTGGGCACATTATTTATTATTTTAAAAATTTATGAACAACAATATCAAAGTCCGATTCGTCCCGCTTGGCGGGGTGATCGGCGTTACCAAAAACATGTATCTGTATGAGCTCTATGAAAATGATCTGCTCAAAGATATATTGATCGTCGACTGTGGCATCGGTTTCCCCTCAGCCGCAGAGCTGGGAGTAGACCTCCTCATTCCCGACATCCGTTACCTCCACGATAAAAAGGACAAAATCCGCGCAATCCTTCTGACCCACGGTCACGAGGATCATATCGGTGCACTCCCCTATCACTATGTTGCATTGGGAAGTCCTCCCATGTACACCGGCAAACTCACCGCGATGTTTATCGGAAACAAACTCGCAGAACGCGAGATCAAGCATGATCTAACCGTAATCACACTTAACAAAGAATATACGTTTGGTGGATTCCGAGTGAAGTTCATTCAGACTGCACACTCAATCCCCGACACGCATCACATCATCATCTATACGCCACTGGGCACGCTCTATCACGGACAGGATTTCAAAATGGATCTGACTCCGCCCTACGATGCGCCACCTGATTTTTATGAAATGTGTAAAGCAGGACACGATGGTGTGCTCTGTCTCATGTCAGATGCGCTCGGTGCGTTTCGTGAAGGACTCACTCTTTCAGAAAGCGTCATCGGCTCGACATTTGAGGATGAGATGCGCAAAACCAAAGGCAAGTTCATCATGACGACATTTGCGTCCAATATTTCTCGTATTCGTCAATGTGTTGAGGCCGCGATCAAGTTCAACCGTAAGGTTATCTTCCTCGGAAGCTCGATGACGAAAAACACAGCAGCTGCTGCAGAGATAGGATATCTACCGATTCCCGAAAAACTCGTCGGTGATGAAAACGAAGCGATGAAGCTACCTCCCAGTAGGGTGTGCATCATCGCAACGGGTAGTCAGGGTCAAGATGGCTCTGCTGTCTCACGACTTGCCCAAAATGAGCATCGTACAGTGAAGATCAAAGCAGGAGATAAAGTCTTTTTCTCATCTGATCCAATCCCCGGCAACGAAGAAGTCGTCTATGGCATGATCGAGCAACTCTCGCTGCGTGGTGCTGAAATCATATACTCTGACACGTCAGAACAGATCCATGCATCAGGTCACGGTAATATCGCTGATTTGAAACTCTTACTGAGATTCACAAAGCCACGCTATGCGATCCCGATCGGTTCGACGATCCGGCATCATCAGCAGTATCAAAACCTGTGTGTTGAGCTCGGTCACAAAAAGGAAAATGTATTTCTTCTCAATGAGGGAGACACGATAACTTTTGAAGCCGGCGGAAAAGCTCGAGCATCTGAAAGTATCGAAACAGATGCGGTCTATGTCGATGCATATGGAGTCGGCGACGTTGGGAGTGCAGTGCTCCGTGATCGACAGACGTTGTCAGCCGAAGGCGTAGTCCTCGCACTTGCTCAAGTAGACTCGAGCACGAAGAAAGTAGAAGATCCAAAGATCATCTCTCGTGGATTCGTCTTTGAAAAGACCGAGGGCGAGCTCCTTGCGCATGCAGCATCGATGGTCAAGACACATATCATCCAAAAAATGAGTTCGGTTGGACCTCATGAAGCATTGCAAGAAGTGCCAAATCTAAAGAGGGAAATGATCAAGATGCTGGAGGTCTATTTCCGCCAGGAAACGGGACGCCTGCCGCTCATCGTGGCCGAAGTCATCGTGACGTGAGTGGTTCCAAAACAGCGAAAAAGCAGGAGGAAAGAGAGATATTACCTATAGTATATGGTATACTATCTGATAAATGCTATCAGAACATTCTAGGAGGTTACTTTCAGGTCCACCAATTCGCAAACCGAGCTTACTTGAGATTGCACAGATATACTTTGATGGCAATTCTAAAGATCCGCTTGTAGGTGTGCCATTAGACTTTTTTTATTCACCAGCTCAACTTTTGCCATTGCGAGAGTATGCCGCAAAAAGATTAGGCAGTTCATGTATAAACGGTGCTATTTCTGGTTTAGTTGATGGAGACACAAGCAGTCTCATGGAACTATGCACCTCTATTGCAGACGATGAAATGTTTTATTTTGATCATATAAGAAACCCCGGCGCTCGTGCGTATTATCCGTCAACTGTTGGTTTGGAGATCAAGGACATTTTGGAAGGGCCCACAGATTCAGAGAATCTTGCAAGGTCATGTAAGCTTCCCACAACAGTACTTTATACGTTGCTAGCTGATGATTTACAGAGCCGCAATCTTTCAGCTCATTTTTGTACGAGCACGGACTTTAACAGGGCAAGGCATCCCTATGTGCTAGTTGGTTTGCAGAATGGTGTACGAATAAGATCCAGTTTTGATGGATTTGCAACTTGTCACATTAGTCACGATAAGTTTTCAGCAGATCCAATCTCTGCACACCACGTAGTCTATGCTTCTGCAGGTGGGCAAGATAATATTTCAGTCTACGACAAGGTAGCAATAATTTCAGCCCAATGTAAGACAGGAAATGAGCCTAATCAAAAATTATTAGATCAAGCAAATGCGCTAATAAGTGGAATGCCAACACAAACAAGAGGATCAGTGTTTATTCGACAATAACAAATCTTTATTAGTAAATATAAAGTATGACAATTGATTTCAACTTGTCTTCAAAGTCTATGATAGAAATATCCTAGTTTTTTTTCGCAGTCAACGTGATTGTGAGTGGGATCTCGTCTCTGATGATATTGTCACCTAGACCTTGGAAAAATGACTCCGATCCAAACTTCACATCATACTTTGATCGATCAATAACAAGCGAGGTCGTACCGATGACAAGCCCATTAGCTGACTCTTGAGCTTCGACGATGAAATCAACAGGATTTGATTTGCCATGGATGGTCATCGTACCTGTTGCTTGCCACGGTGTGCCTGACTGTACCGTAGCGGATGAATCTACAGTTGCAGTGAAGTCAAGCATTGCTTCAGGATAGGTTTCAACGTTAAAGAAATCGGGAGACTTAAGATGTTTTACTAGCGTTACATTTGGACCTCCCTTGTCGAGATTGGTGAGGGTGGTCATATCCACTATGATGCGCCCGGTGACCATATCTCCTTTTTCTTTATCGGTACTTTTGTATAGTACTCCAGACTTGATGGCCACAGTACCGTTGTGTTTCCAGTCGATCAGCTTTTTTTCGCTCGACCACTCTATTTTGCTTGCTGCAGCATCTACAGCGTATTCAACCGCATCACTGGGGACGCCAAGAAACTCTTTTACTGCTATTTTCTTTTGACTTGTGTCGTCTTCAGGTAGTAATTCATTTTTCACAGTATTTTTGGGAGGAGCATCACCGACTTTGTTCTTTAGGTATCGAGAATAACCTATGTACGCCCCAAAACAAACAGCAACAACTATAAGTACGAGTAATAGCTTCATTGATGATAAAAATTGATAGTTTGATGAGACATTATATATACCCCCTACTCAACTTCAAGGGTGAGTGAGTTTGACCCCTTCCCAAATACACCACATATCAGCTAGAATGATTGCTTATGGCCCAGCTCCCCCTTTCTTTGCGTAAAGTATCACTTTTTCTTCAGCGTTTGCCCGGAATTGGAGAGAAATCGGCAAATCGACTTGCGTTTTACCTCCTTCGTCTTCCCGATGAAGACCTGAAAGTATTTGGTGAGGCGGTCATCCAACTCAAAACGCTGACCAAGCGCTGTCGTGTATGTCAAAACTTGTGTGAAGGTGAAGACATCTGCGCCATATGCTCGGACCCTCAACGCAATCACAAACTCATTACGGTAGTTGAGTCAGTCCTTGATATTGTTTCATTTGAAACAGGAGGGATCTATGATGGAGTGTTTCACGTGCTTCATGGGAAAATCGATCCACTTAATAGAGTTGGGCCCGAACATCTCTCCATCGATCAACTCATTACACGACTGACAACTGAGCCGCCGACAGAGGTCATCCTCGCTACCAATCCAGATATGGAGGGTGAGGCCACAGCCATGTATATCCGCAATCAGATCGAGGGCATCAACAAAGATAAAGGATACACCATCAAATCTTCACGACTTGCCTATGGTTTGCCCATGGGTGGCAACGTCGAGTATGCGGACTACGTGACACTAAGAAAGGCTATGGAAGGACGCAGTATGATGTAGTTTGATATTATTGTCAGCACGCACCATAGGTATAAGATAGAAAGATGTCGATTAGAGAAGCACAACAACCGCAGGTGCTCGTCATGGGTGCGGGAAACATTGGTGACGCATATGCGCAGATAGCATCACGAGCACTTCCTGGGGCGCAATTCACCGTTGCCGACTATGATCTTCAACGTGCTCAACGTACTATTGCCGGGCTTAAAGGTGTTTTTACCGCCGCACAGGTCAATGCACGTGATCCTCAATCATTAGCCCAACTCATTGGCGCACGTAGACCAAACATAGTGGTTGATCTACTTCATCCACATTTTGCACCGACGATTGCCGCTGCCGCCATAGCTGGAGACGCACATTATGTCAGCACTGCTCAAAGTGAGTCGGGACCAGATAAACAACTTGGAGATGATATGTATGCGTTGGACCAAGCCTTTAAAGATCGGAGTCTCATAGGTGTAGTAGATATGGGTGCAGACCCAGGGATATCAGAGCTTTTGATGCAACAAGGATTACGGGAAGCATATGTAAATAATCAAACTGTAAGACAGATAACAATATTTGATGGCAGCAATTGTGCGTGGAAAACAGGCAGGAGAAGACCCCCCATGGCGGGTTTTGCGTATCAAGTATTTGTTGGTGAATGTACCAATAAGGGGCTTGTTTGGAGTAGTCAAAAAGGGATGGAACACACTCCTCCATTGTCGCGTGGTGCGGCATTTCCGTTTGGCGGATCTATCGGCACCCAAAGAGGTCTACACGCTGAGCATGAAGAAATCGCAGACACCAATTGGGTAGCTCAGCATGGCGATGACTGGTTACAAAATGCATTAAGAAATACTGACGAAGTTTCATTTCAATACGGCATGGATGATGAGTTATACAGGCTACTTGAGAGAATAAAAGCCGTTGGGTTGCACACACATGAGCCAATAGATTTAGGAAAAGACCCCCATACTCGCGCTGCGTACGTGAGAGCAGTTGCACAAAAAATGGGGGCACAAGATATGCTCTCCGATTCGCAAACTCGTGAACTTTTTAGACGGTATGGTTTATTATCCTCACAACGACTCCTTTCTATGCCAAGAACTCCGTTAGACCTTTTCGCTCAGCTACAACCACAACCAAACCCACGAGAAAAGATGTCTGGTGAGAGTGATATTGGTGTGTATGTGCGCACAGATAGTGGTGCGGTGTTCACTTCTCATCGCATGACAGAAGATGATGCGCAGAGAAGATATGGGAGAGGTCTGGTTCCCGTACAAACAGCTGCAGGTCCTGTCGTAGCTACACAGATGCTATTGGATGGAGTATGGAACCAGCCTGGGGTACATTCCCCACTTGAGTTGCCTACAGAAGAGGCCATATCAAAATGGGGTGATATTGTTGGACCATGTAGCGCGCGTGACATGACTGCAGATGGAGCTATCTATAGATGTTGGGATCCGACTAACCACCCATTGACATGAGTTTTTTGGCGGCTTCGGTCTGAATCTTTTTCATCGCCTCATTGATGGCATCAGCGACTTGGCGATTTTCAACACCAGCAATCTCGATTTTTTGAATCTGCATATCGCCTCTGATAGTCACTTTTACACCAGCATGTTCGTGCGTGATTTCCTCTTTTTTGAGGGCATCCTGCATACTTTTGAGTTTTGCCATATCACCGAGATTTTTCATCATGTTTCCAAACATAAGTTAAAAATAAGTTATAAAGTACCGAGCGTTAGCGAGTCATCCCGTGCATGCGCTTCAGCGAGACACGGGATCCATATTCGGACAACGAGATATACCAAGAACACTCTCTGATTTTGTATGAATATTTTTCGTCTCATCTAACTCGCTGTCGCTCAGACAGAGATTCGGCAAAAAATATTCATACAAAATCCTTTCAGTTCTATATTTTCAATTACTAATTATTACTTTTGACCATTATAGTACTCAATCACCGCTATCTGCACAGCAACCTGTGGGATAGGTGATGAGCGACTCGTCACATATGCCTCATGAAATAGTTTCAAAAGCCTGACAATTTGTGATTTATCTAGCTTTACATCTGGCAGCGAGATATCAGGTACGACTCCGTGCTCGCGCAATAGTAGTCCGTGGAGCTTGTGCAGAGTATCTTCTATCAGAAGTTTCATGTCTCCACCTGCATTAGCATACTCATAGAGCCAGCTGATGGTCTTTTTGACATCAGGTTGCGTGAGATGATTCAGAAGTGATTCTTGTGATCTCGTACCCAGATACGCTTGAGCCTTGTCCAGAGTGAGGGCATTTTGAGTGATGAGTTCTTCGAGTAGTTTTGTCGCATCGCGAAATGAGCGGTCACAGTTTGCAGCGATGAGAGACTTGACGTCTGATGGTATGGTGATTTTCTCACCCTTTTCGATCCGGGTAAGCATAGCGATCACATCGGTGCTTGATGCGGTCCCAAAGTCGACTCGGACGCACCGGGACTGGATAGTCGCAGGGATTTTATCGATCGCCGTAGTAGCGAGTATAAAGATTGCATGAGATGGTGGTTCCTCAAGTATTTTAAGCAAACCGTTAAAAGCACTTGTCGAAAGCATGTGTACCTCATCGATGATATACATGCGATATTTTCCCACCATAGGAGCGTAGGAGATATTTTCGATAAGCAGCCGGATATCGTCGATGCCGGTGTTGTCTGCGCCATTGATCTCTTGGACATCAGGAGAGCTGCCTACCTCGATATCATGATTGATTTGGGCATCTTTCACTGCATTCCCTGTTTTATTGAGCTCACGAGCGAGGATACGGGCGACTGAAGTTTTGCCCATGCCTTTGTGACCGGTAAACAGCCACGCATGAGGAAATGACTTTGCTTTCAGGTAGTTTTTGATGACATCTCTGACTTTTATGTTGTCTATTTGATCTACAGTCAGCGGTCGATATGTGTGATAAAGCATATATATTCAATCAGTCTCCAATACGCGCATTGTAAGGGTAAAGTATGAAAAGGTAAACTGATATTTATATCATCATTGATCTCTTGACATCTCATATGGCGACACTACAATCATCAAGCTCATGACCAGCTATAAAAAAGCCATTATTTTAGTAATTATTCTCGCTATTGGTGCGGGATTGTACAATGTGTGTAGTGTCCAGAAGCTATGCAGTGCCCCAAGTGTATTATTTGGGTTAAATCGAAGTGCCATATCACCCACTCCGACACCTGATAGTGCTTCGCAACGCACACTATCGCTGGTTGAAGATGGTCGACTAGTTCTTTCTAGCTTTTCGCAACTTTCGTTTGCACCTCGATCAGCACAAGCAACTTGGAGTAACGACAACAAAGATTTTCTCAAGCAGACTGCTGACTATATCAATGCAGATACCGATCGATTACTTACAGTGACGGGATATTATCTCAGCTCAGAGGTCGCAAGCACCCCAGCTGGATTTACCGATCTGGGCATAGCACGCGCAGCGATGATCAAAGACACTCTTTTCCAACTTGGTGTAACTGCGGATCGAGTCATGCTCGCCTCATCTGTACTTGATGATGTTACTCTGACCAAGTCAGCGAGCTTTGTCGTTCATGTCGACAAAAAGGATATTCCTCGCACATATACGATACAGAAGTGAATGCGGTTATTCCCCTCTCAGAGAGGGGTGCTGAGCATAGCGAAGCAGGGTGAGTTATTTGATCAACACACCTCCCGGCTTTGCCGTACTCCTCTCAAGAGGAGATTTTTACAAGCATCGCTTTATCCGATTCTATGATGGGTACCCTGTTTACCTAGGAGAAGATTATCGATCGCATGATGGATGAGAAAGATCATCATATCGTTGACTTTTTTACTTTTTTCTGCGGCTAAAAGTACCGCCTGAGGAAAACAAATAAACACTTCTCCGAGAAGCTTATCATTGGGGAGGGAAGTTTCAGTAGATTGGGACGTGGCGACTTGGTTCTCAATCGGAGTATCAGGAGCAAATATCATCCGTTTATTGGTGATATAGGGAAAACAAAGTACGGGTAAAGCCTCAGGTTCATGTTTATAGGTAGTTGCGATATGAAGCATCTTGCGACGACCAACAAAGATGAAGTTGATGAGGAGTTCAGAAGATACACCGCGTTGATCCAGATATGACTGGATAGTGCTCATGAGCCATTTCTTTTTCAGTTTGAATCGAGCAGATTCGTAGATATTTATCATGCGTCTCTCCTCTACCTTTAACAGTAAAAGAGAGCTTGTATGACAAATCAGTTCATGAGTCTCTTTTTCATATTCGTTTTTTTGTTTGAACGACGATTTTTCTCAATCTCTTTTTTGATGATTGAGGGCTTCTTGTAATATTTTCTATCACGGAGCTCATCTACGAGATTTTCCTCATAGTTGATTTTGCCAAATCGGCGCCAAATGCTATCTGATGATTCGATTTTATTTCTTCGTACTATAACCATAGTGTATGACAAACCTCCATTTCATGTGTGCGGCACAACTGTCGGATGAACGTGAGCTCAGTGCGCATGAGACATCAGTCGTGATGTTGGGTCCAAGTCAGCCTCAAATCTTGAGTTGATCATGCCCATGGAGCTATGTATCGACAGAGTGACCCATAGATACACATCCAGAACACGTATTGTACTAAAATTTTCTCAAAATAGCGAGTATCTGCTCGGTTGAGAGCGGTGAGGGTACCATCGTTGGGTTCACCAGTGATCCATTGAGCAGCATGTGCTTGGATTGGTGGAAAAACCAGGTACCGACGCTGTCCTGACGCTTGATCTCCTCATAGATAGGTGTGAGGTCGAGGCTGTCATCGGGGAGACACACAATACGAATATTTCCCACTTTTGAATCTTTTCGAGCTACGAGTCTATATCCGCACTTTTGAGCATACTTCATACTGTCATTATTTGAGTTTTCCATCATGATTGACTTGCCAAAGGCCTTGGTTTCAAAGACGACACCTTCACCGATATTTTTCTCTGCCTTGATCTTGTTTTTCATGATTTGCAGCAGACCATCAAAGATCGGAAGTGATACTTCAACCTTTTTATCATCTGGAAGACCGGCATGGACAAATCCACTGATGACACTATCCAGCTGAAAGAGCTGATAGTCAGCCGTGACGTCTGGGTAGTACACTTCGGCAAAGTTATCATAATCATTGATGACTGCGGATAGCCTCTTGAGCGGCTCAACATCGTATACAGCGAGGATATTGTTCTTTACTAAATATTTGTATATTTGCATAAAAGCACAGAGCTTTTCAGCAATCTGATGGTGATCAAAAATACCTCGACCTGTATCCACATGGATGATATCGGGTTGTAAGTCGACCGGTTCATCTCGCAGTGTTTTGCCCGCAGGCACGAATGCATACGAGACATCTTCGCCTTGAAATCCCGGAAGATAACGACGGATCAACCAGACGCTCGAAAGTGCGTCGAGATCAGGATTGAGGTGGGTAACGATGGTTTTTGGCATATATGAAGGCTAAGTATAGCTGGTCAATCGATATTTTGATTGTTGTTTCAGCGCCTCATAGTGACTACCGAGGATATATGGTCTATTGGTTGGGAAATCCATCCAAAGAAAATCAATACCTGCATTTTGAGAGGTGAGTAAGTCAGGATACGAGTCGCCGACATAGAGAGTGCGCGATGGCGAAACATTCAGAGCACTCAAGATCCTATTTACACCTTCAGGGTCTGGCTTTTGATGTTTGAGAGTGTCACCAGTGACTATCTGATCAAAATGTACCTTATCAAGTCCAGTAAGATGTGTGATTGGATCAATCATTCTTTTAAAACTACTTGTGCAGAGGGCAATTTTCTTGTTGTCAGATACCAACTCCATAAGCTTGGATATAGCGCCAGGAAAACATCTTACTTGATCTCGCAATTCATGTTTGATCCTGGTTACTTTTTCAAGATAGTGTTCTTTATCAACAGTGATTAGCTCATTTATCCGATCATGATTGTAAAAAGCAATGTCAATGATCTGGTGATCAGATGGGTGGAGCCCGTATTCACTAAATACTTTTTGATAGATGAGCAGCCAATTGGGCAATGTATCTAGTATGGTTCCGTCGAAATCAAAAATATACAGATCGTAGTTTGTGGGAAGAGACATGAGACTATTGTACCAGCCCAAACTTGCGTTTGAGATCGATGATACGCCGTACACGTTCATCTATTGATTGCATCCTAAGTCTACCGCTGCGAGTAGCCTGCGCAACTTCCTCGATCGCAAGATCGACCTGTACTGATGGTTCGAGAGTGAGCAGCATATCGTGACCAGCTTGGAGTGCTCGCGTGTATTTGTCTCGTTGACTGACGACTGAGTCCATATTAAGATCGTCAGTGATAGCGACGCCAGTGTACCCTACCTTATTGCGCAGCAACTCAGTCATGATCTGATACGAAAATGTTGCCGGGTTTGCACCATCGAGCGCACTATATCGCACATGGCTACTCATCATCATATCGAGTTTATTTTTGAGCTGCTCGAACGGTGCAATATCATCCTCAAGCTCTTGAGCATATGCATTGATTTGAGCAATACGAGCATGAGGGTCCTCAGTGGCCCGACCGATGCCTGGAAAGTGTTTCCCAACACTTACGATACTCATCTTCTTTTGGGCATCAATAACTGCTTGTGATTTTTGGATGACAGTAGCTGAATCAGTAGCATATGCACGGTCACGGATATATCCTCCATCGATTGCGCGATCAAGAATCGGCGCAAGATTGGTATTTGCACCAATTTTGGTGAGAGCAGCTGTATGATCTCCAGCTACCTCAGTATTTTCATCCCATGGGAGACGGAGTACCGTACCGCCTTCTTGATCGACAGCGATAAATAGTTTGTGTCGCACAAGTTTTTGCAGATCTTCGACGAGTGCTTTGGTTCCTGCTATATCAGATATATTATCACGCATGAGGACAACTCCGCCGGGTTGAGCTTGAGTGATGTATTGTCTTGTGTCATCGGTGAGTACATCGCCTGCGACACGGATCATAAATAGCTGTCCGATACGATCTGCAGGTGACATCTGAGCGACCAGATCTGGGGTCGGTGTAGGTGATGGAGCTTGAGTAATCATGGGTGTCGGAGTGATCTTCATAGTGATCTCCACCATTTTTGTCATGATCTTTGGAGCAGTATATAGACCAGCGATTGCAACTGCTACAAGTGCAGCTGTAAACATCAACGATCCGTGGAGCACGATCTTTTGATGAGCATGAGAAGTGTTCCGTGTGATATGCCACGTTGGGCGCTCAACTTCGTGATCGTATTGTTGGATTTCATGCACAACGATCTGATTGACCTGAAAAAGTTTTCGAGATGTACTTCGTACCGAAAGCCAAAGTTGTTTTCGGATCAACCTTATTTTACGAGAAAGTCGGGTACTTGAAAACGGATGATACTTACGGATTTTTTTAGTGTGTTGGACGATCAAAGCAGATGACTGGTTAAGAGCCTTGTATAGTGCCGTGATTGCTTTTTTATACACTACAGCTAGTGTCGTCCCCTTCATATGGCGCATTCTTGCAGATTTTCAAACAGAATGCAAGTTGAAAATCATCGCGTGGATTCCGTTGGCTCAATCACGGCGGGATCCATATTTTTTGGAGGTGACAGCTTATAATCAGCATAAAGCAGACACTCTAAAAGCGACTCACGTGGTGTTTCTCTATGTAAGAGCCCATCAATCTTTTGTCGAATTCTATTGAGAGGAGTAGTATCTGTATGATTTCCTTGTGGAACATTTTGAGCACAAAAATATTTGCGTTCTTGAGGAATGCCTTTTTTCCACCTTCGGTATACTTTTCGTCGATCTTCAAGACTCGCGTATCCCCATGACCAGACAGTACCTCCGCCATGTTGTATCTTTTTACCGCCGTACTTAGCTCGTAAACCTAATGTATGATCCTCGATTAATGTATTGGGCACACCACCGATACTCTCTAGCCATTGGGTGTCAACAGCGTACAACCCTCCAGTGCAGTGCTCGGGTGGCTTAGTATGATCTGAGTTATGATAGCGAACCGTGTTTGCACAGCCCATTAATCTTGTAAATCTATTATTACTAAAAAAGTAATATAAACCGCTCGCCAGTATCACTGTATCGCCATCAAATTTCTGTGAAGCATTTGTAAATATAGAACTGAGTGACTCGGGATTTATCGTATTGTTTGCATCTGTTGATGTAAGTATTCTGTCACCTCGAGCCAATGCGAGGCGCAGCCCAACATTTGTGGCATTTGGCTTGCCTGGAGTTGTTGTGCGCACGTGACTCATTCGTATCAGGTCATTAGACGTTGTTGTTGCTAATCGGTCAATATTCGGATCGACAAATTTATCAACAGGTTCACCATCTTTCTTGGTAAATAAGGAGTTTGACTCAACTTTTTCACATACTCCAAATCGAGCCATCTGGGCATCGATTTTATTTGGGCTGTCATCAGTACAACCGTTTGATACATAGAGAATGTGAATATCTAATCCAGGCGGTTTATCAGCCAAAACTAGGCTTGCGATACTCGTGGCGATTGTTTGCTCATTTCTTTGAGGCACAACCACCGTCATACTCGGTCTGTGGATTTGAGCGAGTCTCTCAGTCCAGTCAGTACGTGGTACACAGGACCTACCAAGATTTCTTTCTGAATGATGATAGAACGCGGGTATAGCTGGAGGGACTATCTGTTCAAGAAACCAAACATTTGGATTATCAGTAAAAGGAGGTATAGCTTGCTTGAGAGACTCGTTTCCCATCACCTATTATACTATAAGCTACTTATATCGACAAGTACACTCTCTTTCTCTCCCCTCTTTTTCATCTCTACCTGGTCTCCAGACTTTTTGCCGACGACGAGGCGGATTGGGCACCCGATGAGGTCTGCATCAGCAAACTTCTCCCCTGCCCGTGCATCCCGATCGTCAAAGAGTAATTCGTCTCCATATTTTTCAGTGAGGACTTGATAGACCTGATAGACTTTCGACTTTATGACTTCATCCTGCATATCCAGCCCGATTAGATGAAATTTGTACGGAGCTGTGTTCTCGGGCCAGATGATGCCACGATCATCATGATGTGCCTCGATGACTGTCGCGAGGGTGCGACCTACGCCGATACCGTAACAGCCCATGTAGTACGGCACTTTTTCGCCCTTTTCACTCACGTACTCAGCGCCTTTCATGAGCGAGGAATAGTGTCGACCAAGTTGGAAAATATTCCCAACTTCGATACCCTTTTTCAGATGCAGGACTTTGCCATCTATCGTTTTGTCGCCATCTTTGGCGAGGGCGATATCTGCGATGATATCGCAGGTGAAATCACGTCCATGATTCACATTGCGACTGTCCGTCAGATCTTCTTTTTGTCCCCCGATCAGGTTGCGTGCTTCATTCAAAACAATATCACCCACGTAGAGTACAGACTTTAGACCTTCGACTTTAGACTTTCGACTTACTTCGTGTCCCCATGAGTGAACATATCCTGTCTTAGTACCCATGGATTCAAGATCCTCAGGAGTTGCATCTTCAAGCTGTCCAACAGCTTTGATTGCCTGTTCAAGCTTGATTTTATTTACTTCTAAATCACCAGTCATGACTGCGATCACTATTTGGCCTGTCACTCGGTGTTTATATACCACATTTTTCAAAAAGTGCTTTGCCGAAAGTTTGTAGTGCTTTTCGTTTTGCTCCATCGTCTGTACCCACGTTGGCTGATCGATGATCTCAAAAGACATCATCTCCTCACCAGCATTAGCAGCATCGCGAGCAAATGTTGCTACATCCTCATGAGCCACATAGTTTCCATCGTCTGTCGTGAAAAATTTGCTTTCTCCCGCGTCTGATTCGACTACGTACTCATGACAGTACTCTCCTCCGATGTATCCATTATCAGCAGCGACACGGTACGTCTTCAAGCCGAGCCGTTCAAATATGCGAGTGTATGCCTCGCTATACTTCGCATAGGTTGATTGAAATGTCGTCTCATCAGTATCAAAGCTATATGCGTCTTTCATCACAAACTCACGTACTCGCAGGAGTCCACCCCGAGCGCGCATCTCATCTCGGAACTTCGTCGAAAATTGGTAGATATCGATCGGAAGATCGCGATAACTGATGTTGAACTTGCGCATCACATCTACAAACATCTCCTCCGCCGTACCGCCGAGGGCAAACTCTGCGCCACGACGATCTTTGACTTTCATGAGCTCAAATCCTGCCGTATTGGTCCGATTTGTTTCTTGCCAAAGCTCGAGTGGATGCAATATCGGCGAGATCATCTCTTGTCCGCCAAGCGCATCCATCTCCTCTTTTATCACCTTCATGATTTTTTGCATGACGCGCCACCCAAGCGGGAGAAAGAAGAATCTTCCTGCGGTCGACTCACGGAGAAATCCTCCTTGGATCAGGAATTTTGTTGAAATATTACTTTCATCTGCTGCAGTTTTGCTGGTTTTGCCAAAGAGTTTTGAGTAAAGCATGAAATAAAATAAGTTATAAAGTCTATAAAGTCGAAAGTCATCAAGTCTTAACTGGCTCGGGATCACTATCAATCCAAATCGCACTTACCATTGTATCAGTATAGGATTCATCACGGTGATACGAAGGATACATATCGGGTGAACAGGATGTACATTCTGACGACTGATGGATATGTTCCGTTTTTATACCATGTTTTTTGAGTCGGATATGTGCGCACGTTGCTAGATCGAGGTATTGCTCTGCGCCATCATGTCGGAATATCTCAGGATACTCAAAGAACTTAGATTTGAATACTTCGGCCCGTTCACCATACACCTCATAACAACATGAGCGTACAGACGGACCGATATGCACGTGGAGATGCTCTGTATCTGCGCCGTACTCAACCATGAGATTGATAGCATTGGTGATGATGTCATCCCGAACTCCTCTCCATCCTGCATGTATAGCAGAAATGACTTGATGGATCGGATCGTATATCAATATCGGTAGACAGTCAGATGTCTTAACACAGAGGGCGTGATGAGATTTTGTTGTGACCATTGCGTCTGCGGTGACTGGGTGGTCAGCATCAGATACAAAACGGACGTGATTGGTGTGTTTCTGGTGCATGAAACATGCAGACACATCGGGAGGGAGTCGGAGAAGTTTTTGGTGTGAGAAAAATTGGTACCTGATCATAGGACATACAAATGTCGCTCGTATGAAGCCCCGCCAATGGCGGGGGGTACCACTTCACTTTACTCTTTCTGTCATCCCGATCCCGCCTGTCCCGCATTTGCGGGGATCCGGGATCCAATAACAAAAAAAGTCTTGGTTTGTTGTGACGCAGGTCTTGCGGAGGCGGTTACCGATGATTTCTCATCTTTTCCCGCGACGATCATCTGGTGGGAGCCAGACGTGGATAGTATATACATGGAGAATCAAAAAAAGAAGGACATCTGGAGAAAAGTTTTTCACCAATCGTCCTTCTTAAAGAAAAGTTATTTAGCCATTCTTTTTAGGTCCGGTTGCCCTAAGGGCAGCCGCTGCCATTTCCCTCCAAGTCTTCGGACGTCCTTCGCACTCACTAAGGGCGGGAGGATCCTTGGGTCGGTCGGGTGTTACCTCAACGAGGTAACAACAGCCTGCCTCATCCAACGCTTTCCGAGCAGCGTCGAGCTCGCTTTTGTCTACGTAAATAGTCACTCTATTCTGGCTCATTTTTCCTCCCATCAGCGTAAGCCTATAAATTTGTTTGGTGCTTACGTGACAGATACAAGGCTGTATACAGTCCTCTATCCGCCACGTAAGTATTCTCTCCAGATGTATAAATGTGCGTACTATCCGATAGATGCACGCGAGGCGCAGTATCAAAAAGTACTTATAGTATTATACCTGGGTTAGTTCAGAAGGTCAAGGCAAGCCAATCCATTTGAAGGTTCACTTTTTGATATGTAGGCGATCAAGGACACGGCCTACGGTCTCCATAGGTCCTGAGGAGTAGGTATCGATGACAAGATCAAAGTTTTTGGGATCGAGGAAACCCCAGTCGCCATACATCCGGGTCCACTTGGTGAGGTTAGTCGTTTCACGTGCTTTCAAGTGTTCTTTGGCTTTCTCAACGGTACAGTTGTCACGATTGGCGATGCGATCAATGATCACCTCTGGATGGCTAGACATGAGCAATACTTTGAGGACGCCATCGATGCCACGTGCGTTATATCCTGCCAACCATGCCTCGATCACAAAATGATTCTTTGTCTGCAAAATCACACGCATCTTATCCTCAATCTGTCGATCCGTCTCATCATTGTAGTCTTGGGCGGTGTGATGATGCTTGTCGCTCACGATTTTCTCATCATAAAAATGTGGAGCAAATGTATGCGCAAACTCACTGCCAGAGAAAAATGTCCACCCAAGTGGTTGGAGGTGCGGCTTGAGATTGCGAGCCAATGTACCTTTGCCTGAGCAGACTCCGCCGGAGATGGTGATATGGGAGTAGTTAATAGTTGACAGTTGATAGTTGATAACGGGACTCACGATTCATGGTGTATGGGGATTTTTCTGAGTCATCTCTGTCTGAGCGACAGCGAGTTAGATGACGAGTAAAAAATTCATACACACCAAAATCAAAAGCAAAATATTATCGAAATAGATTGAGCACATCTTTAAACGTGATGACGATGCTGAGCGCGATCAAAAATACAAATCCACCGATGTTGATATACGACTCAAACTTCTTATTAATCTTGCGCCCGGTGATCATCTCGGGGATAAGGAGAGCGACGCGGCCACCATCGAGTGCAGGGATAGGTAGAATATTCATAAATGCAAGTGAAAGGCTGATGAGCGCGGTCAGGCTCAGGAGATTGCGTATCGTGTCGCTTCCGGATCGATTGACCGTATCTCCGACTACGCGAGCTATCGCGACAGGTCCGCCCATCGCCTCACCCGCGATCCGCGGGTCACGTGCCTTGATAGAGGCGGTGAATATCACTCGCTGGATCTGTAGATTGTAACTCATGAGATTGTATGCATGCATAGGGCCTGACAATATCCGGTCAGTCAGTGTGCGCGAATAATCAAATGAAACATACTTCATGAGCTGTACTCCTATCATCGCCCGATTTTCTTTTTTGTCAAACTCTGGGATCACGATCACACGCATCAATTCAGGGTTGAGCATATTTTTTTGCAGCTCAATCTCGATGGGCTTGCCATCATTTTTCTTTACCAGATCGATCAGATCAGTTGTTTTGGATATCTGCTGCCAACCAATCTCTTCATTGCAGACTGTACCAACGGGACACAGGATAGCTGGCCTAATACCTTTGATGAGTGAGTCGGCGGGGATACCTGCTTTGGCAGCGGGAGATCCTGAACGGATCGCGACAGCGCCTACGGACTCAATCTGTTTGCCAAAGCGAAATGACACATCGTCGAGAAGAGGTAGCCTGTCGGAGATAAAGCCACGTGTTCCAAGGAGAGCATAGTAGATGACGATCGCAAGTAAGATATTCATGACTACTCCGGCTACCATGATGATAAATCGTCCCCATACAGAAGCAGATCCAAGAGCGAGGCTTTTGAACTTCGGATTCACATCACCACCTTCACCTCCCGCTCCATCGCCATACAATCTCACAAATCCTCCCAAAGGGAGCCAATTGAAAGAATAGATAGTTTTGCTTGGGTCAACGGCCGCTTGAGTACCCCGGAGAATATGCCATTTACCACCAACTTTCTGTACACCCACCGCTCGCGGAGGCATGCCGATACCAAACTCTTCGACGAGCACGCCATTTTTCCTTGCTGCTAAAAAGTGTCCAAGCTCATGGATAAATACCACAACCATGAGGATCAGAACAAAAGTGAGGATAGATAGTATTATCACGGATAGTAGCTAGTCAGATAATGGCACGCTTTAAACGGTCATGATTTCTTTTTCCTTATTTAATTTGATAGTTTCAATTGCTTCATTTGTTTTCTTTGTTTCCTCGTCCACTTGCTTTTCTTGACGGAATTTCTCATCTTCGGAGATCTCTTTTGCCTCAAATGCATGCTTTATCTTTTTGCGCACGTCGTCTCGATGTCCTCGGACGATATTTTTATATTCCTCCACCATCGATGCGGCTAGTTTCACATATTTTTCACGTTGTTCCTGGGAAAGAGGGGGGATTTTTACCAGCAATCGTCCGCCTTGGTTGCTTGGGGTGATACCAAGAGGCGACTTTAAAATTGCACGTTCAATATCTTGGACAGTTGATGGATCAAATGGAGCAATCACCAAAGTCGTTGGTCCATCATTGGTGATGGTTGCAAGCTCCATAAGCTTCATGTTCATGCTGCCGCCATAAGCTTCGACTACCACCGCTTCAAGAAGAGCGGGCGATGCATGATTGGTCCTTATGGTTTTCAGTTCTTCTTTGAGTCGATCAGCCACTGCAGAAAACTGTTTTTTGAGTTCGGGTATTGGGTTCATATCCGTAGATTATACTGCATCAGTTATCGAAGATGAATACGAACAAATGTGAGCGTAATGAGACCTAAAGTCAATGACTTATCGGCCGATTTCCCATCGCATGATGCGCGAAATCTTGGTGTTCTCTCCAAACTTCAACACCGCTCCTTTGAGCAAACCATCGATGGTTTTACTGGTATCACGTATATAGTCTTGTTTGAGCAACTCCTCTACTGTTTCGGGATTCATGGTGGCAACCTGCATGGCTATTTCAGATGCAAGATGACGAAACTCATCATTGCCGGATACAAAATCAGTTTCACAGTCGAGCTCGACCACGGCGGCAACTTTTTTATTGTGATGTACATAGGTTGCGATCACGCCCTGTCCTGTCGCACGATCAGCTTTATCTGCAGCTTTTTTTTCACCCCACTTACTTAAAAGTTTTTTTGCTTTTTCTACATCATTATCTGCTTCTTCGAGAGCTTTTTTACAAACTGAAAAAGACACACCTGTTTCTTCGCGGAGTTTTTTAAGGGTTTTGAGGTCGAGGGCCATAGGAAAATAATTTAAAATGTAACATGAACAATGTAAAATGAATTAGAGACTCATAACACACTGACGTTGTCAGAGTATTTTACACGAAAACAGGAGAAAGAGGTGGGTTGATCGTAAAAACTCTATCGAAAATAACAGAGGATGTTATTTCGCTGCTTTTTTCTTCGCAACCACCTTTTTAGGAGCGGCTTTTGGTGTGGCAACTTTTGCAGCTGGCTTTTCTTCAGCTTTTACTGCTGGTTTCTTTTCGGCTTCTGCTTTTTTAGCTGGTGCCGGTTTTGGAGCAGCTGTCTTGGTTGCAGACTTTTTGACTGGTTCGACTGTAGTTACTACAGGTTTTGCTACAGGGGCTGGTTGTTTTGGTTCAACAGGAGCGACGACTTTGGCGACACGCTTGTATGAGGAGAGGAGCTCAGTGAGAACAGCTTCGACGGCCTGTGGTGTATCATCGTTGATGACTACAGGATACGTGACTTCATCAGGGTTGCAGTTTGTGTCAACGATCGCGACCATGGGGATCTTGATTTTGGTAGACTCGGTAACAGAATTTTTTTCTCGCTTTGTGTCGATGATCAAGATCGCATCCGGAGTCTTGTTCATATTGACGATACCTGCGTAGAGCCGCTCGAGCTTTTTCATTTCCTTTTCGAGGGCAACTTGCTCATGTTTGACGAATTTTGACCACTCACCGGCCATTTTCTGGTCCTTGAGTGTTTTGAGCTTTTTGACATTTTTTGCGATCGTGTCGAAGTTGGTGAAGAGTCCTGGAAGCCACTTGTTGGTGATATAGTGTGCGTTCACATCTGCGGCAAGCTTTGCAGCAAAAGGAGCAATGGTCTTTTTGGTTGCACAGACGAGGAGAGACATGTCATCAGAACCAGCTTTTTTCAAAAAAGCTTTAGCGGTGTCTATCTGGCCAACGGTCTGCTCGAGATCGATGATGGAGACTCCATCGATGATCTGAAAGACGAACTTGCGGGCACGAGGATGAAGACGATTTTTGCGGTGGCCAAGATGGGCACCGAGCTCAAAGAGTTTTTTGGCACGAGAAAGAGTATCTGACATAGATGTTGGGGAAATTGTATCAGGAAAGCGCTAAAAAACAACTGTGAAACACCCTGTTCTTGTGGTCACTCAAGTAATATAGAGTTTGAGCTCATGGAAAATACCCCAATACCTATCGACTAGGTTATGGTTCGAGCTTTACAGTTGGACAGTCTTTAAAAAGTTTCTATAGTCCTCGCCCACCTCTGGGTGTTCGAGTGCGAGGGTAGTCACGGTCTTGAGATACTCAAGCTTGTTCCCTGTATCAAAATATCGCGCATTTTCGATCTCAACGGTATAGATAGGAACACCTTCTTTCTTGAGGATATTGATTGCATCGGTGAGCCATAGCTCGCCACCTTTACCGGGCTCAAGTTTTTTGAGAGCATGGAAAATTTCTGGCGGCAAAATATAAGCACCGTGAGTGGCAAGATTGCTGGGAGCCTTATCTGGCTCTGGTTTTTCGACGATTCTTTGTATTTGATAAACATTTCCCTCAACTGGGGTGACTTCTGCGATGCCATATCGATTGAGATCCTCTTTTTTGTTGATACGGACGCCACTGATAATAACTCCACCAAACTTATCGTATGCATCCATCATCTGCTTGAGTCGACGAGGTCGGGCATCGATGAACTCATCTCCCCACAACACAGCAAAAGCTTCACCCTCCACAACACTTTCGGCAGATAGGACAGGTGTGCCGTTGCCATAGGGACCCTTTTGACGGACGTAGATGAAGTTGGCCATATCAGCAACTTTTTGGGTAGCTTCGAGAAGTTTCTCTTTTTTCCCCATCATGAGGTTATTTATGAGATCTTGACTCGGGTTGTCAAAATGGTCCTCGATAGCTCTTTTTTGAGAACCAGTGACTATGACGATATCCTGGATGCCACTTTCAACAGCCTCTTCTACTACATATTGGATGACGGGTTTATCTACGATTGGAAGCATCTCTTTGGGCATCGCTTTGGTCTGAGGAAGGAACCTGGTTCCGAAGCCTGCTGCAGGGATGACTGCTTTGGTGATTTTTTTTGCCATAAGTGTGATGTATTAATAAACCACAATATATTAGGGTAGTATAGCAAAACGTATTATTCAACGTTGAGATTGATCGTGGCGGGAAAGCGAGTGCCATCGACGGCAAAGCCAATTTCGTCTGGTCCGACTACTCGACCGGTGAGCTGAAAGGTAGCCTGGCCATTTTCATCAGTTTCTGACGTCAGTGCAATCGGGGAATTTTTTGTCAATAAGGTTACTTGTTTTCCTCGGACTGGCTGATCCTCGTCTGAGGTGACGAAAACGTCAACCTTACATTTCTCTCCGCCAACCTTAATATTTAGTGGGTATGCAAAAATAATAGATTTATCTAGAGAGGCAACCGTACTGGCTGCTTGAGTATAGCGACCGAACGGACCGCGATAGGCAAAGTATGCCAGTGCAAAAGTAGACACGAACATGACGATCATGCTCAAAACCACGAAGCGTTTGTCCATTTCTATCATTTTACACGAATATAAGTTCAGTTTGCAAGGAGCATCTGACGATGGGGACACAGATCACAGATTACACAAACGCCTTCTGAATAACCTCCATGATCGTAGTGTGTACAGCGGATATTGATCGAAGGCAACCAGCGCTATCGATGCAATCGATGTGTCTCCAGTGAGAATACTTTTTGCATAGATACATAAACATCTCTCGAGCCGCGATTTGATGATTCAGATTATTCTCGTTGATGTCTTTTTTCATTTTTTTCCCAAGATACGCACGTGTTGATTTTTTTAGGACCAAGTTGCTACTGATGGCAGCGGGGACATCAAGGTAGATGACTAGGTCCTCTTTCGGGATTTTATGTACCTTATACTCGAGGGTATACAGCCACTCGAGAAACTTCTTCTGCGCTGCTGTACCTTTGATCCGAGATGTTTGATGACCCATACTCGCTGATGTATATCTATTGGACACTATCCAGCCTCCTTGATCTAGGAAATCCTCCATCTCAGTCTTGAGTGATGCTCGGTCAAGTGCATAAGCGAGGGAAATGAGATAGGGTGAGACTACGTCGGCACTCCCAAACTCTCCACGCAAAAAACGCGAAACTACATCTCCATGGAAAGAGCTCATGTAGCGAGGAAAATCATACATCCTTACCTTGTGGCCTTGCAGAGTGAGCGCGTCGACGAGAAGCTGTGCTTGAGTACCTTTGCCTGATCCATCTCCTCCGTCGATGACGATAAATTTACCTTTGCGTCCAGATGTTTTCTTGAAAAACTGCACAAAATCCTTGATGATGTAGTCAAGTCTTTCAACCCGATAATATGTTTTATATAGATTATCGGAGGGGTTACCCATCAGCATTGGTGAAAGTTTGCGATCAGAACCTTCTTCAAGGAGGGCAAGCACTTTTTTGCCTTGAGTCAATGCATAGACTATTTCCCCACCAACACCTAAAGAAGCGTGAGTTACCTCGGCACACACACAGTCGCTCGCATCAATCAGAGCCTTTTGACGCTTGAATATATCTACATCAGCATGTTTCTGTTGGTCAATTTTAATAGTTTTGGAGTTGGGAATCTGAGAACCGGAGGTGATTGTGACGTGATATTTTTTCAGTGTTGCGAGTATGCGAGCATACTTTGTTTTTGTGGTCGAGTCAGTATTGGTCGATGCAGTAAAGTAGACTTTCATGCTAAAGATATACAATCATTGTAAGTATACAAAGCGATACTACAAGAGGACAAAATAGGTCAGCAGGATGTAGGTGTTCAAGTTACACCACAGAGTGGGACAAATTAGTCCAAGGGCTTTGCACGAACCCGATCGAGGATCCTGAAACATTTTAAGGATATTTGCATACTTACGATCGTATATAAAGATTTTTTGGTTCATCTAACTCGCTTCGCTCAGACAGAGATTCAGCAAAAAATCTTTATATACGATCTGCTCTACATCCCACTATTAATTATCAATTGTCAATCATTAATTTCGAGTTCTACGTTCTACACTCTACATTTTGCGTTATTTTACAGTTCGACGGTGTCCCCTGGCTTGAGACTATTGGAGAGTAGTTTCTGGGCTACTGTCGTCTCGATTTCTTCACTGAGCGCGCGTGCGAGATCCCGAGCCCCATACGTCGGATTAAAGTGTTTGTTGATGATTGTTTGCAGTGTAGTATCTGATACTTCGAGTTGTACCTCGTGTAGAGACATCACATCCTTTGATATATGAGAGAGCATAATTTTTGCAATCTGTACCGCTTTGGATATATCGATTGGATCATACCCAATCACACCATCAAAACGATTGAGAAACTCAGGAGTGAACAAGCCTTTCTCTATCAAAAAGCGCAATAGGTCATCCTGGGTAGGAGGTATTACATCAGCGCTGCGGGCATTATAAAAATCTACCGCACCTGCATTGGAGGTAGCGATGACGATATGTGACTTGCAATCGACTCGCTCACCGTTGCTATCGGTGAGATATCCCTCATCCAGGATAGTGAGAAATATATTGAGCAAATCTCCTGATGCTTTCTCTATCTCATCTAGGAGTAATACACCATATGGTTTCTGTCGCAAGGCTGCGATGAGCAGCCCCGGCTCACCAGTTGCGGTGTTCCCGATAAGCTTGGGTATGTCGCTCACCTGTTGAAACTCTGACATGTCAAATCTAATAAGTGAATCCTCCTTATCGAAGAAATACTGCGCAATAGCCTTTGCAGTCTCCGTTTTCCCCACCCCAGTGGGTCCGAGGAGTAGGAAAGTGGCCAACGGTTTATTGCGTTTACCCAACATTACAAATGCACGTTGCACTGCATCAGCAATCTGCTTGGTAGCGTTTTGTTGTCCGATGATTTGACGATTTAGAGCCGCTCCTATTCCAAGTAGTTTTTGCTTGAAAATAGTATCGAGTGTCGTGGGCACATGGATCTTTTGACTTAGAACATGATCTATCGTTTCTGGAAGCACGCGCTTTTCTGTTGTGTTGCCGTTTTTAACAAATACACATGCATCATCGAGGAGTTGTAATGATTTTTCTGGAAAAGGAATTGTGGTGACAAAGTATGCTGACTGTTTAATGGTCTGAACCAGGGTTTCATAGGGTATCTGTACCTGGTATCGGTTCTCAAATCGATGATGATGGTCCATGAGTATCGCTAAGGCCACCTCTGAAGATATCTCAGGGACAGGGATGATGCTGAGATGACGAGCAAGCGACGAGCGGACTCTGATATAACGTTCATACGCAGTTGGTGTAGTAGTACCGATGACCTGAACCGTAGGTTGAGCAAGATACTTTTCGATCGGGATAGACAGATCAACTCGTGCCTCACCGCTACTCACATATCGATCAAGATCACCGATGACAATGATGATGTTACCCGCATCGTGCGCCTCTTTCAGCAGCGTGCTAAGAATCTCTTCGCGCATCTTCTGGTCGGTATGCTGGGCAAGGATTTTTTCAAGATTCAGGTCGACGAGCCGTTTGAATGCAAGGAGCGGATTGCCACGTCCCACATATATGCGATATGCGAGAGACTCGATGATGGTGGTCTTCCCAACTCCAGGCACACCAGTCAATAAGATGTTTGCATCTTGTGACTTGCAAAGAACATCCTCAATTTGTTTGAGTTCAGTCTCGCGGCCGATAGTCATCGGTCTCGCATCATGTCGGCTGGCGTCGGTCGAAAGATCTGTGCTGTACTGGTCAAGAGTAGGTGTGTATCCTTGGGCCCAGTCCCGGGCAAGCGGTGGAGTGCTCATGAGTGCCTTGAGTTCCCACCAGCGCCGAGCATTTTCGAGTCGTACTGCGATTCGATCGTACCATGCCTCAACGATTGGTTGATTTCTCGCATCGATCGTATGAGTAAGAACAAAGTTAGATTTTGATTCACGATACTTTTCATCAGGAGATCTACTCAAGTGTGATAGTACATACCAACAAGGCATGACGACCAAGAAGAAGATAATCGCGCAGAGTAAGGTAATCGGCACATATAATATGAGTACAATGAGATAACAGAGAAGAACGCTCATACGCATGGTGCATCCGATCATTCGCGATATCCACTCAAACATGAGGTCCTCCCCCCAATCTGAAAACGAGAAACCTACCCGTTTGGTTTTTGGAGCAATCCTCCGCCACGGTGCAAACAGAGTGCGCACCATCACATCTACTGAAAAATAGTATGGTAAAAAGACAAATATATTGAAAACCGCTCGCCCGAAGTCCTGCATGAGCTCATACATATATCTTCCATCATACACAAGGGTAGGGTGAGAATGCAATCTACTCAGTAAAACATTTACTTGTTCAGCGCATTATGTTAATGCGATTTACAATATGGCAAATCATTTGCTTTATTTAATACATAAGCCTAATATGACCATATGCTCTCCACGAATAGCAGTGGCAAATCTTCTCAGGCCTTTACACTCATTGAGCTCCTCATAGTTATCTCAGTTTTGGGCACGCTAGTAGCTATAACGTTGGTAGCAATCAATCCCTCACGCATGTTTGGTCAAGCTACACAAACAAAACGCCAATCAGATGCCGTAGTTTTGGGAAAAGCCATAGATCAATATGTTATAGACCAAAAAGGAGCAATACCGAGTCAACTATTGCCTTTGGAAACTCCCAAACCAGTTGCTCGCAATAGTGGGGGCACTGAAGCGGACATATGCAGTCTCCTGTCCCCAATTTTATCCCTGCACTTCCGGTAGATCCATCCATTTCGGGCTCATCATATATTACTAACTGTTCAGCTACCTATTCAACTGGATACTACGCTATTGCAAATCGGCTTGGCAAAATTGGTGTGTATTCACCCACTGGGGACGTGGTGATTGCCAACTATGGATCTGTACCTGATGCATACCTTACACCAGTTATTGGCGATCCCACTGCAACACCTACTCCAACCATCACAAATACTCCAACCCTCACCCCAACTAGTACTCCGACTCGGACACCGACACCAACGCCAACAACACCAATATGCAACCCAATATGTCCTCCATAAAACTTCATAAAGTTAAAATCAAGTCAATTATCGATTGAAGTTTTCGTTAACCCCAACGCTGACACCTGGAAAGCCTGTGCATGGCGCATAAGAAAGCTTCACAGTTTAAATAAGTATTTCTTTCCCTCTTGCATTCTATGTTTGTAGTTTGATATAGTGATACAGATTCATGAAATCATCTCCGCTTCATCATCGTATCCATAAGCATGTTGTACACCATGTTCATCGGGTACACAAACATGTTTCTCATCACACGACTCATCTCCTGTCTTCTATCCGCAAAGCTCAACTCTATCGTTGGTATCGTGCTCACCTTCCTGCATTCACGCTGACTGATACCCTGGTTGCCACCGGAATCTTCCTCATCCTGACTTCCACAGTCCTGGTAGCCATCAACCCGCTGAAGATGTTCGTTGATTCACGCAATAACAAGAGAATCCGAGAACTCAAAGTCGTCCGTGACTCACTCGTCCAATACACCACAGACAATACCGCAGGAGCGACCAATATCCTTGGAGTCTCGATCCCTCCCTGTACAGAAAGTCCAGGCACTGAGATAGGCACGGGAGAAGGTAAGGTAGATCTGAGTAATCTCTCAGGATTTATCCCCACCTATCTTGCCTCTGTCCCCATTGATCCCAAGATAGGCACTGCCGCATCGACCGGCTATCGTGTTTGTCGTAAATCAGATCTCGATTACTGTGTGACTGCTATGTATCCAGAAAGTGCTGGTGGGTCTACTGTCACCATGGGTTGTGACTACTCAATCATCACCCCCTCCCCAACTCCCCCTGGCACACCCACCTCAACTCCGACGCCAACAGCAGCTCCTGTCACCTCAGGTCTTGTCCTCTCACACCAGATGTCAGCAGGCACAGGAACCACCTCTCTTGATGAAACCACGAATGCCAACAACGGTACCCTTACCAACGGTCCCACCTGGACCACCGGCTATCTCGGCTTAGCCATTTCATTTGATGGGACGAATGACTACATTAGTGTCCCTCACAGTTCTACGCTTGCACTTACGGGAGATATGACGATTACTGCCTGGGTCAATCCCACCGATCGATCAAACTACTTTGGCATCATTGGTAAAACGAGTGGCAACACTGCCGCACCCTATGACTTCTATCTTACCGGGACTACAGGAATACCGAGATTATTACGTGGTAATGGGAGTGACAGTGCAAGTGTAGATGCAACTGCTGCACCAGCTACCGGTCAATGGAGTCATGTTGCTGTAGTCATGTCTGGTACTACCGTCACTCACTATCTCAACGGAGTAGCAAACGGATCAGGCACCCTCTCAACAACCATTGCTGATACAGGAGGAGCACTCAGAATCGGAAGTAGAGCAGATGATGTTACTATGTTCAAAGGTGTCATGGACGATGTTCGTATCTACAACAGAGCACTCAATGCAGATGAAATATCTCGGATCAAAGCACCTGCTCCGACACCGACGGCTACTCCTACCATTACCTTAACTCCCACCTTAACCCCAGTCCCAGTACTCGTCAGTGGCTCGCTCACTATCCAAGGCCGCACCAACAAATCCGGTGCCTCGGTCATATTTACTGGTACTCCTGGCACATACAGTACTACGACTGATTCAAATGGAAACTATTCACTCAACATGCCGACGGGAACCTATACAGTGACTGCAGATATAAACCTGTACTTATCAAGATCAAAGCCCATGACTATTTCAGGACCAACCACCATGACCGCTCCTGACTACTTACGTGGAGGAGATGCAGATGGCGATGGTACGGTGAACTCGCTAGATGGAGATATCATTGGCGCAAACTTCAACCTGACCTGTGCTTCACCAGGGTTTGACGCACGTTCGGATATTAATGGTGATTGTACAGTCAATATATTTGACCTTGTTTTGTATGGAGGCAATTCAGGACTGGTTGAGCCAATGACTTGGTTAGACACACCTACACCAACTTTGACTCCAACAAATACTCCTACTGTAACTCTTACTCCTACCCCAACTCTTACTCCTACCGCAGCACCAGCTCCTACAAATACCTTAACCCCGACACCTACTTCAGGTGGAAGACCAGTCGCGCCGCCATAATCCTATGTAATTTAAACTTGCATTCTATGTTTGTAGTTTGATATAGTGATACAGATTCATGAAATCATCTCCGCTTCATCATCGTATCCATAAGCATGTTGTACACCATGTTCATCGGGTACACAAACATGTTTCTCATCACACGACTCATCTCCTGTCTTCTATCCGCAAAGCTCAACTCTATCGTTGGTATCGTGCTCACCTTCCTGCATTCACGCTGACTGATACCCTGGTTGCCACCGGAATCTTCCTCATCCTGACTTCCACAGTCCTGGTAGCCATCAACCCGCTGAAGATGTTCGTTGATTCACGCAATAACAAGAGAATCCGAGAACTCAAAGTCGTCCGTGACTCACTCGTCCAATACACCACAGACAATACCGCAGGAGCGACCAATATCCTTGGAGTCTCGATCCCTCCCTGTACAGAAAGTCCAGGCACTGAGATAGGCACGGGAGAAGGTAAGGTAGATCTGAGTAATCTCTCAGGATTTATCCCCACCTATCTTGCCTCTGTCCCCATTGATCCCAAGATAGGCACTGCCGCATCGACCGGCTATCGTGTTTGTCGTAAATCAGATCTCGATTACTGTGTGACTGCTATGTATCCAGAAAGTGCTGGTGGGTCTACTGTCACCATGGGTTGTGACTACTCAATCATCACCCCCTCCCCAACTCCCCCTGGCACACCCACCTCAACTCCGACGCCAACAGCAGCTCCTGTCACCTCAGGTCTTGTCCTCTCACACCAGATGTCAGCAGGCACAGGAACCACCTCTCTTGATGAAACCACGAATGCCAACAACGGTACCCTTACCAACGGTCCCACCTGGACCACCGGCTATCTCGGCTTAGCCATTTCATTTGATGGGACGAATGACTACATTAGTGTCCCTCACAGTTCTACGCTTGCACTTACGGGAGATATGACGATTACTGCCTGGGTCAATCCCACCGATCGATCAAACTACTTTGGCATCATTGGTAAAACGAGTGGCAACACTGCCGCACCCTATGACTTCTATCTTACCGGGACTACAGGAATACCGAGATTATTACGTGGTAATGGGAGTGACAGTGCAAGTGTAGATGCAACTGCTGCACCAGCTACCGGTCAATGGAGTCATGTTGCTGTAGTCATGTCTGGTACTACCGTCACTCACTATCTCAACGGAGTAGCAAACGGATCAGGCACCCTCTCAACAACCATTGCTGATACAGGAGGAGCACTCAGAATCGGAAGTAGAGCAGATGATGTTACTATGTTCAAAGGTGTCATGGACGATGTTCGTATCTACAACAGAGCACTCAATGCAGATGAAATATCTCGGATCAAAGCACCTGCTCCGACACCAACAGCAACGGCAACACCAACACCTACACCGCAGATCGCAGCTACTGGTGGAACAATCACTGATGCGGGTGGTTACAGGATACATACCTTTACCACGAGCGGCACATTTACGGTGACTCAAGGCGGCAATGTTGAGACGCTCGTAGTTGCTGGTGGAGGTGGCGGAGCTGCTATGACAGGTGGAGGTGGCGGAGCAGGAGGTTTGATATACGATGCAAGTCATGCTGTGACTGCTCAAGCATACTCGATAACCGTTGGGGCTGGTGGAGCAGGACAAGTAGGCACTGCTAATCCGGGCAACGGTTCGGATGGTCAAAATAGCGTGTTTTCAACACTCACTGCAGTTGGCGGTGGAGGTGCGGGTACCAACTCTGGAACGGGACGACCTGGTGGATCTGGTGGTGGAGCTGGTCACAATAATACAGCAGGAGGAGCAGGTACGTCTGGTCAAGGGTATGCAGGAAGCGGTGGAAACACAACATCCCCAAACTATGGTGCGGGCGGCGGCGGCGGCGCAGGAGCAGTCGGTGGAACACCAACAAATACTCAGGGTGGCAACGGTGGAGTCGGGCTATCGTACTCCATGTCGGGCTCCTCAGTTTATTATGCGGGCGGCGGCGGTGGTGGAGTATATAACGGTGGAACTCCAGGCCAAGGTGGACTTGGTGGTGGTGGCAATGCACCCGCAGGCAATGCAACAGCAAATACTGGTGGTGGCGGTGGTGGACAAAGCAACAATCTTACAGATGGGGGAGCTGGTGGATCAGGTATCGTGATTATCCGATATGCATATACCGCGCTAACGAGCACACCTTCTCCTACTCCAACATCCACTCCAACATCCACTCCAACACCCACCCCTCTTATTCTTGCGTTGTCAAATCAAGAATACCAATGGCATCATATGGCGCTTCCATATGACCTGACGAGTCCTTCGGATAGTAAGACAGACTTTGTTGTGACTGGAGCAAGTACCTGGTCGGGTAACCGCGATCATTATGTTTGTGTATCAGATGCATCGTCATTTGGATATACTTGCACATCATTTGATGTTTCAGCCTATGGCATGCAACCACAAATGGTTAGCGATATGAATGGTGATGGACTCGCTGACTTCGTAAAGATGGGTCATTTACTTCGCGCAATTAGCTTATGTCTTAGTCAAGTAGCCTCGCCATATTTCGCATGTAGTGATATCGGTGACTTTTCTGCTATCGACATGTGGTCTGGTATATATGGCACCGGAACAGTCCTCGCAGTACCCGACAGGAGTGGTGACGGAAAAATTGACCTCATCGGCGCTGGTGCAGATGTGATGAATACACAAAATGCATACTCGTGTAACTCGACAACAGCACCCGACTATTTTACTTGTGTATTTATAGGAGGTATAAATGGGTGGAGCGGGTATGACCAGCTCATCGGTGATAGAAATAGCGACGGTAAACCTGAAGTGTACTTGGGTCCTGCAAATGATCAAATAGGATATTGCGAATCGCAAGTTGCATCTCCATATTACGCCTGTTCAAACGTTACACCACCATTTGGAGAGAGCGGATATTTTGTGAGTGCACACTATGCGCTCGAGGATAGGAATAGCGACGGATTCAACGACATCATTGCAGCAGGTAAGAACGCTTGGTACACACCATACGATAACTATATTAAATATTGTCCATCTCAGGTAGCGTCTCCCTATTTTGGAACTTGTATAAATATTGCCGGATCGACTAACTCGAAACATTGGGGACCACTTGTTGAGCTGTCAGATCGTAATAGCGATGGACTCAAGGAGTTTATTATTGGCGGTGGTGATTCGATAGGAGACACGACAAATCAAGTGTGTCTTTCGGACACAAATCCAGGAAACACCTCAAAATACAACTGCTATACATTTGATTCCACATATAGTTTCATGCATGGAGTTGAGGCATATGACAGAAATGCTGATGGGATCAAAGATGTCATCATGGGTGAGAGTAGTGCATCAGGATCTCTGCACTGGTGCACCAGTCAAGCTACTTCACCGTATTATGCATGTAATTAGTAATCTATATGTTATTAAATCAACCCAACCAAATACCAGCCCAGAATACTCAATCTCACCTAAAACTCCTTATTTTGGGGGGAGTAGCTCTGGTCGTAATATTTGTTGTTGGTGTAGTTGTGCTCAATACAAAAACAGTAATAAATCAAACCGCTTTAATATCAAGTAATACGGAGGTGACTTTGAAGCCGACTGATATAGCTCCAAACTTAACGCTAACACCATCCGTAGACCAAACGGTTATCCCATCACCAACAAAAAGTAATTCAGTATTTGAACAAGTTACATTACCCGAGGGCACAACGCTGGTACCGATGTCTTCAGGAAGTTCATCTATTCGTCTTGGAAATCAAACTATAGGTGTATTAGAAAAGTATGATCGTGTGAACGACGATGCCACCAAATGGTTTAAGACCAAGTTTCCCATGATGTCAGATTATACATTTACCGAATACGGTAAGCTTGTCTCTCCAGGATATATCGTAATACCAAACAATACAGAAGGTGTAGTTAGCTATTTTATTAAATCAAAGTCTACTGAGATAACAATGCTTACGATACCCAACGCTTCCAAAAGCTCTGAAATATACGGTGGCGACATCGATAAGCTCAAGGGCTTTATCGATAGCCTTCACTTACAGTGAGACATAAAAGCCTTGACATGTTTACAGACAAGTACTAGTCTTTCGATATATTGTTAAATCCCAGTCCCTCAAGTCTTTTTTTGACAGAGGAAGACAACTGGTTAGACGCAACTTTTTCGGCTTCTTCCTTTGTCTTTGCCACGAGCGCGTAATCAAATAGATTAGCTACTTTGAGTGAGGATTCGCCATGCTGCTCGATGCCGTAAATATTGCCTGGCCCACGAAGACGGAAATCAAACTCTGCGAGCTCCATGCCGTTTCTAGTTTTTGCAAAAAAGTCTAGTCGTGATGATGTCGGTATACCATCACTCGTAAAGAGGACACAGTAAGACTGCGCATCACTCCGGCCAACTCGACCGCGGAGTTGATGCAGCTGTGCAAGACCAAACCGCTCTGCACCCTCGATCACGATGATCGAAGCATTCGGGATATCAATGCCCACCTCAATCACCGTTGTAGAAACAAGTATGTCGTACTTGTGATCTTTAAAGTCACGCATCACCTCTTCTTTCTCATTACTTTTAAGTTTGCCATGGATGAGGGCGACACGAAGATCAGGGAAGATATCTGATTTGAGGCGCGCGGCCTCGGCAATGGCCGCGCGCATAGAGACTACCGATTCTGTATTGTCACTTCTAGCTTGTCGAGAAGTCTCTTCATCTTCATCCTCTTCGATTCTAGGACAAATAACAAATACTTGACACTTCGTCTCCTTGATCTGTTTTCTAATCCACTCATATGCGCCTGTCCGCTTCTCTGGCGGTGCAACATAAGTCTTGACTGTGAGTCTACCTACGGGCATATCGGTGAGCACAGACATATCAAGATCGCCGAATAGCGTCAGCGCAACAGTTCGCGGGATCGGTGTTGCGGTCATCGTGAGTAAGTGCGTATGACCACCTTTTTCCTTAAGTAGTGCCCTTTGGGCTACTCCAAAGCGATGTTGCTCATCGATGACAATCAAACCAATATCAGTAAATGATTGAGTCTTTGATAAAAGTGCATGTGTACCGATTGATACCGTAGGTTTTTTTGTACTATCTTCTATTTTCTTTTTAGCCGTAGTTCCCGTAACCAGTCGAATATCAAAATTTGGAATATTTCTAAATAATTTTTCAAATGTTGCAAAGTGTTGATTTGCCAATACTTCAGTCGGACACATCACTAATACACCTTTCCCATTTAATAGACTCAGATAGCTTGCAAGAGCAGCAACGACCGTCTTACCCGACCCCACGTCTCCCTGAAGAAAGCGATTCATCGGATATGTTTTTTTGAGATCCTCACTGATTTGTTGCCACGCATTTAGTTGTGAAGGGGTAAGTTGAAAGGGTAGATTGGCTATAAAGTACTGAATTGTCTTCTCAATTTGGCTTGAAAAACTAAAGGGGCTTGTCACCTTTTGTGCCTGCCACTGCTTACGAACGAGCGCATTGGATAGATGAATGAGAAATAGCTCGTCAAACGATATGCGTGCACGTGCAAGCTGAGCCTCCTCCATCGATGAAGGGTGGTGGATTTTGCTAATCGTTTTTGCATATGAAAGCAAACTATTTCGTTTAATGATTTCCTCTGGTAGCCACTCCTCTATTTCGCTGGTATCGACCTGATTGATGACATATGCGATTTTCTCGCGCAATAGTCTCGTGGAGAGTCCTTTGCGCTGTGGGTAGATGGGGATGATCGCACCCGTATGTCGACCCTCGCCTGCGTCTTTGATGATTTCATATTCATCGGGCTGCATGGTGAGCAATGCCCCTTTTTTCTTTACTTCGCCGGCTACTGCAAGCGTCAACCCAACTACACACATTCTGATGATGTATGGCTGATTAAACCAGGTCAGTTTTATTTTGCCTGTACCATCATCGATGATGACAGTCTGGATGGTAAGCCTACGGATATAGGTATTTTTAGACTCAACTATCGCTCCTCGAACAGTAGCAACATCACCAGGCTGTAAAGTTTCAATCAAGGCGCAGTTCGTATAGTCTACATATCGTGAGGGAAAGTACTGGATAAGCTCGCCAACGGTATGTATGCCCAGACTTTGTAACTTTTTGAGTGTAGTAGAGTGCGTTTTCGGGATGATTCCTATAGGATCAGTAAGCTTCATAGACGTGATTATACCGCCTGATCGAAAACGAATACGAGTAGACAGGTCATCTGCCAAAGTATGGCGCAAGAGATGATCCGATGAGGATAAGCATGACGAGGATGAGGATAAACTTCCAGAGTCTTTTGACACCCTTATGTTTGTTTTTTGACATGCAAATATTGTATACTGAGCTTTGTATTGAGTCAATATACGTATGACACGATCTACCTTTTCCAGCAGACGAAGCCGACTCACTTTGAGCAAGAAATATAAGCAATATCTCACTCGCGCCCTGATTGGAGTGGGTCTTTTTCTTTTTGTCTTCGCATTTGGTTCTTTCTGGTATATCACCAAAGATTTGCCTGATCCAGGAAAGTTGTCACTTTCGCGCGCAGACTCAACGATCATCTATGATAAAGATGGCGCCATCATCCACCAACTGTATTCAGATAAGCAACGCATCTATATCAAGCAAGAGGACATCCCCACGACACTGAAACAAGCAACGATTGCTGTAGAAGACAAAGATTTTTATCGGCATGGAGGATTTGATCCGCTGACTATCATCCGCATCCCTTACAATTACATTTTTCGAAGCGGTCGAGTTGTAGGAGGATCTACCCTTACCCAGCAACTCATCAAGCAGACCTATCTTGATTCATCCCGCACAGCAACGCGCAAACTCAAAGAAGTGGTCCTCGCGATACGGATAGAGCAAAAGCTCAGCAAAGACGAAATCTTGGCTGAATACCTCAATATCGCGCCGTACGGTGGGACGATCGAGGGTATTGGCGCTGCATCTAAAGCATATTTTGATAAAAAACCTGACGATCTCAACCTTCTTGAGTCAGCTATCCTTGCGGGTCTTCCTCAAAACCCATCAATTTTCTCCCCCTACATCGGTAGACCAAATGCGTGGAAATCCCGGACCAAGGATGTATTGAGACGTATGTACGAAGATGGCTATATTAAGAAGGACGTGTATGATGCAGCGCTTAAACAGGTAGATACGTACACCTTTAAAAGTGAAAAAGTTACCTTCACTGCACCACACTTTGTTTTCTATGTTCAAAACCAAGCAGAAGAACTAGTCGGACCTGCGACAGTCAAAAAAGGCGTTCGTATCAAGACTACTTTAGATTTGGCGTTGCAAAAAAAAGCAGAAGAAATCGTATATGACGAGGTAGTCAATCTAAAAGACTTCAAAGTTGGCAACGGAGCTGTAGTCGCGCTCGATACTAAAACTGGCGAGATCAGAGCAATGGTGGGAAGCTTCGATTACAACGACGATACGTATGGCAAGTTCAATGTCGTGGCAGATGAGACAGCCTTGCGACAACCCGGATCGACTCTCAAGCCACTTCTGGTCGCTGTTGCCATGGAGAAAAAACTTATCACTGCATCATCACTTTTTATCGATGCCAAGACTGCATTTCCGGTGACGGATCAGGCTGATTATGAGCCGGTTAACTATGACGGAAAGTTCCGAGGACCAGTCCAAGTACGTTTTGCCCTGGGCAACTCGCTCAATATCCCCATGGTAAAACTTATGGCTACACTTGGAGTCACTGAGTTTATGACGCAGATGGAAAAGTTCGGTATCAACAATCTTGCCCCGACCAAAACTAACTTGAGTCGTATTGGATTATCAGTCGCTTTGGGCGGTGGAGATGTCACGATGCTCGAGCTGGCCCAAGCATATAGCGTTCTTGCTCGTGGTGGTACACGAGTAGATAACTCAGCTATATCTGAGATCGCCGATGCCACTGGCAAAGTGCTGTATCGTCGACCAGAGATCGAAGTGAAACGTGTTCTTTCACCTGAGACCTCATTTATCGTGAGTCATATCCTTTCAGATAACAACGCACGCATGGATGCGTTTGGCCCGAGCTCGCTTCTTAATATACCCAACAAAACTGTTGC
>CAZIUF010000002.1:32166-67236 GCA_964542665.1 uncultured Gammaproteobacteria bacterium | reverse complement strand
TGGGTGACTTCAATGCGTATTTCCGAGCACAGGCAATAGTGGGTATGGGTGCGTCGTATCCGTTTGCCATGTTTAACTACGCCGCCAAATGGATACAAACAGGCTGGCTGGAGCATACTGCTTTATATTTCATTGGTATGTTTATCCTTATCGGGAAATTATGGACCATGACTATGGTTCCAGTCGCAAACGAAAAAAGCCACCAAGCACTTCACCCTATCTATCTCATCTTTGCTGTTATCTATACGATTTTACTTTCCTTGATACCTCAAATAGATATCATGAGACTTGCCATGCCACTCGCACCACTCCTAATGATGGCATTTCATGACTTCTTTGAGTCTAAGCCTTTTCGTATCGGCCTGCTCCTCTCCGTCCCAATGCTCTATCTCTATGTGCTAAACTTTATCATGACCAATCAAGCTCCGATCAGTGACTGGTCCCTCTTCAGATAAATCATACCTATGAACAAAAAGTATTTCTTTTGGGGTTTCATACTTTTGCTACTCGCAGGCGCCTTCTTTCTGCGTATCTATCGCATTCCCGAATACTTAACCTTCTTGTCTGATCAGGGTCGTGACGCGATCATTTTAAAGCGCATTGTCACCCTAGAGAAATGGGTCTTTGTTGGCCCGACAACATCTATTGGCAATGTCTTTACGGGACCATTTTTCTACTACCTCGTAGCACCATTTATGCTTCTGTGGCGGCTTGATCCAGCTGGTCCGGCTTATGGCATCGCGATCATCAACACTGTCGGTCTAATCCTTTCCTTTGTATTTGTCTATAAAAACTTTGGTAAGGTTACCTCTATCATTTTCTTGGTGTTCACAGGCTTCTCGATGAATCAGATCATACAATCTCGTTTTAGTTGGAACCCAAATCCGGTAAGTGTATTTAGCTTCCTCACTCTTGTCTGTTGGTACAACTCTATGAAAACGGGAAGGGCAAAATGGTTCATAGCAACTGGACTCATGCTTGGTTTCTGTCTCCAACTCCACTATCTGACGGTGCTCCTCATCCTTCCCATGGGGTTAGAGGCGATCGTAACAATTATTCGTTTGCTCCGTTCAAGACAAGTCCAATATCGTATATCACTCAATCACTACTTTCGTAATATCTTTCTTGCCGTAGCCTCTGGAGTTATTACCTTTATTCCACTTATCTTATTTGATATTAAAAATCACTTTATCAACCTACAGACACTTTTGAGGTCATCATCTACGGGCGAGATCCAAGCAAAAAATATCGCCTACATGGATCGATTCAATGATGTTATGCGAAGTATGTGGCATCACACACTCGGTGTGGATTGGAATACTGAATTATCTCTCATTGCCATTGTCGGATTAGTATTATTAGCATATTTCATCGCACACGTACAGTTTCGAGATGCACGACGCAGATTTGTGTATGGCTGCATTATCCTAGTCATTACATTTATTCCATTATTTGCACTGCTTGAAACTGGGCGTCACGTGCATTATTACAATCATCTCTATCTTGCATTGTATCTCTCGATAGGTTTCATATTGAGTTACGCTGCGAACGTAATCATCAAATG
Organism: uncultured Gammaproteobacteria bacterium; assembly: GCA_964542665.1. Classification (GTDB taxonomy): domain Bacteria; phylum Patescibacteriota; class Microgenomatia; order UBA1406; family GWC2-37-13; genus JAGOLU01. The sequence continues at coordinate 65,672 of CAZIUF010000002.1, read as the reverse complement.
GTTGACTCAGATTGGAATATCTCGCAGAATAGTTACCCTGTTTGTATATATTGCACTTGGAGTATCCCTATTGATGTATATCCAATCGCATATTTCTGCGCTCGTGTATCTCACTGAACCCCATAAACCATATACCCAAATGGGCGACGCACAGACAGTTGCAAAATATATCATCGACCAGCAACCTGCTGATGCCTATCAAGTTGTTGGGTTACCCTACTACGAAACAGAAGGACATTACAGATATTATCTCGAATACTTTAACAAAAGGCCTATGCCTGCTGATGCACTCGGAGATCCAAAAGAGCTCTACGTGATCTGTCATGAAGACACAATTAAAGCCTGTCAGATAGCCGGAAACCCTCAGTGGCAACTGGCTGATTTCCAAAATAGACACCCTGAGTGGAAGAAAGTGTCAGAAAAAAGAATCACAAACGTATGGGTAGTGAAAATTGTGAAGTGAATACGCTATATATAGCGTATAAAGTATAATGAAACATGGCATTGTTGTTTAGTTCTCTGACTGGAGATTGATAATTGGAACTTATTTGGTATTTGTGAATTTGGAATTTATTTAGTGTTTGATATTTGGAATTATGCACACCATTTCCCTCATCATCCCCTGCTACAACGAAGTATCAAACTTTCAAAAGGGAGTTTTGGACAAGATTGGAAATTATGTCCGTGATGATGAGAGATTCATTGAGGTTCTGATCGTTGATGATGGGTCCTCCGATGAATCGCGAGAGGTAGTGGAAAAAAGGTATCTAAATCAATTCCCGAAGTTCCGCCTCGTGGCATGCCCCCACCGTGGTAAGGCGCCAACGGTGATCTCGGGGATCCAGGAAGCTAAAGGTGATTTTATTTTTTTCACCGATGCAGATCTTGCAACACCTATCGAGGAGGTCGAAAAGCTTATCGACGCCCAAGTCACATCGAGAGCTCCTCTGATCATCGGTTCACGTGGTGCTGTCCGTCCAGATGCACCTCTTACTCGTAAAATGATGGCTCTTGGTATGATCACTATCAGAACAATCATCGTTGGTCTGCCCGGTATCAAAGACACCCAGTGCGGATTTAAACTCTTTGATCGAAAAACTGCCCTCAATGTGATCGACAAACTCGTGGTATTTAAACGGAAAACGGTCGGCAATCAAGCATCAGTATCAGCGATCTTCGATCTAGAGTTTTTGTTTATCGCAAGTAAATTGAAATACAAAATAGTTGAGGTTCCCGTATTCTGGCGCCACGTTGAGACGAGACGTGTCAGCTTCTTCAAAGACGTGTACGAGTCTCTGACCGATATGGCTCGACTGAAATGGTATGAGATGAAGGGAAGATACCAACTCAGAGGAAAATGAATGGATTGTGTTTTATCGTCATATGATCAAAAAGATAGATCTCCATCTGCTTTTTAAATTGTTTCTGGGCATAGGAATAGTAGCTAATATCTTAATGTCATTATGGTTACTTACATATCAGGACATTATCTTTCAAACTGACATCGCTCGAGATTTTCTGCTGATAGAAGATATAGTGTATAAAAATCATCTTACTCTCCTTGGACCTAGGTCAGGTGGCATTCCAGGGGTTTTTCATGGTCCACTATGGCTCTATATGCAAGTCCCTGCTTTTATACTTGCTCATGGAGATCCTGCAAAACTGAGTGTATTCTGGTTTCTTCTATGTATGGTGGGTCTTTATATTGCCTATTTTGTAGCCAAGAAGATCTTTGGTTCCGATGTGGCACTTACTTCCACTTTTCTTATCTCATGCACCATACCAACTACATTCCTTAATCTTTTTAATCCTTATGGCGCAGTGCTTTTGGCTCCAATTTTTTTCTACTATTTCTATCAGTATGTAAAATCAAGCGAAATGAGATACCTTGTTTTATCGTTACTCATTCTTGGGTTGTGTATACAATTTCAGATGGCATGGGGCGTCCCTATACTTATATTGACTATTCCAATAGCGATTAGGCATGTAAAACAATCAAAATCATGGAAACCATTATTTTCTTATGCGATCCTAATCATTCCTCTGCTAACCTACATCATTTTTGAATTGCGTCACTCTCTCCTGCAAATTAACTCAGTTGTTCACCACATATCTGGTGGCAATAGCGGATACGGAGTGACTTCGATGTATTCATATTTTCTTTCAAGACTCTCTGGCGCAGCACTTGACGGCTGGTATCTATTAAGCAACCTTGATACTGCAATAAAAGTATTAGTGCTTGTGAGTGTTACTATTTTTCTGTATAGATCCCGGAACACTATTACTTCAAATGCGCGACTTTTTTACTGTGTCTATATCTATTTCTATCTAGGATTTTGGTTTATTTCATTCTTTTTTAGAGGAGTCATTTGGGGTGGTTATTACTGGCCATTTGTTCATGTCACCGCTATCGCAATTGGAGTCCTAGGTATCCAAAAGAATCGACTTTTTCCAATTATTCTTGTTGTTGTAATAGGCATGTCGTATTTTGCATCTAATTTGAAATATATTATCAATTTTAAATATTTCTCTAAAAATGATTTGTCATCTTGGAAATTTAATGAGCAAATAGTGAATTCTATTTTTTCTCAAAATATCAATGTGTTTGGTTATTATATTTTCAACCCTGACCAATATGGTTTTTCTTTGAAATATGCAATGAACTATGCTCAAAGACAAAATGAGCATTTGAAGTCACTACCATTTCAAAAGCACAAAACAACATATTTGCTCATGGCCCCAGCACCTGACTACAGACTAGAACTCAATGGCGATTGGTGGAAATCTGATCAAGTCAGAATCAAGCGTCCAGCCGATTTTAGGACAACCTATCCTAACGGCTTAACAATTGAAAAGTTTAATTTAAGTGAGGAAGAAGTCGCAGTCAGTTCTGATCCAAATCTTATTCAAGATCTCCACTTTAGGTGAGGTATACTTAGCTGATGCACTCTTTCAAGCGCTATCTTCCGATATTCTTCTTTTTAATCATCATTGGCGGGCTATGGATGAGGTTGATTACTATATCATCTGTACCCTTCTTCGATTGGGATGAGTCAATATATGTGCAGGTTGCCCGAGAATGGCTGCGACATCCAGGATTTACTCTCTATTACAACGGGTCCATCTGGTTCGAGAAACCACCTCTTTTATTCGCCATTATTGGCACACTTTTTCACCTATTTGGCACGAGCGAGTTCATTGCTCGCCTTCCATCGGTTATAGCTGCCATATGTTGTGTGATATTGGTTTTCCACAGCATCAAACGTTTTACTAAAAATACGATGGCCCAGATAGCTGGTGTGCTTATGTTTGCTGCGACTCCTTTTTTCATCGATCGCGCGAGCATCGTGAATGTCGATATCTTTCTCACTTTAGGTTGGCTGCTCTATACTTGTGATAATACTTTTGTTTCGAGATTAATCGGAACAGTAATTGGAACCTGGACAAAATCATTTCTTGGTCTGGTTCCTCTGTGTGTAGATGTTGCCTTGTCAATCTACCATCGATCGCTTACTAAGAAAAAAATACGAGAATGGGCAGTGATCTTATCAATATCACTCGCATGGCACTTCGCTATGATAGTCCAATATCCGAGCCAATTCATATCATCGCATATCAAAGACCACTTAATCTCGCGTGTCACTACTCCAATAGAACTTCATTTTGGAGGGAAGTTCTTCTATCTTGAAAAGGTCTGGTCAAATTATCCATGGTTAGCGGTCATAGCAGCCATCGGCATCATCGTTTGGATCATCACCATGCTCAAACACCGTGACACAAAACAGATTGATATCTTCTTCCTCTTGCCGCTTGCCTACCTTGCTCTTCTCACAATTAGTAGATCAAAACTATCTTGGTACATCGTGCCCATCCTTCCCTTTGTAGCCATTTGGGTTGTTTACTCGATTTCTCATATCCCTCGCAAGTCGCTGCAGACTCTTTTCTATTTTGTACTCATCGGGTGGTCAGGGTATATGTTTTTACAGCAAACTGCCGGCTTTACTGTCCAGGAAAACCTCATCCCTGAGCAGGTGGCTTTAGCCAGATGTCAAAAAGGTATGCCTCCATTTACTCGAGTTGCCTATCTTGTGGCCCCGACCCAACGCAAAGACGCGCAGGTTATCGAAGCTGCTCAAGTTGCCATTGCGAGTTCGTTTATCTATGGATCTGCTCCTACATTTGTATTCTATTTGGATAAACCAGTGACATTCTTTTATAAGCCGGAAATATTTCTAGGTGAAGTCAGTAAATATGATGCATACGCTATGCACACTGACGACTTCGTCCTTTTGAGTAAAAGGGCGCAAGACGCTTTTACATCTAGCGCAGCTGTGATCACAGAGTGTCAGCGAGGTGACTGGGTACTCTATAGTCGAACCACCGCTTCACAAAAGCGGATGTAGTGTTAAGTAAATAAGCTATAATCAAGCCGTATGTTTTCAATCACTGATACATTCATTCAGATCAAGCGGCGAGTGTCGTGGAGATCTGCTCTTTTTTTGATATCTGTTACCGCTATTTACTTCTTCACCAGGCTGTTTCATATACTTGATCTGCCCATATTTGTGGATGAGGGAATATATGTTAACTGGGCACGGATAGCTGCAGGCGATCCTAACTGGAGGTTTATTTCGCTACTCGATGGAAAACAAGTGTTACAAACGTGGGGAACGATCCCTTTTGTTAAATTATTTCCAGATAATCTGCTCTATGCAGGTCGACTTTTCTCAGTCTCAAGTGGGTTTGTAGGAATGATTGGGATAATGAGCCTGAGTGGCTATCTCTGGGGGAAACGGGCTGTCGCGATTGCCGCATTCATATATCTATTTTCGCCATTTTTTCTTTTCTACGATCGTTTGGCTCTAGTTGATTCAGCTGTAAATGCCGCTGTCATCTGGTTGATGTTCGTTTCTATATTACTTGTACGAATGAGACGCTTAGACGTAGCAGTGCTTTTTGGTGCTGTTGCAGGCATCGGTATGCTCGCAAAATCTAGCTTATTTATGTTTATTGGACTCTCTTGCACAGCAATAGTAGTCTTTCAACATGGGCAAACTATTTTAAACAAAGTAGCCCATGTGTGGCACAATAAAAAAACATTTTTAGATTATATTTTCTTGTATCTAATTGGTTTGTTCTTAGCCTTATCAATATATCTAACACAACGATTCTTCTCGCCGTTCTTTCATAACATAGCTCAGAAAAACTTAACGTTCATTTTGACTTTTCGTGAATGGCTAACAGATCCGTTTCAGCTGGTCACCAATAACATCCAAATAGTGCCTCAGTATGTTTTCTGGGAAAGTGGATGGATTATTCCGGTACTTGGTCTAGTTGGGATTTATCTGTTGTGGAGGAAACGTGACCCTCTTGGACACTACCTTGTCCTATGGATCATCTCTCCCTTCATCATCATAGTGATGTTTAACAAGGTGGTGTACCCGCGATATTTGATCTTTTTCGCAGGATTACTCAGTATTGCAGCCGTTTATGCTCTCAATTCTTTCTCTACAAACACACGAAGAGTAATGCTGCTAATCACTTCAGTTGTACTTGTGTATATATGTTTACCCCAGTGGTTCTCAGTGACAAACATCTCTTTGCCTCCCATTGACCGAGGACAATATATCGAAGGTGCTTCTGCAGTATGGGGTACTCCAGAGCTAATGCAAATAATTCGCACATCTACAAATGATGGTAAGACAGCCCTTGTCCTCGCTGAAGGTGACTTTGGACTGATTGCAGATGTTTTACGTGCGTATGTTAAGCGGTCTGATCATATTGATGTGCGTGGGCTGTGGCCACTCAATGAGTCGGACATAGTGGCTGCTCAGCAAGAAACAACTGATAATCATGTGTTTGTTGTATTCCCACATCGAAATGATTTTCCTATACATTGGCAGCAGAATTTGATAGAGGAAGTGCAAGTATTTGATAAGCCAAACGGTAGCCCCGACAAGGTGTATCTTTTCCGGGTACGTCCTCCAGTTAGCCCTCGATGATCCATCATGATCCATCACAATCTAGTGCAGAAAATTTATAAGAGCATAAACTTGGTATTTCTTATTGCATTAGTGGTTTTGATCGTCACTGTTGGACGCAATCTCAACCCATTTGCATCAGACTTCTTTTCCTACCACGACATAACACAACCCTCACGTATTGAGCAGTTTACAAAAGAGCTCACCCAGCTTCACATCCCTCCTCAGATCGCACCTGACTATGCGTTTGGAAATGGATATCCTGTATTTACATTTTATGCTCCTACAGCTTATTGGATTACCAGTGTGGTTCACTTGATGGGATTTGAAGTCAGTCAGGCGATCAAGTTGTCTTTTCTGCTCAGCATAATCATTGCTTTTGGCGGGATGTACGCGCTTGTTTCGCATGTGAATAAAGATAGAGTTTTGAGACTTCTTCCAGCACTTTTATATGCCACATCGCCATGGGTTGCAAGTGAGATATTTGTCCGCGGTAACCTAGCTGAGATATGGTGCCTGTCACTGCTTCCATGGGGTATTTGGGCTTTAATGCAAAAAGGTAAATATGTTTTTGGCTCAGTCATCTTGGCTGCGCTATTTACCAGTCACAACGCACTATCGCTAGTTTTAATACTATTTTGTGGAGTAGTGGCACTTGCCCAACCTCATCGCAAAATTGCCCTCCAAACATATTTCACAGCCCTGTTACTTAGTATGTATTTTTGGATTCCAGTACTGACGGGTCTCTCGAATACATACGCATTTGACACCGCGAAGTTAACCAACTTCCGCGACCACTTCTTGTGTATCCAACAGGTATGGACGACTCCCAATGGGTGGGGATATGGCGGATCAGCTCCAGGCTGCGAGCAAGATGGGGCGAGTTTTATGATTGGCAAGTTACTTATCCTGACTGCCATCCCCGGGTTGCTCGTTTTTCTCACAAGCTGCTTGCGATCATGTTTTGCTAGGAGTGATTCTTACCTACCTAAAGATATGACAACCATCTTAGTTGTTATCCTCGGCGTAATAAGTCTCTTTCTGACAGTGTATATATCACAACCCTTCTGGGAGACTCTAGCGCCGCTGCAATCATTCCAATTTCCATGGCGCTTCCTCGTTTTTGTTACCTTTGCTGGCTCGTATATGAGTATTTATATTTTTACCTATTTACATACTCACAAATATATTGCATATACGACGACGATTTTCATCTGTTGTGTCGCCATCATGATGAGTAGCAGATATTTTATCGGCCAAAGGATATCTTCCGAAAAAGCTTACATGTTGTATAGCGCCCAATTTACTAGGGAAAAGGCTGCATTTGCTATCCCTGAATATTTGCCCCGCACCGTAGAGCTCAATTTATGGAACAAATTGCGAGATAGGTCACCAACAAGCACAGAATCTGCCCAACTCAAGACACAGTTTAGTGCGTACAAACCGCCATCTGTCTTGTACACTATCTCTCAGGGCTTAAGCTTTGGTGCTCTCGCCTATCTTCTATGTCACAAGATCTACATAAAAATACGAAAAAAAGCCTGATTTCGCTTTTCTTTCAAAGTGGATACTCTGCTGTGCTCGGGCTCATTGCCAACATTATCATTACGGCTCTTGAAGCCAAAGAGGTGTTTGGAATATATGCCGCGACACTTGCAACGATTGGGATATTTAACTACTTGTCAGATATTGGTCTTGCAGGTGCTCTGATCCAAAAAAAAGAAGTAAAGGACGTAGACCTCCGTACCGTGTTTACCATCCAGCAAATGTTAATACTGACGCTGGTTGTCATAGGATTTATCGCTACCAACTTTATTCGCAACTATTATCATCTTCCAAACCAAGCAATTTATTTGTACTGGGCTGTGTTGGCTGGCTTCTTCATTTCTTCACTCAAGACAATACCCTCTGTATTACTTGAACGGTCAGTCAATTTCGCGGGGATTGTGAGAATCCAAGTGATCGAAAACACACTCTTTTATTTGCTAATATCAATCGGCATCATTTTACGCTTTGGGCTGATGAGCTTTGCTGTTGCAGTCATCGTTCGCGCTCTTGTCGGGACATTTCTCATGTATCGTTCATCCACCTGGCGTCCTCAATTAGGGATAAATAATCAATCATTTCGCGAACTTATTTCTTTCGGCTTACCATTTCAACTCAACTCACTCCTGGCACTCATTAAAGACGAGTTTGTGGTGATCTTCCTTGGGAAAACCCTCGGTCTTGCTACGTTGGGTGAAATCGCTTGGGCTAAAAAGTGGGCTGAGGCGCCAATCCGCATAGTCATGGATAATATTTCAAAAGTGCTATTCCCGGTGCTTTCGCGGCTACAGGACGATCAAGAGAAACTGAAGCGTACGGTCACGATGACGATCTGGGCACAGACGCTCATCCTCGGACCGATACTTCTGATTTCTGCTTTTGCGATGCCCTATGCAGTGCATATCATCCCGAAGTATGCCAAGTGGCAATCTGCAGTCTCGATTTTCCAACTTTTCTGTATTTCAGCATTCCTTTCAACTCTATCAACTCCATTTATGAATGTTTTTAATGCACTCAAGAAGCCACGGGTACCTTTGGCTTTCATGGCATATTGGACAATCACTACATGGATCCTCACGCCAATTGCAGTAAAATCATTTGGGGCGATCGGCTTTGCCTATGTGCAGGTATTTCTCTCGTCGAGCTTCATTGCGGTGATTGTTATAGCTCAACGATATCTCAAGCTAGATTTTTTCAAATATTCTCCCAAAGAGATATTTAGTGTTTTTTCTAAGGCACTTAGGAGTAGTAATGTTTCTTCCATCTCCTTGAGAGAGCCTCCTATTACTCAGTAGTTTTTTGTGAGTACCTGCCCAATGAAATGCAGTATTTTTACCTGTCGTCGCCAACGCCATGGTTGCGTGATGAGTCGGTAGAACCATTCAAAACCTAACTTACGAATAATAATGGGCGCACGTGGTGTCCGACCAGAGAGCATATCAAATGCCCCTCCAACACCCATGCAGACTGTGTGGGATAAATCTGCTCGATGTTGGTCAATCCATTTTTCTTGAGTTGGACTGCCAAATGCGACAAACAGCAGATCTAATTTTTGTTCCAATATGCGCGGCACAATCGTTGCATCATTTGATTCAACATCGGCAATAGTGACGAATTTCATATGAGGGATTGCGTGATATTGCATGGCAAACTTCTCACATACTCGTTTCGCTACTCCATCTCTGCCACCGAGGAAACCAATTGTCACAGTTTGAGTTTGACTAGTTTGCGATATTGATTCAATTAATTTACTCATCAAATCAACGCCGGTCACACGTTCAAAATCATGTTTGTACTCTCGTGTCCATCGACTTGCTAAAAGTACCCCAATACCGTCAATGATTTGGATATCTGCTGTGTTGAGTATCTGCATGAATTTTTGATCACTTTGTGCAGACATGATATTCTCAGGATTTAGAGATACGATATGAAGAAATGATTTTTTAGCCAATGCCTCCTGGACTATTTTTACGGCTGATTTTTGTGTGACCACTCGGTCAAAAGGGATGCCTAACATAGGTTCAAGTATACCTCGAAACACCCTCACACGGTCATGATTAGAGTCAATAAATGGTATAATCAAAATCGATATGCAAATCTCGACGATTATAGTAGCTGAAGGCTCGTGTCCAGACATCTCTCTCACCCTCAGTAGTGCCGCTGACGTATCTGCTGAGGTTATCCTCGTTGATATTGGCCTCGACCCAAGCATCCGGACTCAAATCGAGACAAATAGCCCAAATATCAAGATCTTTGCATTGCCCAAACCTGAGTTTGTTGAGCTTATTCGTCAAGAAACACTTGCGTACGCCTCTCACGAGTGGGTACTACTCCTTGACCCAGATGAATACCTATCGCCAGAGTTGGTGAAACTTGTCAAAGAAACAACCATAGAAGAGGGATATACTCATCTCAAGATCCCCCGACAAAACTATATATTTAATAAATGGATTTCTCATAGTCGTTGGTGGCCCGACTATCAAATAAGATTATTTAAGAAAGATTCAATCACTTGGCCAAAAACATTGCATGCACAACCTGAGCTTACTGGGAAGGGATTTATTGTAGGCGCTTTCGAAGACCAAAAGATGGAAATGCGCGCATGTGCCATAGTCCATCACAACTATACGAGCATCCTTCAATATCTCGAAAAAGCTATCCGTTACTCCCGAGTGGATGCGGCAGAAATCATAACTAAAAACGAGCCCTACACAATACTCGATGCATGCAAACGAGCAACCAGTGAGTTTATCTCACGGTTTTTTGCTGACAAAGGATATAAAGACGGAGTGCATGGGCTCGTTCTGGCTCTCTTGCAAGTTTTTTATAACCTTCTTGTCTACATGTTTGTGTGGGAAAAGCAAAGCTATCCCGAGGTGACTCAAACAAATTTGTTCAAGTCTACCAATCAACTTTTTATCACAACCAGCAAAGAGATGCTCTACTGGATGAACCGAGAAAAGATCGTCAAAGGTCCTGAAAAAATGTTGAACTGGGTTAAACGTCGAGTGATGTGAGCGAGTGAATATGACGACTACTTATGAGGCAAACTCTTGCGAAACATCGAGCGACGATACTGCTGCTTGCGCTGTGTACTCTCACCTCTCTCGCGCTTCATGTATTTTATTTTGGACTACCCCCTTTAAACTCTGATGAAGTTGCACATGGATACAATGCGTATAGCATCATGAGTACTGGCCGAGGGGAATTTGGCGAGCTTCCCTTCAGAATGGCGTCATTTGGTGAGCAGAAACTTCCCATAACTGCGTTTCTTATGATTCCAGGCATAGCTCTTTTTGGTTTACATGATTGGGTCATCCGCTTACCTACGCATTTTGCTGGGATATCATTTCCCATTCTCTTTTTTTTACTCACCTCCCAACTTACTCGGTCAAAACGTGCAGGTTTGCTGAGTGCGCTATTTGCCACAACATCCCCCTGGCTGCAAGTCACGAGCCGTCACGCACATGAGGGCATCATTTGTCTCTGGTTTATCATCGTCAGCATGATTGCAAGTATCGCCTACGTGCGTACCAGATCAATACGCTACCTCATGATTGCCAGTGCATGTGCAGGTATATCACTGTGGACGTACCATGTAGCAAAGGTTTATGTAGTGATATGGCTTATCGGCATGTTCTATGAACATTTTTCACATACCCATAAACACCGATGGGTGTGGGTCATCAGCGCCGCGATCTGCATTGTGCCCTTTTTGATTTCGGAATTATTTTTACCAACCAATAGGGTAGGATCGCTGCTATTTTTTCGTCATCCACTGTTTATCTATGCAATAGAGTCAGGGCGAAATCTAGGGGGACCTACTCTTTTTTATAATCGATATGTGTATGGACTTTTCGAATTGATTCAATCATCAGCTTTATACTTCACCCCTCAGCTAATCACATACCTTGGTGACTCCAATCCACGTTTTGGCTATCCAGGAGTTGGTCCAGCTTCACTTGTGGCCTATGTTGGACTATGGCTTGGGTTTCTGTCTATTTTAATCAAGCAAGGCTGGCGTAAATTACTTATCGTGATGATTCTCGTGCTCATCAGCATACTACCAGCAGTTTTGGTTTGGCAAAAAAACTCTATGACGCGTTCCCTGCTGATGAGTATTACATGGATTGTACTCGCAGGATATGGGTGGGACAGAAGCGTCAATTTTATGAAAAATACGTTTTATACACTCGCAGGATTAACCCACGCGCGGTTGTTGAGTATGGGGATACTCATTTTAATTGCATTGGTCCACTTAAGTCAGGATGTACAAAGTTGGGATACATACTACCAATCTTACTTAGACCATAAGGTTGCAGATTATCCTTGGCAGGTGGGTAGTAAGGAGTTGGCTGATTTTGTATGGCATGAATATCCAAAATACGACCAGTTTATCATAACGAAACGTCAGGGCCAGCCTTACATATATCTTCTTTTTTATGGCAGATATAACCCACGTAAATATCAGCCACAAGCAAAACATACTACATACAATGAATTTACCTTTTGGGAAAACCCTGGCTTTGATAAATTTATCTTCCCCGAGCGCATGGAAGTGGTGCAAAAAAAGAATACAATGTACATTGTATATCCTGATGAGCTTCCTGAAGCTCTGAAATTGAAAGCAAAACCAATCAGATATAATGGTCGGGATATCTTTTATTACTTTACTTATGAGCCTACAAATACATAAGCTCTTTACTTGGAACCGCTTTGCACTGATGGTGTGCATGCTTGTGTTCATTGCTCTCCGTTTGATTGCGTTGGACCAGCAGTATCTCCTTCACGACGAGCGCGATCTCAGTCTGACTGGATATGCAATCGCTCATACGGGGAAAGATTTTATGGGTGTGCACTTTCCACTAAATTTTCCTGATACAAACCCAAACTCTCCGCCTGTTCCCTACTACTTCAATGCTTTATGGTGGCTGCTTGGCATACCACTAAGTGTATTTGCTGTCAGGCTGCCGTATGTTTTATTTACTTCGCTACTCATTCCTGCCATCTACGATATTGTTTTTCAACTCACTAAAAAGAAATCTTATGCATGGTGTACAACCATAATCTTTATATCCAGTCCGTGGATATTTCACATCACACGATTGGGTCTCGATAGTCCACTTGCGCTTACACTCACGCTTATTGCGCTTTCTTTAGCGATTCGACGTCAATTGGTAGCTAGTTTGATATTTTTCTTCTTAGCCATGAATGCCTATCAGGCCTATCGAGTTGTTGTGCCGCTTCTTATGCTGTCAGTACCATTTATCCACGGAGTCCCTGCGGAATTAAAAAAACACATCCATCAGATTTTCTTTTGGGTTGTTGCAGTGTGCGTATTCACAGGCATTACCTTCATTTTGAATAGCAATACTATTTCCCATCGTGCGGGTAACGAGTTAATTTTTACGAATCTAGACTTGTATTCATCTCAAATTGATCTGGATCGTCAAGCCGCTGGAGTTCGACCGTTAATTCAATCAATATTTATCAACAAATTCACCGCAGTCTCAAATGCCATTGGTCAGAAATTCATCGATACACTTAGCCCGTCATTTCTCTTTTGGAGAGGAGATTACTCAGTCACAGGAAGTCCTTTTTCAGGATCATTTTATTTCATTACTTTTCCATTTTTATTATTAGGCTTGGTTGGTCTGCATCAGATGGAAAAAAGGCTTCTGAAAATCGTACTTATTTCGCTTATTGTTGGTTGGGTACCAGTCGCCATCCATCGGGGTGATACTGCAATAGCACTACGAGGATCTTTTATGACGATCGGATTCGCTCTGTTGATTTCTCAGGGGCTTATAAGTTCGTACTTTATGCTCAAATCTAGAACCTTAGTAGTCAGATGTATTTTTCTAATTGTTTTTATGACTGGTTTGATTGCAAATATCGCTACTTCTGCTTTTACATACTACAAACAAAGACCACTTCAGGCATCAGAGTTTTTCGTTGAAAAGGAACGACAAATAGCACTGAAGATGCTCACATCCGGTGAGAAACACACTGTATATGCACAAATACCTCAAGAGGTGGCCCTGGCATATCAACTCGTATCAGGAGGTGTAAGATTATTTGAGACACCCCCAATATCTCTTGCTCGTCCCCAAACATTCCATTCCGGTGAAAATCAATACGTCAAATGTGAAGGCAATGCCCGTGACTTTGTAAATATTTCCAAAGATGCACGGATCATCGAGCGGTCGTGTACTGACGATTTGGTCGCAAAAACTATTGAGGAGCGAATTGGCGAATCAAATATTATTCGCACCTCAGATTTTAGTCATCTACCAGTATATTATTACATCCCTGCTGGGGTTGAGATTGCGGCCCCTTCACAACCATGAAACTATCTCTACGTCATAGTACCGTATTTGTGCTTTTTGTTTGTGTTTGTATCTCTTCATTCTTTCACATATATCACTATGGGCAACCAGATATAAATGAGGACGAAGCTGCGCAAGGTTACAACACGTATTCGGTACTACAAACTGGCCGTGATGAGTATGGTAGGTTGCCCATACGTTATCTTTCGTTTGGTGAAAATAAGCTCCCAGTTACCGGTCTCCTCTCTGCTCCCTTGATTGCTTTATTTGGATTAAATGAAGACACTATTAGACTACCTGTCCAGTTCATTGGCATATGTATGCCTGTACTTGTGTATTTTCTTCTGATCTCATTGTTTCAAAAACGTTCTATTGGATATGTTGGAGCGCTCTTGACTTCAGCCAATGTGTGGATTCACACCATGTCTCGTCATCAGCATGAAGCAGTGGTATTGCTCGCTATCATAATAATTTACCTTATCGTAGCAATCAATCTCAAAAAAAGTCAGTCTGTTGCGAAGATAGTGTTTTTGGCTTTACTCTACTTTGTAGGTCTATACACGTACCACAGCGCAAAGGTCATCATGCCTGTCCTCGTGATATGGACATTGATACTTATTTGGAAAGATTCTAGGTTTCGACCACTGTATTTATTTTCTGTAATCATTGCAACTGGACTGTTTCTATTTACAGAGTACTTAGCTCCCAATACTCGCGTTGGTCAACTCTCCTATTTCACTTCATCCGCATTCATATATGCGATTGAGGAAGGACGCCGGACGGGTGGATCACTGCTACTTTACAACAAATTTAGCTATGCGATATATACTGTCATATCTCGGCTCTCCTATTACCTAAGTCCCTCATTTCTCATCTCAGGCAATGACGCAAATCCACGGTATGGCGATATACACATTGGCCTGATTACTTATGTAGAATATTTATTTGCATTGATTGGGCTGTTTCTTTATTGGATAAAGAAACAGAGCCATCGAATTGCTGTGGTGGCATTGTTGGTCATATCTATAATTCCGGCGATCGCGACAATATCATCTCAAACTAGTACTCGGAGCTTTATACTAGTTTTACCGATCATTTTACTAGCAAGTTATGGCCTAGTTGAGATGATGAGTCGTGTGGCAACCCAAAAATTAAGATTTAGTTTATGGTTTATTTTCATAGCTATTCATTTTTTATTACTCAATTCTTCATGGCATTATTACTTTGACAAATACCTTACTGACCCAAAGACACTTTCGGCCACCCAGGCAGGTATGAAAGAAGTTGCTCTGACTGCTTGGTCGCTCAGTCAAAAATATAAGACGGTATATATTTCAAATAGGTATGGTCAAGCGTACATATACATGTTGCTATATGGAGGTCCAGTGGATCCAAAAAAATATCAATCGATTGCAAAGATTCAGCCATACAATGAGTATGGATTCTGGGAACAACCGAAGTTAACTGATAAATTCATTTTTCATATCCCCTCTTCGCTGGTTTCTGATGCGGTGATCATCGTCTCAGCAGATGAGTTAAGCAAGTATCCCTATCTTGTCGCGAAACCTTCGCAAACTATTGCTTCTGCTGGTCATCCTCTATTTTATGTATATCGTTTTGATTGATCCAAAGCTCTGCGTACTCGTTTGATACCGATTTTATGAACCCTAATGATGACATGCAACTCGCAGTATCACTGTACCTAAAATCTCTCCTTCGTAAATATGCATATGTCACGGGGGGGATATTATCGCATGTATACGATCTAAGTTTTTCTTGACGGGACTTGTATGCAATGTTCAACAATTCCAGTTGAGTCTCATTTGCAAAATACGTCTGTTTTCCACTCATTGCAGACACATAAGCAGTATCAATCATATCGGGCAATGTTCGCTCGGCGTCTAGAGTATTCTTTTTATTCTCCTCATTGTACGGCTGCACATACACCTCACCTTTAGGTAGCCTCTTTAGTGTTGCTAATACATTTAGCTCGCTACTTGATATGTGAGAGGCGGTTTGAGGAAGGAAAAATGAATAGAGCGAATCTGTAAGAAAACTAACTGATAAAAATAGAGTAAGACCAGCAACTATAATAAATAGTGGCCGTTTATTTTGACTCAGTTGCCATAGCCAAATAGCAAAACCAATACTGGCAAAAAATTGTGAGAAGTAAAAAAATTGAACTGTGTTCCACCAGACACCTTTTTGGATGAGTAATAGTCCAGGCAAGCAAGTTACTATTGCTCCAATCATGCAGACAGCACCAAACAATGAAGTTTGTGTTATTTTTATTCTTCGTACCAGATCACGAATAAGCCCAAATAACAGGCTAAACCCCAAAACTCTCATTCCAAAAGTTGAGATGGTGTAGGTTAGAGACGCACCAAGATAATATTTCCATAGTCGTAGACTATTTGGCGCAATCTCCTTCAGTTGGAACCACTCGAGCATTACTTGATCGTTTTGAAAAACTCGTGGATCCGAATACATGCTCCGTACCAGAGAAAACGGATCCCATACAAACCCACCCTGTATGCCACCAGCATATTGAGTGAAATAAATGGTTAGAAATCCAAAACATGCAGATACTCCAACAGATAATGCTTTCACCCACTGTTTTTTTACCATCATAGAAGAGATCGCAAATCCGAGGATCCACATCATTGCTGGAACAGAATACGCTTTCAATGCGAATCCAAGACCAACAAGTACTCCTATTGCGAGCAGATCAAAGATGTTTGATTTTGTTCTTTGAACTAGATCTAGACATCTGTTCAACAGCAAAACAAGAACAACCAGCGACCACATAAACTGTGGATTGGTCATACCAACAGGACCCTGCATTGCAAATATTCCTGATCCACCCCAGACTGAACCTTGGCGCAAAAGCATAAACACTGGTCCAAACGATCCGAGCAGGGTCAGCGAAAATAATAATATGACTTGTAGGAGTTGAGGTGACTTTACGGATGTATTTAGAGTATTTTCTTTATATGTCCGGAATAAATTGATGCCTAATCGATACACTGCATAGAAAAAACATATTGCCCACAACACTGGCTGGACTTTAAAATAAAGAAATAAACTCGATATTCCTACGCGTGTAAACAGAGATATAACAAAGTCAAACAGGAAGTTATACCCTGCGAGCTTTGCCCCAGCATAGATAGGAAGAGTGAAAGGCCATGATTTGAATGCAGACTCAATGAGTGCAATATGCCAGATACCATCATGTTCATGTGCCCCCCAAAAGTAAAGTCCACAGTGCCCTTGAATGCAATATTCACTCCCAGATGGCACGATCACCATCAAAGACAGGAACAATACAACAATCAAAAGGATCGTATAGTAGGGGTTTCTTTTGATACAATCTATCCAGTAAGTGAGACTCGATTTGAGTGTGTGATTCATTGTAGCTGGTCCGGGCAACGACCTAAATAAACCTATGTTAGCCATTATAACTGTCATTTATCAGAATTACACGATACTGGATGACTTTTTTGCCAGTCTCAAGTCTCAATACGACAGGAACTTCCATGTGTTTCTCGTCGATTTGACACCTCGCAAAAATCTTCAGATCATCACTATTCCTGATGATCGATTTACGCTCATTCGTGGAGAGAATAAAGGATATGCACATGGAGTGAACCTCGGGATAAGAGCAGCTTTGTCTCAAAATATAGCACGGTTTGCGGTCGTCAATCCCGACATCATCTTTGATACCTACTTTACTCAATCATGCAAGCATGCGCTAAATCAGTTCCCGGGATCAATCGTCGGAGGCAAAATTTACTATGCACCTGGGTATGAATATCATAAAAAGGAAACTCCAAAGATTAATCCGCCAGCTGGTGGACAAATACCCAGTGATTCCCAGTTATCAACTATCAATTATCAATTATCAACTAATAAACCTTTCACCATCTGGTATGCGGGCGGTCGCATCGATTGGGCTCATGCCACTTCTCACCATATTGGCGTCGATGATCTAGACCATCCCATGTATGATCAGCCTATCTTGACTGATTTTGTCACAGGCTGTTGTATGGTCTATGACAAATCAGTCTACGAGAAAGTCGGAAAATGGGATGAGGGATACTTTATGTACTATGAGGATACCGACTACTGTATGCGTGCCAAGAAAAAAGGTGTTCCGATCAGATACGAACCCATGATCAAACTCTGGCACAAAAATGCCCAGAGCACTGGTGGTTCAGGTTCAGATTTTCATACGAAGGCCATGGAGCGGTCACGAACTCGTTTTGCACTGAAGTATGCCCCTTGGAAAACGAAACTGCATATTATCAAAAATACGTTTTTGAACCAGTGACCAAAGCATTATTTAAGGCTGTCAGTAGCAAATGTATTGGGTGGATTCTACTTTTTATTATCCTTGCCGCTTCCTCTTTTCAATCCTATCGCTTCATCACCATGTTCAAGTTCGTTGATGAATATAACAACTGGGTTCCTGCAGCACTTATGCATCAGGGTAAGATGCTCTATACAGACATATTCTTCAATCGTATGCCTTTGCCCGCCTACATTAGCTACATTCTCCAGTTCCTGATCTCTCCCCAAGCAGACTACTATCGCGTGATCCAGCTCCATCGAGTATTTATGATTATTTTTTCTGCTGGTTGGATAAGCTTTATGTACTGGCAGTTCAGAAAGAGTTGGGTGCTCATCTTTGCGCTTATGTTTGAGTTGTTGAAGCCCTATTTCTTCGGATTTTCGTTCCAAGCCGAGGCCATGGTCGCCTATCCAATCGTGTATCTATTTATTCTAAGTATCTCATCCCACGGCTGGTCACGTCGTACTTTGCTCTTCTCAGGTGTATGTATGTGGTTTATCTTATTTTCGCGAGAAATTACTATCATTACAACTTTGATCATATTCGTTGCACTGTGTATACGTATTCGTGACTATAGAAAAATCGCACTCTTAGCCACCCCATTTCTTATCCTTTCGCTTTGCACACTTGCAAGTATGGATTTAAGGCAATGGTTTTTCCAAATGATTACCGTTAATAAAATCAGTTTTCAGACTGATATATCAAAAGCATCTGGAGTCGAGGGCTTACTGGGATCGTTTCTTTTGCCTTTTCAGTATATAGTCACATTTTTTTCTGCCCAAGCATCCAATTTCCAGCGCACCATTGGACTCCAGGTTATATTTTTGATTGTGATGATTTATCAATATATTTCAAAAAAGATTGTCAAGTGGCCGCATTCTGTTTTTCTTGTTGTCTATTTATTACTTCTTCTTTTCACCAGCTCCCTTCGTTCACAAACTCCTGAAAGAGAGCTTTGGGCTATATACCGGCTTATCCCATGGATAGGAATATTGCTTTCAACCCTAGCTTACTTGGTTGGCGAATATGCATCAAAATACCGAGTTATATATGTCGTCTTGTGTATTTTACTTACTGCATCTTACTTCCTACATCCAAACTCGCTCCTGCTCAAGCAAATAGATAGGGAAAGGGAATATAACACGTCATATTTTGATGATGTGTCTTATGCGCACGCGATTGAAGAATCCACAGATCTACAAGATAATATTTTCGTTATCGGATATAACTCACATATCTATATGTTGAGCCATAGAAGGACTACGTATCCTGACTCATTTTTCTATCCAATACACTACGGGATGCCCCTATATCAAGAAAAAGTATTGAGCATGTTCAAGACTAACCCACCAGTTAGTGTGTATTCAACAGATTGCAATGTCGTTGAGAGAATAAAAATCGTGTATGTACAAATGGATAAGATATATACGAGATTGTTTAAAAATGGAAAACCATCATGCATATATGTGCGAAATGATCGGCTGGCCAAAACAATCTCAGCGTTGAAAAATAGAGGTTTCAGCAAGTAGCTCACATCTTCTTGAGTATATGGACTTCTTCGTTCTCAAAAAGTGATACGGCACTTGGACTTGTGCGGGTGATAAACTTTTTATAATCTGGATGCTGTTTGTAAAGGTATAAATATCTGACAGGAAGAGATTTAATGTTGGTTGTCAGGACATTCTTGAGTAGCTGAGTGCGTTTTTTATGATCAATCCCTGTAATATCAAGCTGCTGGAGATTTGCCTCATAGAGCTGCTGTTTACCGAGGGCTGCCACCAATGCTGTG
This sequence comes from uncultured Gammaproteobacteria bacterium, assembly GCA_964542665.1. Lineage (GTDB taxonomy): Bacteria > Patescibacteriota > Microgenomatia > UBA1406 > GWC2-37-13 > JAGOLU01. The sequence goes on along the minus strand of CAZIUF010000002.1, from coordinate 45,677 downwards.
TCATTTGTTTTCCATAGTTGTTTGATTGGCCTCTCATCATAGATCGGCGTAAATGGAAAAGTATAGGTTACACCTGACGGTAGTTTGCTCAAATATGAAAGAGCATCAAGTTCAGCGCTTGAGACATATACCTTTGGCTGAAATAGCTTGTGAATTTGACTCCCCGAAGAAAAGAGGTGGTCCTTACCGTACTCTACGACAGAATTGAGTGAGCCTGCAAGCGTAAGTACGAGGATTGATACAATCAAAGCATTGGTTCTTTTGTCATGAAACTTGAGCAGACTGATCACAAATAACGACAGAGCAATCTGTAGAAGGAATTGTCCATAGCCCAGAAACTGAACAGTATTGAACCAATCTCCACCCTTCTGAGTGAATAGAGCAGCGAAAATAATTGAGAATATAGCGCTAGCAAAAATAGCTATATTCAGAGTCGACTTGTGAGTTTTCGAAAAAAGTAGTGCTACGCTCAGCATCCTTGTCCCAAAAGCAATAAATATATATAGTGCTAACGAAAATATTTCAATCACAAGTAAGATCGGAGCAAATATATACGGATGCTCATACAACTTGTATCTCAGCCTTGCAAGCTTAAGGATCTGAAATAGGCCTGGGTCTTCTATGATTGGATGGATTGTCTTGAATGGCTCTAGACTAAAAATTCCACCTGTTTTGGTACCAACAAATGGATTGTAAAAAAATAACACAGCTATTGCGCTCGATAAAAGGGTTGCAAAAAGGATAGACAATAAGCTTTTCAAACTCAGGTGCTTATTGTATGTTTTTGTAGCTAAGAATATCCAGATAAATGAAATGCCTATTACTCCACCATAAAATTTTGCCCCCCACAAAAGAAATGTGAGAACAGTCAGAATAATCGTCAATATGATACTACTTCTGACTCGTAATAATACGTAGATGATCGCTTGTAGCAATAGGATCGACAGTGCTAGTGTCGGATTGATCATATACTCTGCGGGTTGATTACTAAACCACCCAATATCGTTCCAAAACGACCCAGTATTTTTCAAGCTTAATACGAATGTGAGATTACTAGAAAAATATGAAAAGAATAAAAAAATTGGTACAGCCCTCTTATCACTAAACAGTGCCCTCGATATTACTACCGTGAAAGATGTGTAGATAATAAACCAGACGATTGGTAACGCTAGATAATAGCCACTCAGGACTGAAAGGCCTGTCTTCGTCACCAACATCAGTATATAGCTATATAAGAAGTGGTAGCCTCTCAGTGCCTCTCCGTAAAATACTGGCATCCTAAATGGGTAGGTATCAAAGGCAACTTGCGCAAGGGACATGTGCCATAAGTCATCTCTCGCACGGAATATGTTAGTAAAAAATATTCCACATTGGTTTGATATACATCTCTCTCCAAGTCCAGATGTTAAGCTAGGCAGCATTAACAATAGGAAGCCAGCGAAGATGATGACTACGGACGATATAAGTACTAAATGCCTAGATATTTTTGCTTTCATGAGGAGTCAATAAATGCCTTAACAAAATAAATAGCGGTATTGTATTTAATAATATAACCCATCCAAATTCGTTACTGGTCACGATAAGTGATAGCTTTCTCCACAATATTGTCAGTAAAATTATTGGGTTTCGAAGGAGTCTTGACTTATCAATCTGATACACGGTCAACAACTCTGTTTGAGGATTGCTGATCACCGTGTAGTCATCAGACGACGCTCGAAGTGACTCAAACCTCACGAGATATGCCCTGCCTTTACTGTTTGTTTGTTGGGGAAATCCAAAAGGATATGAGTGGGGTTCAACTCCAAATCTCCATCCCGCATATTCGTTTGTAGATATGGAGGCCTGACTAGCTACATCTGTAATTGTCACACGCAGCGCATGAGACATGTCTTTTGCATTCCCCATAGGTTTTACTTTGTTGCCCACATATTGGATAGGAAATGAAAATATACCAAAATTGTCATCAGAGGCATTTATTTCAAACACGAGTTCTTTGGAATCTGCAAATGAAACTGATTTGTCGGTGACGGGAGTGATAAAACGAGTGCCCGTCTCTCGATGAGTGACTGAAGTTAGTGAGTATTCCTTCTGAAGTCCCGCGCCAATAAGTAGAATATAGACGATCAATAAAGCTACTCCTAATTTCTTATGTATTACAGGTCTGGTGAAATCAGCTACATGTTGCGTCACTAGAGGGACTGTTGATTTGCGTCTGCTTTGGAAATATGGCTTTTCGAGTAACTCATAAAGCAATTTTGCCAACCCTAAAGATAGCAGAATCGCCGAAATCACATACCCTACTACCTGGACCGATGACCAAAAAGCCGGAATCTGCTCACCACCTCGTAAAAGATCAATAACAATAGTGTGTGTGAGATACAGCGAGTAACTTACCGTACCTATCCACACAAGTACTCGTGACTGAAAAAATGAATGGAATAAGTTGCCTTGCCTTAAACAATAAATAAGTGCAAATAGAGGGAAAGGATAAAAAAACATGAATCCGATGATATTGTCCCTACTTTTCAGGTAGGTTGAAATAAGCGTCGGAAATACCAGAAATGCTATTATAGTAATTGTTGGTATCAAGATATCAACGCGAACTATTTTCTGATATTTATCAAGGGTTTGCTGGATATTATTATTATATTTCGATGCAAGATTGCCAAGGTAAAAATAGAACCAAAAAAATGGATACAGACCATTGAAACCAAGTAGCTGTTTAAAGACAATGGTTAGTGTGATCAAAATACACAATATTGTGATTGTGGTGGTCAACGATTTTAGCTTTGATGCATTGCCTAAGTGTCCTATAAGCGGGATTATGAGTATTGGATAGAGTGCATAGTAAAGCACCTCGGGAGCCAGACTCCAAAATGACCCATTGGTGAGCGGTATATATGTACCAAATGTCTGAGTAAGCGTTGTGTTGACTAGTCCTGTGAATATTTGCAGTATTGTCTGATTGCTATTAATACTAGCTGCGGGATTACGCATAACAATGAGTGCGTATACAGCCGCAATAGCTACTTGAGAATAGATAAATATTCTAAAAAGTACTTTTCCAGATGTGATGGTGCGAAGCTTCAGATACAGTCGCCAAATAAGTCCCCCCAATAGGTTGATTCCGAGTAATATACTCACTATCAAGGGGATATTTCTGCTTATACTTGGGTCTCCTTTTATAACCGAATAGTAAAAATAGGTATAGAAAATCGACACACAGATAAAGACAGGAAACAATCTCGTATATCTCTTCTGCATAAAGCTTGACCATGACGTAATAATAGGATAATGAGTAGACATGAGGTATCCGGTGAGCACAAAAAGAATCGCAACGTAGAATGTCCCCCCCGATACAAATGGTTGGATAAAGTACCAAGCCCATGGAGCAAACCGACTTACCGTTGCCTGATCAAGATTCAGATGGGCCAATACGACCATAAGCGCACTGAAACCTCGTAGCCCATCAAGCGCTGTGTTCCGCTGTTTTGTTGGTTGGCCGTTTTGCATATAGTTTGCAGATATATCGTCTGTTACATCTGTTTGAAGAGATCTTTACTATCTAAGCGGAGGTAAACATCCTCACGCACATTGATCCCACCCACCTCACTTTTACATGCTATTTTTGCCTCTACACAGTTCACGTACTTCCCTTTCATCCAGTCGAGGAAAAATGCACCAAACTCATTTGCTGGGGTTTGGAAAATAGAAGCCTCGTGATGGAATATGATCATCCTTGGATTTGCTTTTTCCATCTCATGCAGAAAATCATTCCTCAAAAAGTCATTCTCACGAAACTGAGGAAGGAGTGACGGATACTTGCCAGCGGTCTGCCCTCTTTTTACATAAAACGCATGGTGCCCTTCGTATGGCCCTATCCAATAGGTATCTGTGGGTTCAATCCATCGGGTGACGAAATCTGCAATATCAGAGATATTGGTCGTTGGAGGTAACATGCCCATATATCGCTGATAGCGTATGCTGAGCGTATTTTGCAACATAAATGCAAGCGAGAATGCAAAATACATGAGTAAGAGAAAGCACAGTATGCTTCGCCAAAACTTTACAAAAAATGATTTAGTGTCCAAATCATAGAGCAGTTGATAGAGTACAAATACAGCGCTAATCGTGCCCATGATGATAAACAGTCCCATTTGATAATCTGTTTGTTTCATATCAACGAGCTGACTACTGCGTGGAGCAGAAAAAGATAGTAACGCTAAGTAGATTAGTCCAAACAATGGCTTTCTATAGCACAGGTACAGCGCGGTCATCAGTGTGCCAAGTGCGACGAGTCGACTGATCGGACTGTAAAACGACACATACGCTAGCTGACTCAAGAGCGGCAGATATGACTGCCAAAAGTTGTTAATGACTGTCAAGGCGAATCGGAGTGGGTTGAAAGAGCTGGCTGCAGCAGAATAGTTCGTTATATTGATATAGAGCTTTGTATTATATGTAAAGTTTGCAAACCAAAAATCTTTTGCTGTTGCGGTGATCAGTAAGTAAAGCGCGTAGAGAGCGTATGGAGCAATGATCGCGAACATCAATATCAACACTTCTTTCATGCGGTTTTTAGCTTTGAGATTTTCGTGTAAACGCGTATTGATAGTAAGCAATCCAACCCATGCGTACATTATCAAGCCAATATATAGGTACGACAGTGACGAAAAAATCATGAGTGAAATCAAACAGGTGACACCGATTCGCAACCATCTGGCGTGAGTAGGATATGAAGTTTCTAGGAGTAACAACCAGAATGCTCCAGAAAAGAAAAGTACAGCAAGAGAATCGCCAAGAAAGAGATGAAGCCAAAAATACATTGCTGCCGTCGCATACAATACTGCCCACAAGGCGTAAATGAGAGTAAACTTAGGATATTTTCGAGCTATCAGAAGGCCAAGAAGTACCACCCCCACAGCTTGAATCAGGCCCCATCCGATGCGAAATAGGACGTAGTTTTGTTTTGTGAATAGGAGTATTGATGATGCCAGATACCATGCAAATGGCATATGGTGATCAAAAAAATCACGGTAGGGCAACTTTCCTAGTACGATCGCCCGGCCTCCAAGAATATTTATGAATTCGTCTGGATATGAGATGTATGTAGAATTCATCAGGAACAGTGTTGCAGCGAGGAAAAGTAAAATATAGGTGAGTTTATTTTTTACGAGATTGTGCATATGTATGACTGGCATGATAAAGCTTATACCCTATAAACACAAGTAAGTTGATGCCTAATCCCCACCACATGATTTGTTTCTTCGTACCCACATCACCACCCTGTCCCCACTCACCACCAACTACGTATGGATAATAACTCAGTAACAAGCTAGTGAAAAATATGTGCCAAAGTTTCAACAATTCATAGAGAAACGGAGTGAATACAAATAGATTGAGGATATACCACGAGTGCAACTCACCAGAGTGGATGACATACATGATGAGTCCTACTATCCCAAAAAGCGCATAATAGACAAGGCTTTTTTGTGAAAGTATCTTTGCAAATATTTTTAGTTTTGTGTTTGATGGGTGTTGCAAGGTTAAAATATACTTTGCAATGAGCAATCCAGAGGGGATGATGACGAGAGGTAAGGTGAAATATTTTATGAGTCCCGATGCGATCATAAGTATGAGTGCACGCCACAGATGTCCACGATGGATGCAGTACATGCCGATGATCCCAAGAGCGACTGCTACGAAGTCATTGTGCGTGCTCATAAGCCCCTCAATGAGCACCAAAGGTGCTGTAGCGAAGAAGATCGCGGCAGCGGGTTTGATCTTATAGATACACCACACTGATAGTGCATACAGACCGACATGCATACTCTTGAACAAGAAGAATGCGAGTGAGAATTTCCCTACACTTAAAAATGACGGGACAAAACTCACCAGCAAATATACTGGTCCGTACGGATATGTTCTGTGTATCCAATGCATGAACCGCAAGTTCTCGTCAATGGGGAAGTCCATCGCCCTCAATAGATAAGGGTTCTTTCCATAAAAAGTAAATATTTTTGCATCAAAGATATAGTTGAATACGTCTCGAGAAAGCGCGGGGTACGAACATATACCGGCAATTGTCCCGATGATGATCGTAAATATCATCACTTTTTTTAGGGAAAGTGCGGGCACATTTCTGACAATCAACAAGTGCAGAACCGTCAAAAGTCCGATGCAAGTCAAATACAGCTGCGATGATACGGGCCTGTTAAAAAGACCAATACCGATCATGCTTTCGCGAAAGACTGCCCAGTCAGCATGATCATAAAGCGTGAAGTTTGGATCGATCATCACCCATGTCCATGCTGCACAGGCAAGAGTGGCTATGGCAAACAAGACAATCAGTAGCGAGTACTTGCGTGTGAGAAATGTTGTCATATGATCTATGTTGCTTCACTAGTATACCGCTTATCGCCTATTTCGCACAAATAGACTCAGGTCATAAATAATGCCTGACTGTAACTCAAAATGGTCTTTGGTATACTCTATCCAATGATAAAGTACTCAACATATCTCTGGTGGGGAGCACTTTTTTTGATAGTTCTGATATTTGCTTCGTTGAGGTTACCCTCGATTTACTATCGTGAGGTGGCATATACCTATGACCAAGCACGTGATTTTCTCGCTGGAGCACGGATGGTGACTGATCATCAGTTGACCTTTATCGGCCCAACTACGGGGATTGGCGGTCTTTTCCATGGAGTATGGTGGTATTACTTCACGGCATTTACCTTTTTAATCAGTCACAACCCCATTACGGTGTATGTTGCTGTATTTCTGGTTCAGCTGATATCTTTGATCGTTGGGATGATTATCGTCCGTCGACTGCTGGGTAGTCCTTCTTCGCTTATTTTTGGCATGATTGTGAGTACTGGATCGTACTTCATCCGGACAAGCACTTTCGTGGGGAATAACATCATGGCTATGCCCTCATATCTCACATATATTCTTTCACTTTCATATCTCATTTTGAATCAACCAAAAGGTCGAAATCGGTTGATTGCTCTCGCGATCTTTGGCCTTTCAGCCGGTTTTGTTGCGGAGTTTGAGCTTGCTTTTGGATTATTTTTGCTCCCCGTTACCATTTTCATTTGTATTCTTACGCCACTTAGACGACTTTTGAATACTAAACTTTCTTTTGTTGTCTATTTCGCATCGGTCGTCTTCCCCTTTATACCTCGGATACTATTTGAGATAAAGAATCATTTTATCCAGACAAAAGTGCTGTTGGGGTTTTTTACAAAACCAAAGTATTACACTCCGAAGCCATATGCAGATGTGCTGAATGAGCGAGTTGCAAACTTTCATAATTACTTTTCTGAAGCTTTCTTGAATTCTCCAGTACTACTCATCTTTATTTTGCTGACAATTACTGCGTTTATCCTCTACTTTATAAATCCTGCAATACGAAAAAGTGTGGGTAAAAAATACGTCTTGCTCAGCGCGCTTATCGTCACCCATGTTGGATTATTTCTACTTTCTTTGGGTTATAAAGATACCTTTTGGAACTACTATTACGAAGGTATTCAGTATGGCTTTCTGGTCATTGGTTTGTTGGCACTCTCAATCTTACTTTATCTTGTCCCAAGAAGATATATTGGCATGGCGATGGCTCTGCTCATGGTCGGCTTTACACTCACGAGTGTGCTCAGGATAATACCGTCATGGAACAAGCGCTATGAACTAAATGGTCTGGCAATCCAAGAAAGAGTTATGCAATATGTAGTCGACCAAGAAAAACCTGGTAGACCATTCTGCGCCAAAGTATATGTTGCTCCAGTCATACCGTATACCTATGATTATCTTTGGCTCTATCATTATCTAAACAAAACGATAGAAACGCCACGTGACTCGTTTCAACGAGGATACTGTTGGTACATACTTGAGCCCGATCAAAAGGGTTTTGAGTTTAGAACGGTCAAATGGAAAGAAGAGAACATTCCGGCAAAGGCTACAACTAAAGCTGAGGAAAAGAAGATGATAAATGGTATCGAGATATCAAAGTATTATCTAGATTAGTAGACCAGTTAGGACTTTTTGTATGCCTTTTCGTCGTTCTGAATGAATTGTATTAGTTCGTTAAAATCAAATCCGGCCTCATTTGTGAATTGTCTCTTTTGGACCTTATACGTACCAAACTGTTTCTCACAAATAAACTTTGATCTCTTATCTTCAAAAAGAGCATAGTTTCTATAGTACTCATCGGGCACTCCTCCACTAGGCTCAAAGATAAGATAGAGAAACTTGCCTGCCTGTGGATTCAGTTTTGAGTATTTAATCTCACCACCAAACCTTCCTTCTTGATTAACACCCTTCCATGCAGGCATTTTCTTACCAGCTTTTCGTCCAAACTGATCATACAGATATGACCACGTCGTGTTTATGAAAAGCGGATTCGTTGCGGTGTTGATTGCAAACAATTGTCCACCTGATTGATTGTATGTCCAGTCAATGATTTTTAGCTGACTATCCAAATCATTATCGTCTTGAACAGTAAATAAAAATTCTTGCTTATCTTTGACATCGTATATTCTGTAGATGTTTGCCCCAAGTATCACAACGACCAATATTGCACCTATTGCTCTCCATCCAATAAGAGGTTTAGAAAGTAATGAAACCAACAAAACACTGACCAACATAATCAGTGCGTATAAGTTTCCGATGGTGAGGAAGTACGAGTGATGATGCCCAAATGCGAAGATGATTGCCGGGGACACAAACCAGACAAGACAAAATAAGTACTTTTTCTTATTGTTTTGGTGAGTTATAAAATAACCAAAAGTTATCAATGTCAATATCCCCACGGCAACAGCATCATTGACATTGAGAATATTCATCTTAATGTTTCTTGCTAGGAATAAGGCAAACTCGACTGGATTACGAGAATAAGCTGAATCGCCTCCTTTGTGAATCAAAAAGCCTGACAAAGCAGTTACAGACTGAAAACCGAATTTAACCTGCGCAATGACAAATGGAGATAAAATAACTAAACATACTATTGCAGCGACAAAAAGGCCCTTGAAATGATCTCGTATCAGATGTGGTATTGAGAATCTCCATACAACCAACGGGACAAATATAAATAGTTGATATACCAAAAAAAACTGAAATTGGACCGAGAAAGGCCAACTGAGCAAGAAAAGCACTATGCCTCGCCAATCTTTTTTGTACATCAGATAAAATGCATACCAGCTCAGCAGTGTAGTAAGCAGTGCAGGGGATGGGTTTGACATCCACCGGGCATATTGCACTGATTCCAGCGATACAGCTAATATTGCCGCCGCGAGTAAGGAGATCAATTTGTTTCCCCAGATTTTATAGGAGACAAAATACAAGGTCGGGATACATACAAGACTCGTGAGTACCAACAACATTTTCGCAACATAAGGATTCCCTCCACCGAAGTAATAGAACGGAGCAAGCAAGTACCAATACAATGGACCGTGGAAAAGCCCTGGAATATCAGTCTGAGGACCGATGATCTTTATATGATCTGTGGTGAATATGCTCATTGCCTCAAGCGCATCTCGAGCCTGATCATATCCAAAGGTAATATGTTCATATCCGAGTAGTCTCAAAACCAAGGCGAGTACAGTTATTCCAAACAATATAACTCCGATTTGGTAGTTTCTAAGCTTAATATCGAGCATAAATCATATGATACCAACTAGTCGCACAATATCATATAGCGAATTGTTTGAGTTATAATCTACCTCGCATGATCACCGTCATCATCAACTCGTTCAACAATGAGGATCATATAGCTGATTGCATTGCTTCTGCTCGCTTGCTCGCCGAGCAGGTCATTGTGGTGGATATGGAGAGTCATGATCAAACCACAGAAATAGCACATCGACTGGGTGCAGAAGTCCACGCTTTTCCACCTTCGAGATATGTTGAGCCTGCGCGTATGTTCGGCGCCAACCTAGCTTCTACAGATTGGGTTTTCTTCCTTGATACTGATGAGCGGATCACAACCTCGTTAGCGGTAGAAGTAAAGGATGCCCTGGCTAAAACCACAAGTAAACCTCCGACACACTTCAGGATACCTCGTAAGAATATGTTTGCCGAAACAACTTGGCTCAAGCATGGTGGCTGGTGGCCCGACCACCAAGTCAGACTCATAAAAAAGGATGCTTTACGCAGTTGGCCAGCACGCATACATTCTACCCCTGAGATAAGTGGAACATGCGCCAGTCTATCATCACCTCTCATCCACTATTTTCACACTGACGTTTCTGGCATGGTTAGAAAGACCATCATATTTGAAGATATTGAGTCAGAGCTTTTATGCTCAGCTGGCCGCAAAGTGAATATCTTTACTTTTTTCCGCAAATATTGTGGCGAGCTCCTCAGAAGACTCGTCATAAAACGAGGCTTTCGTGACGGCGTATTTGGGTGGCTAGAATCTATATATCAAGCCTACTCGAAGACTATCACCTGGCTCTATGTATATGAAAAAAAGCATATTACCAATACCACAACGAACAAATGAAAAAAATACTTTTATGGAATCCCTATCTAGACACCTGCGGAGGTGGTGAGCGACATATGATCCAGATATGTCAATATTACATATCAAAAGGATATGAGTTGACGATCAGCTGGGACAAAGACATCTCAAAGGACCTTGAGCGTAAGCTCCGGCTCAACCTACCTATTCCTACGACGTGGATACCAAAACTATCAACGTACTCAATGTTGCAAAAGGTTGCGGTACTAAAAGGATTTGATGTTCTACTATATGCAACCGATGGCTCCTACTTTTTCTCGAGCGCCAAAAAAACCATTTGTTTTGCAATGGTGCCAAACCGCCACCTGTACAACATGTCCCTTGTCAATCGCATCAAAACTCGTGGTTGGCGATGGATTGCGAATTCACGGTTTACTCAAGGCAACTTGAGGCGATTTGGAGTCACTGCACATGTCGTATACCCCATCATTGATATTCCCAAAGATAGTCTCCCTCTTTCTAAACCAGTCATGGGAACGTCACTCACGTTGATTTCGGTTGGGCGTTTTTTTCGCCATCTTCATTCTAAACGTCATGATGTCGCGATTGCGTGGTTTGTCCAGTTCCTTGATACCTATCCTCAGTATGCAGGAAGCAAGCTGATCCTCGTTGGAGGATTGAAACAAGAAGATAAAAAATATTACGATTCGCTCAAAAAGCTTGCCGTCGAGCACCCACATATCGTATTTAAGCCAAATATTTCTTATGAAGAGCTGCATCATATTTATCGTACAGGCGACTTCTATCTACATTTTGCTGGTTGGGGCATAAATGAAACATCGCACCCAGAACGCACTGAACATCTCGGCATCACTCCACTTGAAGCGATATCCTATGGATGTATACCGCTTTGTTATGCATCTGGTGGCATACCTGAAATAGTCAAAGATGGGGTCACCGGACAAACCTTTCTCAATAGAGATGAGTTGTCCCAAAAACTAGTTAAGCTCGGTCGTGACCCAGCGTTGCAAGAGAAAATGAGAGGTGAAGGAATTAGACTTCTAGAAAATCAATTTTCGCGCGCTGCCTTCAATAAATCTTTAGATACCTTATGATCTCGGTAATCATCCCTGTATATAAACAAAAGGAGGTCTTTCTCGCAAACCTTGCGACAAATTTACGCTTCTTGATTGATCAAGAGATCATCATTGTGAACGACGATCCTCAAACACAGATACAAAGAGAGTTAACGGATCTATTTGCAAAGCACTCCTGGCCGACATCCAAATATCGTCTTATTGAACATACGAAGAACATGGGTTTTTCACAAAGCGTCAATGATGGAGTTGCTATAGCAACTGGTGAGTATGTGCTTCTTCTTAATACCGATGTGACGCTCTATGACAGAAAGTGGGAAAAATCCATGCAATACCTTGAGACACACCCTCAAACCTTTGCGGTAGGTTACGCTCAACGCGAGCGAAATGGTGCACTTGTTGGTCGAAATGCAATTTATTTCAAGTCGGGTCTATTCCATCATAAAGCACTGTCTTTTGAAGAAGGTCACGATGTCATGACAACGGCTTGGGCTGAAGGTGGCTCAAGTATATTCCGAAAAAGTATGTGGAAACAACTCCAAGGATTTGATCTCGCCTATACTCCATTTTATTGGGAAGATGTGGATCTTGGATATCGTGCACAGTTGCGCGGATGGCCGAGTGTGTTTGACCCAACCGTCTGTGTCGAGCATCATCATGGTGGGACAACGACCACACATTTTCATACCGATGAGATCAACTCGATAGCATATCGTCACCAACTATATTTCACCAAAAAGTTTGCAAAGGGCGCTCAAAAGGTTGCATTTCATCTTCATCAACTCAAGCGTCTCATCAGGCGTTGAAATGCGTTATTACTTCAGTAGACTCATCATCACAAATACGTAGATTGCACGCACTACCATGGCAGAAAGTAGACTTTTCCGTTGAAGAAATACAAACGTGACGATGAAGCTTAGCGCAACTTCAGCAACTATCGCATAGAGCAGTCGATCTCCGAATAAACTGGGCATGGTCATCACCCGTGGCACCCGAAGAAACAAATGTAAGATGCTGGATTGTAAAAGTGTTTTAAAAAAACTTCCTGTCTCCTCGTATATACGAACCGCTACCAATCCTCTCGAAAGTGTTTCCTCTGTCAGTGCAGTGGCAACTGCAAGCACGAGAAGGAGCGGTACATCATGGAAATACGCCTTCTTTGTAACTACTAAAAAAAGGAGGAATGCAACAAGAGGTGTAGACAAGAGTACTGCATAACCAACATCTTGACGCCAATGGGTGAATCTGAGCCAAATACTGTGGAAGAATACTTTATGTTCGTAATGAACGATAAAAAGGTACACTGGCCAGATGAATACGAGTGGCTTAAAGATAAACTCATCGAAAACAATGGGGGCTTGTTGACCAATAGTACCCCGATACAGCGCCCAGACAGCGAGGATGATTCCCCACACATTGAAAGCTTTTTGAGTAGGAGACACAGTGCGCACTGTCATTGCCCCCATGATATCAATCAAGCCCATGATACACAAGGTGGTTGACGATCACTCAAGATAGTCTCGCAGTTTTCGGGCACGTGTCGGGTGTTTGAGTTTGCGGATAGCCTTTGCTTCGATTTGGCGGATGCGCTCACGGGTGACCTTGAATTCCTTGCCAACTTCCTCAAGTGTTTTTGATTTTCCATCTTCTAAGCCAAACCGCATGATAAGAACTTTCTGTTCTCGTGGTGAGAGTGTTTCGAGAACATCGGTGACGGCCTCTTTCAAAAGCTCACGACTGACACGATCATACATAGTTGGTTGACTCGTATCAGCGACAAATTGTTCAAGCGTTGCCTCTTTATCCTCTCCCACTGGTGTTGAGAGTGATTTTGGTTGTTGGGAAATCTTTACGAGATTTTCGATTTCTTCGACCGTCATTTCCATTTCTTTGGCAATCTGTTTGAGTTCTGGTTCTTTGCCGAGCTTCTGAGCGAGTCGTCGTTGAGTTTTATA
>CAZIUF010000002.1:0-32156 GCA_964542665.1 uncultured Gammaproteobacteria bacterium | reverse complement strand
TTATAAAATCTATTGATCTGATCGACCATGTGGACAGGGATACGGATGGTGCGAGACTGATCAGCGATTGCACGTGTGATAGCTTGTCTGATCCACCAAGTTGCATATGTAGAAAACTTGAATCCTCGCTTCCAATCGTATTTTTCAACGCCTCTAATCAAACCTTTGTTGCCTTCTTGAATCAGATCGAGAAATGAAAGTCTACGTCCGAGATATTTCTTCGCAATCGACACCACAAGCCTGAGATTTGATCGAGTAAGTTTTTCTTTTGCAACGAGATCGCCTTTAGCATACTTTTGGGCAAGTTCGACTTCCTGTTCAAAGGTAAGTAGTGGCGTACGTCCAATCTCTTTGAGATATTTCTTAATTGGATCAAGCGACTCACCATGTCTTACGACTACCAGTGACTCGAGCTCTTTTTCAATATCTTCTGCTGATTTGAAGGTATCAGAATCATCACGGGTAGAAATCGTTTCAAATATATCTATACCTTTCTCAAAAGCCTGAATAAAGAACTCATCGACTTCGTCTATGCATGTCTCAGGCTCTGAAAAGACCATGAGGATATCGTCCTGTACGAGAAAACCGTCATCTTTACCTTGGACGAGTAAATCACGAGCTTGTTTATGTAGTTTGACTGGCACATACACCGTTGGCTTGCCTGTATGCACGGGCATTGCAACTAGAACTGATTTTTTTTCTATCAAGACTTTTTGCTTGGATTTTTCTTTCGAACTCCCCTGTTCTTTAGTCTTGTTCTTTACCGTAGCCTTCTGCTTTTGTGCAGGGGCAGGCTGAGCGTGCTTATTTTGTATCACTTTCTTCACTGAGACTTTTTTTGTGGCTATACCTTTTTTTATTTTTGGAGTGGATTTTGTGTGGACAGGAGATTTAGGAGAGTTTTTTTTGGTTGGCATACATTGTATATAGTTCCTGCACGGTAGCCAATCCTCCACCACATCAAATCGGGTAAAGCGTTCAGCGATCATTGACCAAAGTGGTCAGTGAAGGCGCGCTCCCAATGCAGGGAATTTGCGATACACTTATTATACTATGTTCTGAGGGCTTTTTCTAGGGCAGCCAGTCGCTTTTGTGAGTTGACTGAGTCGTCTTGGTGACCCGATGCCTCCTCAGTTACGGCAGTTTTCAGAGTATCTGTAGTTGCTATCTTGGCAAACTCAATCACCGTTTTTTCAAAAGACTTTATATCCACGTCTGCTGAGATCATCGACGCGTACAGATATGCTTCGTGATATGCCTCTTTGAGATGGGCAGGAACATCTTCTTCTTTGATGGTTGACGGAGTCGTGCGTTGCACACACCCAACCAAAAACTCATACAAACGAGCATATGATGCTTGAGTGAAATCACCAGGCAGTAAATACTTTGAGGTGAGAGTAACTAGTGATGACATGTCATCACTAGTTACCATAGAGGCAAGGATAAATCTTTGGAGTAGTTCCCGTCGAGATCCAGAGACCACTGGACTATCAGCAGGCTGCTCAGCTGATATACGAGGAGATTTTCGTTTTTTTCTAATCGATTGGATCACCGCGTTCACACTGTCAATCCCCACATCCATAATCTGGGCAATCTTTTTGATGTAATGCTGTTTCACGATTGGGTTCTGTATTGGCTCGATGTACGGTATGACAGTTTCTGCAAAGGTATTTTTTGAAAATGGATCTGAGAGATTGAGTGATTGTGATTGTAGATCGATGATGTAATCATATATCGTGACCACTTCATCCAGTGCACGCTTAAAAGCCGGAAAATCATGTCGCACGGCCTCGTCTGGATCCTTCCCTCCAGGTATCCGGCATACGTACATTTCAAACTCGTATTTCTCGGCTGCCATCGCAGTTTTCTTCAGCGCATCGATGCCCGCTGCATCTGCATCTAGTGCAAAAACAAGCTTCTGACAGTATCTGCGCAGTATCTTGAGCTGTTCATCGGTGAACGCTGATCCTTTGATGGCCACAATATTTTCTATCCCATGACTATATGGAGTGATCATATCAAACTCACCCTCCACCGCAATCACAATGCCCAACTTTCGAATTGCATCTTTTGCTTTTTGGATGCCATACAGGCTTTCACGCTTATGATAGATGAGTGTCTCTGGTGTGTTGACATATTTTGCAGCTTCAACTCCGTCGCTTGACGGCTTGATCAGACGACCCGAGAAACCTATTATGTCATTTTGTGCATTGTAGATCGGGAACATGAGTCTTCCGCGAAATCGATCATACAGTCCACGTTGCCCCTCAACAAAGAGGCCAGATGCTAAAAGCGCAGTGTCACTAAATTTCTTCTTCCGTAAGTATTGGACTAGATTATCCCAACTTTCAGGCGCATAGCCAAGCATGAACGAATCTCTTATACCGTCTTTTATTTGTCTATTTTTCAAATACTCTAACGCAATCGACCCATTGGGTGTCTGTGCAAGTACATAGTGATAGTATTTTGCAGCGAGTTCGTTGATTTCAAGAATCGATTTTTTGTTGAGCGTGTCAGTGTCTGTTGATGAGATAGTGCTTGACAGCTCAGCTGGTGGGATACCTGCTTGCTTGCCCAGCTCAAGTATTGCCTCAGGAAAAGTCAGGTTATGATATTTCATGACAAAAGAGAAGATGTCTCCTCCCTCGTGACAGGCACCAAAGCAGTGCCATCGCTGCCTTTCAGGTGATACAACAAATGAAGGAGTTTTCTCTTGATGGAATGGACATGGAGCTTTGAAGTACTTTCCCATCTTTTTCAAGGTCACCACCGAACCCACGACATCGACGATATCTATCGCATCTCTTATCCGGTCAATTACCTCTTTGCTTGCCATGTATGTGCAGATTTTACCATGAGATTTGGCTCAAGATTGGCTTGAGTCATCATTCTCTTGATTTTAGCCTCAGTCTATTGATCTAGACAGATATAGATTTCTACCTTGTATTTCGATGTACTTTGTTCTACTATGTGAATATGCTGTATGTTTTCTTAGAACCGAAACAGGTCAAGATCGTAAGTGTCAAAAAAGGCATTCTTGGCTCTGTAGAAACTACATGGACTACGTTTTCCCCATCAAAAAAGATCAGTGAAGAAGGCGTGCTCGTAAAATCTGAGTCAATTGCTAACACACTCAAAGACGCAATTGCTTCGCTCCCCAACAAAAACAGTGAAGATCAACTGGTGGTCGTGCTCGAGCACTCACTCTATGGTTTTGCCCGAATTGAGATCCCTACAGACATCCAAAAACCGGCATACAACGACTATGTTCGTGAAAAGTTACACTCAGTTTATAAAAAGAAATTGAGTGAATATCACGTAGACTTTTTTATAGCCCAGTACGACGGCCACACGACTGCATTTGTATATGCGATAGCACAGGACACGCTGCGGACGATAAAGGATGCGGCTGAGTCAATTGAGGTTTCTGTCGAAGCTATCGTGCCTGAACAACTGGCTTACTATACGTTGTTTGAAAAAACGGTTAGATTTGATAAACGTGAAAATATCTTATATGCGGTATATGACTCTGAAGCACTTAAAGGCTTTTACTTTGACACATTTGGCCCTGTTGAAGAACCCAAATCATGGCATATCGCTTCGGTAGACGCGAGTGGTCTCGAACCAAAGCTCAAGGAGAAGGCAGAAAAATCTGTAGCAGATGGCTTTAAGCTGAACCGTGTCATCTTGTCAGGAAGCGCAACAGAAAAGATCAGACAGGACACCTTCACCAAAAACATTGGTGTGTGGACCAATCCACTAAAGCGCATCGTCCCCAACTTCTATCATGAGTACATGGCCCAGATACACGGGAGGTCCGCAACTGACATGTTGCCGATCTTGACCTATGATGTGCTGCTTGGATCGTATATATGTCATGCGGAGAACAAATCGTTTGCATTTGGTAAAATAGGCACATCTCAAAAAACAATTGCATATAAACAAACAGTTACTAGTTCTTCCGCTCCTTCCAAACCTATGGTCACAACTCCCGAATCTAATCAATCACGAAAATCAATCCCGTTCTTACGTGAAGTTGTTCTATTTTTGATTATTTTTGCGGTGGTATTTTCGGCTTTATATTATCTGCTTCAAGGAAAGACAGGGACGAGCGTCAGTCTCCCCTCGTTCCTTGCGACCGCAAGCCCGACATTGACTCCAACCGCTGAGCCAACTATACCTCCGCCTACACCGACCCCAACAATTGAAGTCAAGCGTGGTGAAATCAAAGTAAGAATACTCAATGGTACCGGTGTCAGAGGACAGGCAGCCGGGATAAGTCAGCTCCTTTCTGCAAAAGGCTATACATCGGTGATTCTCGGCAATGCCGATACCTATGACTACACTGTGTCTGAAGTTAATATAAACAAGGATAAAATGGATTTGTTAAAAGGAACGATAGTCGAAGACATCAAAGACAGCGTCGCCAAACCAAAAGTTGGTGAGCTCGCGTCAACAGATACAGTAGACATCGAGATCATCCTTGGAACCGACGCAAACTAGACTTCGAAATCTATTGAGTGAATAACGTATGATTCTGGTTTATGCCTCCGCGGCATGATGTATAAGGATTTTTGCTGAATCTCTGTTTGAGCGATAGCGAGTTAGATGAAGCAAAAATCCTTATACATCTGAATGATTGGTAAAGGTTTACTATCATCAAACTGTCATCCCGTGCTATACTAGGTTTATCTATGTCTTCCCTTTCTGACAAGCTTCAAGCGATACTTTCGCACGTCAACATCCCTTCCAAAAAGGATAAGATAAAAGCACTTGAATCCTTGACCTACAATGCAGATTTTTGGGCTGATCCGCAAAAGTCCGCCGAGACGATGAAGGAGATAAATAATCTGAAAAAAACTATTGATGAAGTAGAGATGATGCAACTACTCATGGAAGAGGGGCAAGAAGCTGAAGCTGAGCCGCTGATCAAAGCATATGAAGTGCGACTGTTCCTTTCAGGTCCGCACGATGCGGGCGGATGCATTTTTTCTATCCACTCTGGACAAGGTGGCACAGAGGCCATGGACTGGGCGTCCATCCTCTATCGGATGTATTCTCGATATATTGAGACAAAAGGATGGTCTACTGAGACACTCGATTGGGTCGATGGTGAAGAAGCTGGGGTCAAAGAGGTTACTATGAACGTCCATGGAGAGTTTGCCTATGGGATGTTGCGATGTGAAGCTGGCGTACATCGACTCGTGCGTCTCTCGCCATTTAATGCCGACAGCCTGCGACAGACCTCTTTTGCACTCATTGAGGTGTTGCCCATTGTTCAAAATGCAGAAGTTGAAATTAAAGAATCAGATCTCGAATGGGAATTTTTCCGTGCAGGAGGACATGGAGGCCAAAACGTGAACAAAGTCTCCTCTGCAGTCAGACTGCTCCACAAGCCTTCGCAAATCATCGTCACTTGCCAGACCGAGCGAGAACAACGCCAAAATCGTGATACTGCGCTGAAGATCCTGCGGTCAAAACTATGGCAAAGACAACAGGATGAGCAGGCATCTGAACAAGCAAGTTACAAGACTGAAAAAATCGCCGGCTGGGGCAGACAGATCAGATCATATGTCCTCCACCCCTATCGCATGGTCAAAGACCTGCGGACCGAATACGAAACATCAGACACCGTCGGAGTGCTCGACGGCAAGCTTGATCCATTTATCGAGGCTTACCTTAAAAAACCTGCGAAATAATTGGGAATTCTATATAGATTAAGTCATAAATAATCGTGTAAAAGGATTTTTCTGAGTCATCTCTGTTTGAGCGATAGCGAGTTAGATGACGAGAGAAAAATCCTTTTATACGATTGGTGGTACATTCTTAGTGAAGACCCTACTCATCTCCCCTTTCATCTCATGATATTTTTTGATATGCTTATTGCATCATGATATCCGATTCATCACCGAATCATATCTACCCTATTAATACTGATGCTGATCAGCCTATCAGCGCTATTCCTATGAGCCCATCGGTACCTAAATCAATCATGTTATTTGTGCTTTTCGGAGCACTCATTCTTGGCGTCGTCACTGGATTGGCTGCCTATCGAATAAATTCGAGAAAAACACCTTCAACTGGTCCGGCTGCAGAAACAAGTGCTGGGCAAAAAACCACCAATACAAATCAAACAGGGGTGGTTGACAAAAAAACATTTAAAGATACAGCAACAGGTGTCCTCAAAGTTGGCGGGATAGAAGGCGAAGGAAGTTACCATCTTGAACGCGGAGCAAAAGATCAGACAGCTTATCTCACCTCAAGCGTACTTGACCTATCCAAATTCGAAGGTAAAAAAGTCCAAGTTTGGGGCGCCACGTACAAAGGTCAAAAAGCTGGATGGCTCATGGATGTTGGGTTAATCGAGGCAATCAAGTGATCATATGATCTCATTTAGAAACGTCACCATTTCTTTCGGTAACGGAGTGACCGCACTCAGCAGTGTTTCGTTTGATATACCCAAAAATGACTTCGTTTTTTTGGTGGGTCAGTCCGGAGCCGGAAAAAGCACTGTACTCAACTCGATCATGGGGGCACATCGACCTAAATCAGGAACAATCGAGGTGGGTACCTCGGGCACTAAAGTCGGTCGAATCGGTGGTAAAAAACTTGCTCTTCTGAGACAAGAGATCGGTTTTGTATTCCAGGATTTTAAAATCATTCCCTACAAAAATGTATTCGAAAATGTCCTCGTTGCGCTCACAATCAAAGGTATTTCGCCATCCTTCTATCAACCTGAAGTCATGTCTGTGTTGCACAGTGTTGGACTCGAGAATAGGGTGTATGAGTTTCCTTCCCAGCTTTCAGCTGGTGAACAACAACGAGTCGCCATAGCTCGCGCACTTGCCGGTGGGAGACAGATCATCTTGGCTGATGAGCCAACGGGCAACCTCGACCCAAAAACTACCTGGGAAATCATGCGTATATTTACGAGCCTCGCTGGTCAACGGACCGTGGTCATTGCAACCCACAATAATGACGTAGTGAATAGTCTCAAAAAAAGAACTCTTACCCTAGACCAAGGTCATCTCGTATCTGACACATCCAATTTGCATACCACACCATGAAAGAATCATTCATCAATATCCGTCGCACTCCGTTTCAGTCTTTGAGCATGTGTATGATCCAGGTATTTGTAACATTTCTCATCTTGGTTGTCAGCACCGGGACGCTATTTATCTTATCAACACTCAACTCCATCGAGTCAGAACCAAAGATCATCGTCTACTTTCAGCCAACTACAGCTGAAGCTGATATATTTCGGATAAGAGAGTTTCTCACACAATCTGGGAAAACTGCGACGATCACCTATATCGATAAACAACAGGCCTATGAAATATATAAGCAGCAAGCAGGCGCAAATCAACTACTCATCGAGGATACATCACCAGATATTTTTCCTCCGTCACTCGAGATCAAAGCAAAAAATGCAACCTATCTCGAAGAGATGTCTACTTATTTGAAAAAACAGGCTGGGGTCGATGAGGTTCAATATCAAAAGGCGACTGTTACCCGCTTGCTTTCGATCACATCAATTATTCGAAATAGTACGGTGATATTTGTCGGTTACCTTGCACTCATGACCATGCTCATCCTTGCCACGATGATCTCTTTCAAAATCGCCATGCGAAAAGAGGAAATCGAAATATATGAGCTTCTAGGTGCAACTTCTCGTTATATCACTAAGCCCTTTTTCATCGAAAGCTACATCGTAACAACTTTTTCTGCTCTCGTTGGGTGTGGGTTATACGGACTTGGACTCGCATATATGTATCAAGGTCTCGTTTCATATCTCAATGGGATAGCGACCCTAACTCTTCCCATACGTGAGTTCACCTTAGTGATCTGGCCACTCAATGCAGTTTTCCTCGGCGTTGTTTGTGTGGGCACCTGGATACTCATGATGATTATCAGTGGCCTATCAACAAAAATTGCGACGCAGAAATATCTTGTCTGAATACTTCTGTCTAAAAGTTGTCTTTCCTAGATCAATCTGCTACTGTGATGGGGTGAAATTGACACGTTTTCTCACCTATTTTCTCGTTGGAATACTACTCGCTAGCTCGTTTCCTGTTATTGCTCAAGAATCAAGCCCGACCCCAACACCAATAAGTGCAAATACTGAGGAGCAATCAAGGCTTGAAGATAGAATAAACGAGTACCAAAAACAATTGGATGAGGCACGGACAAAACGAAGCACTCTTGCAGGTGAACTCGAAAATCTGCGTACTCAAACCTATATCACTCAGGAGCGTATTAAGAAGCTCGAGGCGCAGGTGATTACTATCCAAAACGAAGTAGATCTTCTGGGCAAGAGGATTGAGTCGCTTGATACTAAGCTCGACCAGCAACTGAAAAGTTTTATCCAAACAGCTCGAGAAAAGTACAAGAAGCGATCTGTAACACTACTAGACTATGTATTGGGCGCTGAGAACGCAACTGCCCTACTGACTTCACTCAAATATCATCAGGTTGCTGAGGCTCGTGCACAAGCCATCGTCCTTGAAACAGAAGAGACAAAACAAAACTTCGAGGAACAAAAGCAACTTAGGGAAAAGCGCAAAGAAGAACTTGCAGAAACACAATCACAACTTCAAGCCCAAAAAAATGAACTTATTAATCAGCAACAGTCAAAAAACATATTGATTGCAGTTACGCGTAATGATGAGTCTGTTTATCAAGCAAGGATCGCCGAGGCACGATTGCAGATACAATCGCTCAAGAGCTTCCGTATATCAACGGGGGCAGATGTTGTGGCAGCGGGGAGCTTTGGCACGGGTGAAGGCGGCTATTACTACTCTCAAAGAGACGCGCGGTGGGCTGGCATACGGATGGGTAATTCAAGCGAAACAGTGCTTGATGTTGGTTGTTTTATCACCTCGCTATCGATGGTACTCACCTACTATGGCCACACAATTACACCTTCATATTTTGCATCCAATCCACAATACTTCCTCCCTTATAGCGCATGGGCATATACACCAGGAGTGTTCAACGGATCCTGGCCTGGAGGTCTGTCGTACCGAGAGATTGCTAACTCTGACATAGACAGCTTCCTATCTCGTGGGATACCTGTAATCAGCTCCGTGCGTGGCCAAAGTCATTATGTGGTACTAAAGAAGAAGGTGGATGGAGAGTATATTATGAACGACCCGATCTATGGGCCAGACCTGAAACTCTCGCAGTATTACTCATTGTCGGGACGTGCTGCAGTGTTTGAGTAATCATGCGTCATATCAGACTCATCACCTGTATATCCACATTCGCACTTCTCATTTATGTCGCTCCTTCGTATGCTTCCATCATCGTGAGTGAGTTCGGAACTGACTCACCTCAAAAGGTTGAGTTATTCAATAGTGACTCATCAATCGTTGATCTGTCTGGCTGGTACATAGACGATGATGGGGGAAGCAGCGCATACTTTACTATCCCATCCAACACGTATATCGCTCCAAATCAATGCTTGGTTTTTAGTGGAACTTTTAATCTTAATACAGCTTCTGCGGATCAGATCAGATTATTCAATGCAATTGGCCCACCTTCGACTGAATCAGCTCAACTCATAGATAGTCATTCGTACACGGGCACTCCAGGAACTGGTAAATCGTATGCACGCAATCCACATACCTCTAACAACTGGCTGTCGCAACTGGCTACTTTTGGACTGCTCAATGATAGTCTGAGCGATTGTACACTCGTCATTCCAACACCATCGAGCAATATTTCACCTTCGATTACATTTACTCCAACTCCCACGCCATTGCTCACCCCGACTCCAGTACCCTCAGTGACTCCACCAGCACCTACGCCTATGCCCAAAATATATCTCAACGAGGTATTTGCAAACCCTGCTGATGATCAGCCTGAGTGGGTTGAGTTGTACAACGGATCAGATTTTGACGTAGATTTACACGGATGGTTTATAGACGATATTGAAAATGGTGGCTCAAGCCCAATCGCTCTGGCAGGTGTCATCCAGTCAAAGCAACTATTTGCCATTGATATGACCAAGACAATATTTAACAATACGGGCGATAATGTAAGACTTATCGACAGCCAGGAGACTGTTGTTGAACTGTTTTTATATGACCGCGCTGATGTGGCGATGAGCTGGTCGAAACCCTACCCTGAAGCAACATATTACTGTGTCCAATCTCCTACCCGTGCACAAACAAATTATGCGTGCAGTACCATAACAGGCACAGCCGCAGCACAATCATCAACCACGCTAACAAAGACCCCCACTCCTACTCCAACCATCGTTATCCCTGACTCAATCATGTTGTCTGAGATATATCCACAGCCATCAGGCGATGACAATGAGTGGATTGAAATATTTAATGACTCAGATCGTGAAGCATACCTTAGAGACTGGTATATAGATGATGTAGCTGATGGTGGTTCTGCCCCGCGCATTTTTTCTATGAACATAGCTCCGCAGAGCTTTGGGGTGATCGAGTTTTCTCAACAGTTATTGAACAATGATAGTGATACAGTGCGATTATTAAATCCACAAAAAGTTCTTGTTGAATCATTTTCATATTCTGACTCTCAAGAAGATCTCTCAATTGCAAAATCAGATCTACATGGCTCAGCATGGTGCCTACAAACACCTTCTCGTGGTGCCACGAACAATAGTTGCATAGCACCAAGCCCCACTCCAACAAAACGTCCCACATCTACACCTCGTCCAACGGCCACCCCTCGAGTTGGAGTTACGAAAAATACTGCCGGCTCCACTGTTTTAGGTAAATCAACTCAATCATCAGTAACTGGGCTTGACAATGAGAGCGCGTCATCTCAGTATGTAGACTCAATCGTATATGACCTCCCGGATCAAGATGAATATCCCGAAAGCACTTCTTCATCAGCAATTGCTTTGGGTAGGTCAGTGACTTCAGGCTCCGATTGGCGTGATACGATAGTGGATATGTTTCAAGTCATACTTGGTATGATTATGGGTGTCTCATTATGGCAACTCATTCGCTCATCCCGTCAAACTTGAAGCGTATTATTGTGTACTGGATCCCCTCGCTGTGTATCATGGTTTTTATATTTGTAGCCTCTAGTCGAAGCCACGTTCAGGCAAGTGAGACCCCCCTCTACAACTTTATTATCCTCAAGACTCTTCACGCAAGTGGATATGCACTGTTGACCCTGACCAACGCATATGCACTCAGTCAAAGTGGAATGAAAAACAGAAGTTGGCTTATCGCTGCGCTGCTTGCCCTCGCCTACTCGATCTCAGATGAGTTACACCAACAATTTATCCCTACCCGATCTGGGAGCGTACGCGATATCGGTATTGACCTTATTGGAATCATATCTGTATACTGGTTAGGCAAAGCAGGATATGTATATACCCTTCAAAAAAATATTGCGTCATATCTTCGTGCCAGGAAGACATAATAACCATCAGGCTTCCTCTGTCTCTCATACTTCTTTGACCGCCTTTCTTGGCCTCGCTTTGGTAAGCTTTGTCATCCTTCGTAATCTGGGCGCACAGACAGGAAATGTACTTGGTTTTGCCACAGATGTAAGTACGGTTCGATTGCTGATTTTAACCAATGAGCAGAGAGCCTCCAATGGTTTGGGTAAACTCACCTACACACCCGAGCTAGCAGCAGCAGCAGCAGCCAAGGCCCAAGATATGTTTGCGAAGGGGTATTGGGCACATTTTGGTCCAAATGGCGAAAGTCCGTGGAACTTTATACTTGGTTCAGGATACCAATATGATTCAGCAGGTGAAAACTTGGCTAAAAACTACGCGACAAGCGAAGATGTAGTCAATGCATGGATGAACTCACCTACTCATCGTGATAATATTCTGAAGTCAAACTACCAAGATATTGGGTTTGCCGTGGTAAATGGCACATTACAAGGCGAAGAAACCACTCTCGTAGTACAGATGTTTGGGAGTCGTAGCGGGAACGCACCGGCACAACCTGCTACCCAGACAAGCCAATCTGAGCCCACCAACTCGATTGTGCAGGTTGCCGCCATAGTTCCAACCTCCATACCTCCAACCGCTACTCCTCTTCCTACAGCTACTCTTACACCTGAAGTACTTTCAGAGTCGGACCGCGAGACACTTCCGAGCAATGAAGTCAATTCCGATCTTTCACAGGTAAAAGAAGAGATGACAAAGCCGACTCCATCCTCACCATCGCTCAATTTATACCCAGCATTTCGAGTGATTATAGGGATGCTAATCGGATTTTTGATCGCTGCGTTTATAATCGATCTTTACCATGTGAGCAAATCAGCACAATATATGCATCGTGGTAAACACCTTGCACACGTGATATTCTTGATTGCGATACTCATTGGCATGTTCTTTTTGGGCAGGGGTAGTATTTTGTAACGTAACTATGAATCATCTCTTTCAATTTATCCATGACGAAATCTGGCATAGACATTTGTTCGACTACGTGCTTATTTTAGTAGCTGCAGCGATATTTCTATTGGGGATGCGGTTGTTTTCAGGCCAGCGTGAGGCTCAATTTTTCTGTATTGTTGCTTTTGCAGTTGGATATATTATTTGGGGGGTATACCACCACATCTTAACGCACACTTTAAGAATACGGATTTTGATCGAATATATTCTGATTGGTTTTGCCATCATCTTTTTCTCACTCACCCTTTCCTTTCCTTGATCAGGATCGGTTCGATCAGATTTACTTTTGACTGCATAGGGCTTACAATCAACATCACTATTTGATAGTTTTATTGCACTATGAAAGGCATCATCCTTGCAGGCGGCAACGCAACTCGGCTACGACCACTCACCAAGATCACTTCCAAACAACTCCTTCCTGTGTACAACAAGCCGATGATTTTTTATCCTATTGAGACATTGCGTCAGGCAGGCATCACCGAAATTCTCATCATAATCGCACCACAGTACGCGGGTCAGTTTCTCAATCTGTTGGGGTCAGGACGAGATTTCGGATGTAAGTTTACGTATGAGATACAAGAAGAGCCCCGTGGACTTGCCGATGCGTTCATCGTTGGTGAGCAGTTTATTGCAGGCGATGATGTGATGCTTATACTTGGAGATAATATTTTTGATGAAGATTTTTCGTCGACGGTTAAACAGTTCACTGGTGGCGGCCATGTATTTGCTAAGCAAGTTCCTGATCCTCAAAGATATGGAGTGATAGAGTTTGATGATAAAAATAAAGTCATCTCGATCGTTGAAAAGCCAAAAGAGCCAAAAAGTGATTTTGCGATGGTTGGTCTCTACATCCTCGATTCACGAGCGTCAGCATTTGCCAAAAAAGTTGCGCCTTCCGCACGAGGAGAAATTGAGATAGCTGACGTAATCAACCAATATCTTTCCCTTGGGGAGCTCAAAGTGAGCGTGTTGAATGGATTGTATGAGGACGCGGGTACGTTTGACTCCCTCATCCGTGCCAATCAATACTGGGCAAATAAAGTCAAATCATCTGGTGCCAGCAAGTGACTTGAGCATGCTTCTATATAATCAGTTTGACACTGGTTAATCTTTCTGTATAATGTTGTCCTAGCCGGCACTATTTTGAGCGGTTTTTGTTGTTAAAAAAATTTGCACAACCTGCTTCCGCAAGCGATATGGCAAAACCTCGAGATCCCCAAAACCCTGCGTTATCAACCCTTCTTTTAGGAACGCCTGAGAAGAACCTCGAAAAGGTTGATCTCATTGAGATTCAAAAGGCATCTTGGAAGGACTTTGAGGACCGTTT
This sequence comes from uncultured Gammaproteobacteria bacterium, assembly GCA_964542665.1. Taxonomy (GTDB): domain Bacteria; phylum Patescibacteriota; class Microgenomatia; order UBA1406; family GWC2-37-13; genus JAGOLU01. Next base: position 18,432 of record CAZIUF010000002.1, on the reverse strand, counting down.
GTTTAAGCAAACAGTCTCCAACTTCTTCCCAATCGAAGACTACACGGGTAAAAAGTTCTCACTCACTTTCCAAGACTTATCATATGGAAAGCCACGCTATGAAATCGAGATCTGCAAATCAAAAAAACTTACCTACGATCGTCCAGTCTACGCTAAACTCGAACTTCACAACAAACGAGAAGACCAACTCAAATCACAAGAAGTATATCTTTGTAACTTGCCGATCATGACCAGTCGAGGTACGTTTATCATCAACGGTATTGAAAGAGCCGTCATCAGTCAGATCGTTAGATCACCAGGTGCATATCTTACCGCTGAGATAGATAAGGCCACTGGTTTGACTCTCTACAACGCTGAAATCCGTCCATACATCGGCGCGTGGCTTGACTTTACTATCAATAAGCAAGGAGTAATCGAGGCAAAAATCAATCGCAAGCGTAAGATGTTGGCAACTGTATTCTTGCGTCTATTTGATGGCGATGATAACGCTGGTATCCGAAATATGTTCCAAGATATCGACCAAGAACTGGTTGAAAAGTATCTTATTCCTACACTCAAAAAAGATAGAACACATTCACGAGAAGATGCTGTCATGGAGTTTTATCGTAAGGTAAAACCAGGTGAGCCGCTCGTCGTAGAAAATGCGTACAAAACGCTCAACATGATTTTCTTTGATCAAAAACGTTACTCGTTGGGTGAAGTCGGACGATACAAAATGAATCGTAGACTTGGTACAACTGCTGAAAACAATCCTGAGAACCATCTATTATCAAAAGAAGATGTGGTCGCAGCAATCAAGAAACTGCTGCTCCTCACCAAACACGAAACAACGTTTGATAATATAGATCATCTCGGAAATAGACGACTTCGAACTGTTGGAGAAATCATTGCTCTCTATGGAGCACGTGTCGGCATGGTCAGAGCAGAAAAAGAAGTTCGCGAGCGTATGAGTCTTGTTGCTTCAGAAACACAGGTTGCTCCTTCACAAGTGATCAACACCAAACCCATTGCAACAGCTCTCAACAGCTTCTTCCGAACTTCGCAACTTTCTAACATCATTGATCAGACCAATCTTCTTGCCGAACTTGATAATCTTCGTCGTATTACTGTTGCTGGCCCTGGAGGTATTGAGAAAGAGCGTGCAAGCTTCTCTATCCGCGATATCGCAGCATCACAATATGGACGTATTTGTCCAATCAGGTCACCTGAAGGACCAAACATCGGTGTCGTGACTTATCTCGCAATGTACGCAAAAGTCAACAAATACGGATTCCTCGAAGCGCCATATCGTAAGGTCGTTGCAAAAGGCAAGAAAATGTTCCCTACTGATGAAATAGTCTTTTTCCAAGCTGATGATGAAGATCAGTACTACATCACCTCAGCAAACGTCAATTATAACGATGATGGATCAATCAAAGACGATTTTGTTGTAGCTCGACATATGGGCGAGGTAGCTGAAGTACCAGTTTCACAAGTGCAGTACATCGATATTTCGCATCGTGAAGCAATAGGAGTATCTGCGGCACTTATTCCCTTTATCCAGAATGATGACGCTTCCCGCGCGCTCATGGGTACGCACATGCAGTGTCAAGCAGTTCCTCTCATCAAGCCAGCTGCCCCATTTGTAGGTACCAGCATGGAAGGCCCAATAGCATCAGCACTTGGACGTACCGTCCATGCACCTGAGGATGCAACAGTTGAGTATGTTGATGCGAAGAAAGTCGTGCTCAAAGGAAAATCAGGAGAAACATATACCTATGATCTTGAGCGATTTAACAGAACAAACAAAGATGTCTGTTTTGACCAACGGCCTCGAGTCGAACCAAAACAAAAAATCAAAAAAGGCCATCTCGTCATAGATGGACCAGGCACAGACAATGGACGACTTGCACTTGGTCAGAACTTGACGATTGCATATACCTCACTCCATGGGTACGGATATGAAGACGGATTCGTCATATCACAAAGACTACTCAAAGAGGACATTCTCACTTCCATCACTATGGAAGAGTTTGTCGCCGATGTTGTCGACACAAAGCTCGGACCGGAAGAGCTCACGCGTGATATTCCCAATGTCCGTGAAGAACTCCTTGCAAATCTTGATAAAGATGGATACATCGTAGAAGGAACTTCAGTCAAAGGTGGCGATGTCCTCGTTGGTAAGGTTGCATCAAAAGGTGAGCGAGAGCTTACTGCTGAGGAGCGACTTCTGCGAGCTATCTTCGGCGAGAAAGCCAAAGACGTAAAAGATACCAGTCTTCGTGTGCCATACGGTAAACGAGGAGTAGTGGTTAACGTCGATACTATTGATGGTCAAAAGGATCCAAACGAACTTGAGCCTTCAGTACTTAAGCGTGTACTGGTCTATACAGCCAATCTACGTAAGGTACAGGTTGGAGATAAACTCGCCGGCCGACATGGAAACAAAGGTGTTATCGCAAAGATATTGCCAGAGTACGACATGCCATATCTCGAGGACGGGACACCTGTTGACATCATCATCTCACCAGCGTCTATCCTTGCTCGTATGAACATGGGTCAGATTTTTGAAGCAATTCTTGCAAAGATTGCTCAAAAGACCAACATGCGCATCGATGCTCCGGTATTTGAACGCATCAAAGAAGAATTCATTAGAGGTGAGCTCAAGAAACTTGGCCTTCCTCTTGATGGAAAGCAAAAACTTATCGATGGTCGTACTGGACAAGCATTCGACCGACAAGTATTGGTCGGTGTTGGATATATTCTCAAGCTTATCCACATGGTCGAAGACAAGTTCCATGCTCGATCTGTTGGACCCTACTCACTGGTTACTCAGCAGCCACTCGGTGGCAAGAGTCAAATGGGTGGACAAAGATTTGGAGAAATGGAAGTCTGGGCACTTGAAGCACATCGTGTACCACACGTTCTCCAAGAGATGCTGACCATCAAATCTGATGATGTCCGTGGACGACAAAAGGCGTTCGAGTCCATCATCAAAGGTATTGATATACCACAGTCATCGGTTCCTGAATCATTCAACGTACTTGTCAAAGAGCTTAATGCACTTGGATTGTCAGTTGACTATATCGGTTCAGAAAACCAAATCTAATCTTTCTCATTTATATACCAATACCCAATACCTATGGATGACCAAAAACCCAACATCAACTTTGCTGGATTGCGGATCCGACTTGCTTCTCCTGCCGATATCGAGAAGTGGTCAAAAGGAGAAGTAACCAAACCAGAAACGATCAACTATCGTACTTTCCGACCTGAAAAGGATGGTTTGTTTGATGAACGTATCTTTGGTCCTACCAAGGATTACGAATGTTATTGTGGTAAATACAAGAGAATTAGATACAAGGGTATCATCTGTGATCGATGTGGCGTCGAGGTTACAACTGCAGTTGTCCGCCGTGAACGCATGGGGCATATCAAGCTTTCGACACCTATTGCCCACGTATGGTATTTTAAAGGCGCAAATTCTCCACTCGCTGCACTTCTTGACATTCCAGTTCAGATGCTTGAGCGCATCATTTATTACGCTGCATATTTAGTCACTGGTATTCACAAGGAGAATCAAAAAGCCTCTCAGGAAGCACTCGAGAAACTTAAAGGTGTAGAAATCACCCAGATTGAGGCGCAGTTTGAAGTTAAGAGAGCATCGCTTGCAAAAGATTTCGATAAGCAAAAAACTGACACTTCCAAAAAGATCACCAAAGCAGAACAGCGTGATATCACACTGTCTGAAATAGATCTCCGCGAGCGTGAATCACAAAAGCGTCTTTCAGATGCGTTTGTGGAGCGCAAAGCCCAAGTGAGCGCTACTTTTGATCGAGTAATCAAACTTGTCAAAGAAGCAACCATCCACAGCGTGCTCGAAGAAGAAGATTTCCTATTCCTCCGTGAAAAAGAACTCGATGGATTTGCCGAGGTAGGCATGGGTGCTGAAGTTTTATATCAGATGCTCGAGCAATTTGATCTCAATGAGGCGCTTACTGAAGTCCAAAAACTTCTTTCTGAAGCAAAAGGTGAAAGACGCACCAAACTTTTGAAAAAGTCTCGTGTCATTGAGTCTTTCGTCAAAAGTAAGATCAAGCCAAGTTGCATGATGTTTACTCTGCTCCCCGTCATCCCACCAGATCTTCGACCAGTTGTTCAACTTTCAGGTGGTAAGTTTGCTACTTCAGATCTCAATGATTTATATCGTCGAGTAATCAACCGCAACAATCGTCTGAAGCAACTTCTTGATCTCGGAGCTCCCGAAATCATTTTGCGTAACGAAAAGCGTATGTTGCAAGAAGCTGTCGACTCGCTGATCGACCTGCAAAAGTCACGAGGTAAATCTCGAGTTGTTGGCTCATCTCAAGCCAAGGCTCTTAAATCGCTCTCAGATGTGCTCCGTGGTAAACAAGGACGATTCCGACAAAACCTATTGGGTAAGCGTGTTGATTATTCTGCACGTTCAACCATCACCGTAGGTCCAAACCTCAAGATTGATCAATGTGGATTACCAAAAGATATGGCGCTTGAGATATTCAAGCCATTCTTGCTCCACGAAATCATGATCAGAGGACTTGCGCCAAATATCAAGGCTGCCAAAAACTTCCTTGATGAGAAGCAGCCTGTTGTATATGACATCCTTGAGCAAGTAGTCAAGGGACACCCAGTTCTGATGAACCGTGCTCCAACACTGCACAAGCTCTCTATGTTGGCTTTCTACCCTGTGCTCATCGACGACACAGCTATCCGGCTTCATCCAACAGTATGTGCAGGATTCAACGCAGACTTCGATGGAGACGCCATGGGTGTATTCGTCCCGCTTTCAAAAGAATCAATCGAAGAAGTTAAGTCCAAGATGCTTGCGAAACACAACCTGTTGAAGCCTGCTGACGGATCACCAATCGTCATACCCAACAAAGAAATGGCTATCGGTGTTTACTACATGACTTCGATGGATCAGATCTACATCAATAAAAAAGATGAGAATCTACCTTTGTGTGAATCGACAGATACCGCAGTCAGTCTATACAACCTCGGCAAGCTAGAGCTCCGTGAGCCTATCCATGCCCGTGTTGATGGCGTGACTCTCAAGACGACCGTTGGACGTATTATGTTCAATGAGCTGCTTCCTGCTGAACTGAGATTTATCAATCAAGAAGTAAAAGCTGCTGACATCAAGTCACTGATCACAAAAGCCGTAAGACTATTTAATGATCATGATCGAGTTGGCGAGCTGATTGACAATATTAAGTCTATTGGCTTCTGGGCTTCTACCATATCAGGAGGTCTCTCAGTATCCATATTTGACTGTATCGTTGCTGAAGGCAAAGAAGACGTCCTCAATGAAGCACAAAAACAAGTAAAGATCATCGATACCAACTTCCAAGAAGGTTTGTTAACGCTTGATGAGAAACGTCGCTATTCAAATAAGCTTTGGATGGAAACGACTGAGCATCTTGCCGATATGACTTGGAATGCGATCGATGAGGAAAACCCAGTCAAAATGATTATCAAGTCAGGTGGAGCACGTGCCTCTCGTGAGCAACTCAAGCAGCTATCAGCTATTAAAGTCATCGATGTTCCAACCAAATCAAACTATCGTGATGGACTTGGCATCTTCGAATACGTGATTTCTGCACGTGGAGCACGCAAAGGTCTTACTGACTCAGCGCTCAAGACCGCCGATGCAGGATACCTAACTCGTCGTCTGCATGATGTAGCCCATGACATGATCATCCGTGAAGAGGCAAGTGAGATGACCCAATTCCTCACCATCTCAACCAAGGGAGATCGTGGTGACAAGTTTGCTTTGCGTATTTACGGACGTTTTGCTGCCAATGATGTGAAGTCAAATGACACAGTTATTGTGGCCAAAAACGAACTCATTACTGAAGAAAAAGTCGCTGAGATTGTTAAGGCAGGAGTGCACAGCGTTGATGTATACTCACCACTCTTTAGCACCTCTAAGCAAGGTCTTTGTAGACTGTCATACGGAGTTGATCTATCAAACAATCAACTTGCTGAGATTGGTTTACCTGCAGGCGTTGTTGCTGCCCAGTCAATCGGAGAGCCAGGCACTCAGTTGACGATGCGTGTGCGTCATTTCGGAGGTATCGTCATTTCAGACGTTACCCAAGGACTTCCCCGTGTTGAGGAGCTGTTTGAGACACGAACTCCAAAGATCATCTCCCCTATCGTGAGTATTAGTGGGCGCGCAACAGTCATTGAGGACACAGCAAAGGAAACGTACTCTATCAAGATCACCTCAACAGAGGGCGAAGAAGAAGAGTACAGTGTGCCAATGTCTCAAAAACTCAAGGTCAAAGATGGTGACTTGATCACCGCAGGTCAATCACTTTCTGAAGGATATCTCGATCTAGCTGATGTTCTCGCCATACGTGGACTTGCTGCTGCACAGCAATATCTCGTGGACGAGATCCAAAAGGTGTACGAGTCACAAGGTATCGCTATCCATGATAAACATTTTGAGATCATCGTTCGCAAGATGTCTGACAAGATTATCATCGAAGAAGAGGGTGATACCGCACTCGTCAAAGGCGAAACCGTATCACGACTCCGATATGACATCGAGAATCGTAAGGTCTTGGCACACGGTGCTCGACCTGCGACAGGCAAGGTCATCATCCTCGGCATCACCAGAGCAGCTATCTTTACCGAAAGCTGGCTCTCAGCAGCATCATTCGAACAGACCACCACTGTTTTGAGCCGTGCCGCTATCCAAGGACAGACTGACTACTTGCTGGGTCTCAAAGAAAATGTTATAATCGGACGCTTGATTCCAGTAAATCAAGACCTTATCACTGAATACAATCAGAAATTCCAAACAGCATATGCCAACAATCAACCAGCTAATTAAGAAAAAAACGAAGCGTACACAACGTGTCAAAAAGTCACGATCTATTGCTTTGCAGATGGTTTTCAATGGTGTAAAGCGCAAATATGTGCCCACTCTGAGTCCATTTAAGCGTGGAGTGTGTACCGTTGTTCGTACCATGACCCCAAAAAAGCCAAACTCAGCACTCCGCAAGGTTGCTCGTGTGCGACTTTCAAACAAACAAGAGGTGACCGCCTATATCCCAGGTATTGGTCACAATCTAGCCGAGCACTCGATCGTATTGGTTCGTGGTGGACGTGTCAAAGACCTTCCAGGGGTCAAATATCACATTGTGCGAGGAAAGTTTGATACCCAAGGAGTTACCACACAAGGTACCCCATCATCAAAAGATCCACGACGTCAAAGTAGAAGTAAATACGGTACAAAAAAGCCAAAAGCCTAACATAACCTATGACAGAAACAACAACTCCAAAAACATTTGATGAACATACATACATTGTATGGATGCACATATCTCAATTGGCTTGTTTTGTTGGAGTACCATCGTTTCTGATTCCACTCATCATGTGGGTGACTAAAAAAGATCAATATCCTTTGATCAACACCCATGGCAAAGACATTTTAAACTTTCAGATTACGCTGATTATCGCTTTTGCAGTTGCTGTTCCGCTCTGTTTCATACTTATTGGTATTCCCTTAGTCCTCATCTTGCTCGTGATACAGTGTATCGTTCCAATCATCGCAGCAAGCAAAGTCCGTAGCAATGAACTCTATCGTTATCCGTTTGCGATACAGTTTTTGAAGTGAAACGGCCCTCTTGCAGAGAGTAGTTTGTAGGCGACGAATTTTATTTTTTATCTGCAATAGTGTGTGTGGACGCTTACAAGCTCGTTAGTTACATGTATGCCACGTCATAGTTATAAACGCCGAAACCCTTCGGCTGATCCAATCCACGATAGTTTAGAAGTTTCAAAACTCATCAACTACATCATGTATGATGGGAAAAAAGACGTTGCCGAAGGCATCGTCTACGAAGTGATCGAACGTCTCAAAGAAGTTGACCCAGATCCTCTTAAAGCACTCCAGAAGGCAATTGGAAATGTATCCCCCACCATGGAAGTCAGACCTCGACGTCTTGGAGGAGCATCCTACATGGTGCCAACTGAAGTTAGAAAGGTACGCCGACTCTTTCTCGCACTTAACTGGATAGTCGACGGCGCACGCACTCGCTCAAACAAAGAGTTCAAATCATTTGCCGACAAACTTTTTACAGAGATAAAAGAGGCCTATGCTGGTACAGGATACGCAATGACCAAAAAGCAAAATATTGAGAAACAGGCTGAGCAAAACAAAGCATTTGCTCACCTCAAGTGGTAATCAAATATTTGAGTGATTCCTACTAAGTTGAAGTGAATCACTGGTACTTATACTGTATCATTTACCCTTGACCATAACCTCGGTATTTGGAATTTGTTAATTGGAATTTAAACACTATGGCAGCACAACCAATCAAGACTCAAAATCGTAATGTCTCAATCGATAAAATCAGAAACTTTGGCGTGATAGCACACATCGATTCGGGAAAGACAACAACATCTGAGCGTATACTTTTTTATACTGGCCGTACCTACAAAATCGGAGATATTGACGAAGGAAATACTCAGCTTGATTGGATGGAGCAGGAAAAAGAGCGTGGAATCACGATCGTTTCTGCTGCAACCACTACTTTCTGGAAGGGATATCGATTCAACTTGATTGATACTCCTGGCCACGTTGACTTCACTGCCGAAGTTGAGCGCTCACTCCGTGTATTGGACGGAGGCATTGTCGTTTTTGATGCCGAAGAAGGTGTCCAGTCACAATCAGAAACTGTATGGCGCCAAGCAGACAAGTACAAGGTGCCACGTCTTGTTTTCATCAATAAAATGGACAAGTTGGGAGCTGATTTCGAGGGTACATTGGGCGAGATCGCTGATCGTCTCGGAGGCAATCCAGTAGCAATAACCTATCCTATAGGTAAAGAGAGCGACTTTGTTGGACTCATTCATCTCATCGACATGCAGGCTATCATCTATGACAAGAGCCCAGATGGCACTGACTATACAGTCACAAGTGATATACCTGAGAATCTAAAGGCAAAAGTTGCAGAATATCGAGCAAAGCTAGTTGAAAAAGTTGCTGAAACAGACGACGTCCTCATGGAGAAGTATCTTGCAGGAACTGAGATCACCAATGAGGAGATTCGTGCTGCCCTTCGTAAAGCTACAATCGCTTACAAAATCGTTCCAACCTTCTGTGGCACATCTTTGCGAAATAAAGGTGTACAGCCAGTCTTGGATGCGGTAGTTGACTTCCTCCCATCACCACAGGATTTGATTAAAGTAACTGGGCACAACGTCAATGATTTAGAGAAGGTCGAAGAGCGAATGCTTACACCTGATGAACATTTCTCTGCTCTTGCATTCAAGATTCAGCTCGATCAACATGTCGGAAAACTTACCTATACTCGTATATATTCAGGGACCCTTGAGTCAGGCAGTTATGTATACAACACCAATCGTGGTTTGAAAGAACGTGTTTCACGTATCATGCTAATGCATGCAAACTCTCGTGAAGAGATAGACACTGCGTATGCTGGTGAAATAGTAGCTCTTGTGGGTCCAAAGGATTCTCGAACTGGTGACACGCTCGCTGATGAGAACTACCCTCTCCTCCTTGAGCAGATCTCTTTCCCCGAACCAGTCATTTCTCTCGCAATCGAACCAAAAACCAAAGCCGATCAAGAGAAGCTCGGTTTTTGTCTTCAAAGACTTGCTGAAGAAGACCCAACCTTCCGTGTGAAAGTCAATCATGAAACAGGTCAGACCATCATGTCAGGTATGGGAGAACTTCATCTCGAAATCCTTGTCGATCGTATGAAGCGTGAAATGGGACTCGATGCAAACACTGGCAAACCTCAAGTAGCATACAAAGAAGCCATCAAGAAAGAAGCTCGTGGCGAGATGAAATATGTGAAGCAAACCGGTGGCCGAGGTCAATATGGTCACGTTATCTGTAGTGTCAAGCCACTCCCTCGCGGTGAAGGATTTAAATTCCTCAACGTGGTTCGTGGAGGACATATCCCTAACGAATATATCGGATCAGTTGAAAAAGGTGTAAAAGAAGCCCTTGAGAAGGGTGTTTTGCTTGGATTCCCTATGGTTGACGTTGAGTTTACACTCATCGATGGTTCATACCATGAGGTAGACTCATCTGATATCGCCTTTAAGATTGCCGGATCGATGGCATTTGTCGATGCATGTAAAGCAGCGGGAATCTCTCTACTTGAGCCAATCATGCGCATGGAAATCAACGTGCCTGATGAGTTCATGGGTACAGTTATCGGTGATATTTCTTCTAAACGAGGAAGCATCGCAAGTACTGAAAAAAAAGGCAAAACAACTATTATCAAAGCTGTTGCTCCTCTCTCAGAACTATCTGGATACGTCACCACGCTTCGCTCACTGACTCAGGGTCGTGGCACCTCTTACATGGAGCCATCGCACTATGAGGAAGTTCCGATGAACATCGTAAAAGAGATGCAAGAGAAGTGATAAGTAGAGATGGTACAATGCTTTGACATGCCTCATACTCTCATCGGCTGCGAGGTAGTCATTACCAATAGTGTCGGGTCGATCCTACTCGGATTGCGGGGACCACAACGCTATGGTGCAGGTACCTGGGCACTCCCCGGGGGACACCTTGAATACGGAGAAAGACTCGTTGATTGTGCATGCCGTGAAATGCATGAAGAACTTGGACTTGTTCTAAAACCTTCAGATCTAGAGCTTGTGGCGGTGGCAGATGACACTGGAGATAAACACTTTGTCCATGTCACTTTTCGCCTTATCACGCCAATAGACACTTTACCACCCATCCTCCAAGATGAACATGCCCAACTAGCTTTTTACTCACTCGACGACCTTCCAGCTCCCCTATTCTCCCCACATGTACCTATATTTAACACGCTAAAGAAACAAGTGTTATATCGCGCATAAAGTTGACTCACCAACGCAAACACGCTAGACTGGGGTGAACTATGTGGAAAAATATCACCTTTTTAGTCCTTCTTGTCGGTACCTGTGGTGGAATATGGCATATCTACAGTCGCACCAAGGCTGAGACAGTCGCGCTTGAGAGTAGATATACTGATCAAATCAATGAAATCTATAAGCTTCAAGGGAAAAAGTTTGATCCGGGCTTCGAACCAATTGAAAATGCAGGCACGACCAATACAGACAAAGGCAAACGCGATCCTGAGTTTAAAGGTGTAGGTGCAGTAGCTGGAGTTTCAGATACTAGCACTGGCTTGAACCCTGTTGGAGCGATTACAGACAAGAAGATTACGCTCCCCGGTTCGGTGATTGAGATATCGGCACGCTCTCTCTACCAAAGAGATGGTGGATACTACTGCAATTCAACATACCTATCACAATACGTACTCTGGATCAAGAATATTCCTGTTATGGCGAGCTATGCACCATGTGTGACTCGGAACACAGAGTTTTATTGGGCTACAAAGATCAAACCTGAAGATGTTCGCATTGAATATACCAACGACACGTCCATAAACAATGAAAGTAATGACTTACTGATTCAGTATGTCATGCTTGATGGCAAATCAATATCAAAGTCAACCACCAATGCATCTTGGACTCTCAACCAATGTGAGGCGTTTGCATCAATACCGAAAGTAACAGATGACTTCATTATGCATTGCAATGGGTTCCTGACCTTCTCCACCGCGTCTTTACCTCAGGCAACGCCAGCCGCAATCATGCGCTGATCTGATAAAATGTCCTCATGTCTACGACCCTTGTCATTTCAGACACTCATTTGTGTGATCCTTTCGAACCAAAAAAACAAGCTTTCTTGCAAAAACTTTTCTCACAACATGATCGAATTATTTTAAATGGCGATTTCTGGGAAGGATATTGGTACACCTTTGATGAGTTCCTAAACTCAAAATGGTCATCTCTTTTTTTAACCCTCAAGAAAAAACAGACCATATATATCTATGGAAACCATGATAGAGAAAATTACTCCGATAGTAGAAGAGAGCAGTTCTGTGTCCAGGCAGTTTGGCGGCATGAAGAGACGATAGGCGGCATCAGGTATATATTTGAACACGGCAATCGGCTTGCGCTTAAGTTTGACGAAAAAGTACATATGCAACGGGTGAGTAGAATCTTTTTCATCCCATTGTATTTGACTGAGATGTTTATTGTGCGTATCTTAGGTTTAAAATTTTTCCACATGATGTTTGGCAAACTTAATCGAAAGATTAAAAGACTGATCAAACACGAACTTAAAGATGGGGAGATATTTGTGTGCGGTCATACACATGTCAAAGAGTATGCGCCGGGTAGTCAGTTTATCAATACTGGGGTGAATAAATACGGATTTACTGAGTATGGAATCATTGATCAGTCTGGCATCATGACTCTGCATACAAAAAGATACGATTGATTTGTCCGCTACACGCATGCCCACAGCGGGCAATTTGGGCACGATTTGCAATGTGCTGGACAGTACTCTCGTCCATACCAGATCATCCGATTGGTAAAGCCTACCCAGTCTGACTGAGGAATGATATCTATCAAATCTTTCTCGATCTTATGGGCTTCATGATGTTTGGTCAAGAAATATTTTTGACACAATCTGATCATGTGCGTGTCCACAGCAATCCCTTCTGCTTTTCCGTACAGATGACCAAGTACTACATTGGCAGTTTTGCGTCCTACCCCGGGCAAGTTGATAAGCTCCGCTAGCGTGCTTGGGATCTTTCCGTCATATTTAGTAAGTAATATATTTGCAGTATCGATGATGTGTTTTGCTTTACTGTGGTACAAGCCGATTGAAGAAATGTCTTTTTCAAATGTTTGGAGATCACTTTTTGCGTAATCAGACAGCGAAGTATATTTCTTAAATACAGTTTCGGTGACTTTATTGACCTGTTTATCTGTCGTTTGTGCAGAAAGTATCACTGCAAATAGAAACTCATATGCACGATGGTAATTCAATGCAGACTTTGGGAAAGGGTATAAGGATTTGAGTACACTGAGTATCCGTGTTGCCCGAGCAACCCGCGCCGCGTGACTGAGTGACTGTGTTTTCATACTATCAAACCCTCACTTTTCAATTGAGTATAGATACTCTTTTCCCGTTCAGTTGGAAGCACCACATATTTGCCCGATAAGTGATCTCGTAAAATCCTACCCCGGATTTGCCTGTCTGAGCCAACAAATTTTGACTGTTTTACATAGTGTTTGCTTTTCGCATTTGGGTTTTCAGTAACAGTTGAAAGAAAACTACCATAATCCATGAGCGCATAATACCACTCACGGGGATTATCGTAATCGAGAGTATCGCGAATAACTGGAATAAGTTCAGAATCGTCAATATCAGTCTTGTCAGAAAAGAAATGGTGTATGTAAACTCTGCGTATATTTGTTTCGATGAACACAACGGGACGGTTGTACGTAAAACAATATATCGAGGCTGCTGTAGCAGGTCCAATCCCTGGGAGATCATCAAGCTCTTGTACTGAATATAAACGATAAGGGTCAGGTTTATCGAGACTTGTATGACGTACGCTCTTTTTTGCTTTTACGAGTATTTGAGCTGCTTCCCAGAGGTATTTCCCCCGTCGATTGTATCCTAAGCCTTGCCATACTTTGAGTACATCCATGAGGTCAGCATGTGCTAAAGCAAACAAACTCGGAAACTTGTTGATAAAGTCATCAAATTTCGATACAACACGAGTGACCTGTGTTTGCTGTAGCATAACCTCTGAAACTACTACTTTATACAGATCAAGGTGTCCATGCAGGTCAGGTACAAGAGCTGGGGTGCGCCATGGCAAGTCTCGTTTGTGTAACCGTGTAAATTCACGTATCTTAGTTATAAAAGTTGACTTATTCATACCATCAAGTACTGATCTGCTAAACAAATCAAGGTAATCAAATATATATCAAGACGATTTTTGTCTATATTTTTCTTCCATGTGTTGACGTGCAGATGCATCAAACTCCTCCCATGTTTCGTGCTCACTCATGAATATTGTTAGTGCCTTCCGCAAGGACAATATCTGCAAGCATGACTTGAGATCAACCAGTCGACGCATATACCAAATGAGCTTTCCGCTGAGATGAAATCCCCCCTTGATAAATATGGACCAGTTCCTGCCCATTGCCACGATATAGCCAAGATTTTTTGGTTTATTTTTATATAGTGCTTTTCCTCGAATCTGTGCACTGATGTTGCGTGCAATGGTATGGCCGTCATAGTGGGCAGTTTGGGCAAGACCTGAATACTCGGTACATGCCAAATCGCCACCCACATATACGCTGTCTACTGCTGTCCCCTCTGTCAGTTTTGCGCGGAGATACTCATCAACCATGATCTTCCCACGCTTGTCTTTCTGAAAGCCTGTCAACTGGCTTGCCAAAGCGGCAAGTTTCATCCCAGTAGACCAGATAACTAAGCGATTTTTAGATGCGACATCAGGCATCAGTACGTTTTTCATCTCGTCTGGAGTCACTCGCTTATTGTAAACAACGTCTACCCCAAGACTTATCAACTTCTTATGTAAAATATCAGAAACTTTTTGATCAAACATGGGTGTCACTCGATCTCCAGACACATACAAACTCGCGCGTACGGTTGTTGGGTCAATCTGATATGCATCTGCAACTTGTTTAACAAGAATTGCAACTTCCGCTGCTGACTCAGTTCCATTTGGTCCCCCACCAATGACGACCACTTCCCCGCCGCATGTTGCGTTTCCACGATCATAGTGACAGATAGTCAACATCTCATGAATACTACGGCGCAGCTCGAGCACATCATCGACAGTCGTCACTGTATGCAGCCTATCTTTGAATTCTTCCATATCAAAGTAGTTAGTCACTGACCCTGGGGCAAGGACAAGATAATCGAAATGGATCTCTGTATCTTTTCCAGTAGAAACACATTTTTTATCTAGATCAACACCTGTCACTTCAGTATTTTCGTGTACGATTCCTGTTCCTTCGAAAATATACTCATATGGGATAGCAAGTTGCTTCACAGAAAACCCAGTAAGAAGATGAAAGAGACCGGGATAGTAATCAAAATAACTCCGCGGAGCTATCAAAGTGATTTGGACATCGTCTAACTTTGCCTTAGTAAGATCTACCGCTGCAGTCACCCCAGTGAATCCTCCACCAACGATAACAACATGTTTCATAGATGTAGATAATGTTTAGTAAACTTCACTATTTTCTTTTCATCATCAAATAGAGCACTCCCTGAGAACTTCTTGTTTGTGTGAATATCATCAAAAATGTAGTTTAAGTCATCACATTTCTTTATTGGGTTATCAACAAATTCTTCATATGTCATCCAATGAAGATCACCGTCATCTGTGTGTAGACCATGAGGCACACGATCATCAGGTACTTGTGCAGTGAAAAACGTCACTACGAAATCGCTTGTATATCCGTCATAAAGGCTAAGAACTCCAGAAAATACCAGGTCATTCGGAGCGATCACATATCCCGTCTCTTCCATCGTCTCTCGAACACCTGCATCAACAGCACTTTCCCCTTCTTCAACTTTCCCGCCAACACCGTTGAGTCTATCGGGATCTATCTTTTTTTGTTGATTTCGATGAAGTATGAGATATTTGCTCTTGCACCTTAGGAACACAGTTACCACTTGGACGACTTCGCGCTTGGTTGATGTGGAGTTCGACGTCATATTTTAATCTCCTTTAATCGAGCGATGCGCTCAGCAAGTGGCGGATGTGTTGAGAATAAACTCCGGATAAAAGATGCCTCAAAAGGATTGATAATAAACAGGTGTGCCGATGACTCCTGCACAGTAGTGCCATCAAGTGGATGTTTCAGCGCGATACCTCCCAGGAGTGCGAGTGCACTTGCTAGTGCTCGAGGGTTGTGCGTTAATCGAGCACTATATTCATCTGCTGCATACTCTCTTTGGCGCGAAATAGCCATATGCAACAACGTACCAATAAGTGGAGTGATGATGATAATAAATAAGAGTGAAAGCGGATTGCCTCCTCTGTCGTTTGAATCGCTCCCTCTTCTGAAAGAGCCAAACGAGGCAAGGTGGGCGATGTATGAGAGTGCCCCAGCAACAGTAGCTGCCATAGTAGAAATCAATATATCTCTATTTTTTACGTGACCCAACTCATGTGCAAGTACTCCGGTGAGCTCCTCCTCTGACATCAGCTGCATGATGCTAGGAGATACCGCTATTGCGGCATGTGAGGGGTCTCGACCAGTTGCAAATGCATTTGGCGTAGGCATGTCGATCATGTATACCTTGGGCATTGGGATACCTGCCTTGGTCGCGAGACGTTGTACCATAACATGCAAGTGTGGTTGCTGAGCTTGAGTTACTTCCTTCGCATTGTATTGACTAAGCACCATCCTATCTGAGAAAAAATAGGTGACGAAATTGCTGATACCAGCGATAGCAAGTCCTATCCACATCCCATTTCTACCGCCCACCAAAGATCCCACAAACATGAAAAGTGCAGTTAAAATACTGAGGAGCAGAAAAGTCTTGAGGCCGTTCATGACCTCATTATACTCAATATAGGCAGGGTTCACCAGATACAGCCTGCTTTTATCGACTCACTTCGTGTCGTCTCAGCAAGCTTGGTGATCGTCCCGTTACATTTGGCGGTTTGCACTGCTGGAGGATCATCTACATAGAGATCTCCCTTTGCAAAATTTTCGTACCCTACTGCAAGTTTTGGAGCTTTTTCAAGATAGCAAGCTATTATCTTCTGAAGTTGATCACAGGTACTTATAGATGCCAGTCTCCCCCCAGCCGTTGCGTTTGGCATGCCTGAAGGTGAAAATTGAGGACCTGTAGGTAACATAACAGTTCCCGTCTCGGGATCTACGGGGAACCCCATAGGATTATCTGATTGGATTGGTGTAGTAGTTGGAACTGTGCCCGTCATAGAGCTACTTCCTATTTTAAATTTTGATTGGTTTTTTAGGTATAGACCAACGATAACCAGGGCGACGAACAGGAAAGTGAGCAAAAATAGTTTTGTCGAAAGTTTCATAAGTCAAAACAACTTCTAAATCTTCTGACTACATCATATCATATCAGGTTAGTCTATTTGTATCAGCCGTATCAGGTAATCACAACTTGCAAAAGTATACTCAATCACTGTAGCATATATGTATGAAATGGAAGTATTGCATGTTGATTTGTTTTTCGATAGTTACACTGTGGTTAGTGTCTCTTTCCTCGCCAGTTTCTGCTCAAGTGTTGATAGATGGTCATTGGTATCCTATTAACCCAAATGTGACAGTCCCATCGGGTGATTTGGATGTGCCCAAGAATAATCCGACTCAAAAAGCTTCTACATCTCAAGCTGTCCCGACTGCAGCAATTACTATCTATATTACAAACACTCCTCCACCTCCATTTGTACCTGCATCTGGCTCGGTCCCAGTCAATCCTACACCTGGTACCAATAGTGCTAACAGCACAACATCGACAACTCAATCAGGATCCCAAATAGTGCCGAGGGTGACGCTAAGACCAGGATACGTATTCCCCACCTCTGTACTCAATCAATTCTCTGCCCCTGCGAATGCTGAAAATCCTGGATCAGCTTCCGATGAGGCAAGTCTGGGTAAAATAAATTTGTCAGCCGTTACGGGGTCCATTTTGGGCACATATACTCGAGGCGAACGATGGGTGCTTGATTTCATCAAACACCTAAACAATAAAGTGGACGTTGAAACTGTCAGGATAGTGATTCGGGTGTGTTTGTCACTTCTTGGACTGTCAGTAGTTGCCTACTCTGCGTGGCGTTGGAAGAAAAATCGAGAGTAGATAAACTATCTTATTCCGCGGAGCAGATGAGCTTGCAGCCTCCTTGTCTTATTATTCTTTTATTTCTTTATATTAGACCAATACTTTTTTATATATATCTATGCTACTGAGTGCATGTTTTGTTACGCCCTCTCTTTCTCTTTTTTCTTTCATTTCTAAAATTTTCTTCGCATTTATATTATTTAATTTAGTCCTCATCAAATTACTTATTTCTTGTTGGGTATCAGGAATTGTATTAAAAAACCAAATTTCTATTTCCCATTCTCTGCTATTAAATGGAAAAGTTAAATTTAGTATGTACGATTCGGGTCTTTTAGCCATTTTAAACGTAACAAAGTCTGCATATTTATACTTCTGTGCCAGCTTAGCTTCGATGACTTGATTTAATACCTCCAATGAAGATTTTCTAGTGTTTTGGCAAATAACCATAATATCAATGTCAGGTCCCCACATCAGGTCGTATTTAAAACTGCCTTCAATTGTTACTTCACCATATTTTTTTAACATGTCAATCAGCTCTGTCTGTTCAAGTATGGCAATAGCCTCTGCTTTAGTCTTTTTAGAAAATTCTAAAATATCCATATTTTCTGTATCAAAAATTTACTTTAGATTTAGTACTCTTTATAAAACAGTGCGGTGTTTTTTGAACGAAG
The DNA here is from genome assembly GCA_964542665.1 of uncultured Gammaproteobacteria bacterium. Lineage (GTDB taxonomy): Bacteria > Patescibacteriota > Microgenomatia > UBA1406 > GWC2-37-13 > JAGOLU01. The sequence goes on along the minus strand of CAZIUF010000002.1, from coordinate 33 downwards.
TTCGAACATTTTTTGAGGAAAACCCCCAATAAG
>CAZIUF010000001.1:92373-139770 GCA_964542665.1 uncultured Gammaproteobacteria bacterium | reverse complement strand
ACCATCACTCCCAAGAGTTCACGCTCAGCACTTGAGCTTGTCATTGGGAACATGTATGATGTATTTGGAATCCTTTCGAGGTGACTTTTTGGAATAACAGATATGCCAACTTCTCTAAATAATAATCGTGTTGATCAGATAAGAAGGGTAGGGAGCCCGATTATTGAGATAAAAGCAGTGACGAAGTTCTTCACGGTAAAGTCACAGAGCGTACAGGTGCTACACAGCATTAACCTCAACATTAATAGAGGAGAATTCGTAGCCCTTTTTGGACCTTCAGGATGTGGTAAATCCACCCTCCTGCATATTACCCTTGGACTAGAAAAACCAACCACAGGTGTCGTCACCTATAAAGGACAGGATATTTACCTGCTCGACGAAGACGAGCGAGCAAAAATGCGCAAAAGGACAATAGGGATGATCTACCAACAGTCAAACTGGATCAAATCATTGAGCGTACTGGAGAATGTGGCTTTTATGGGATCGCTTCTAGGTCATACGAGGCAGAAATCGGCGATACTTGCCCAAGAACAGCTGAGTAAAGTAGGAATGCTCGAGTGGGCTGATTATCGACCGACCGAGCTCTCTTCAGGACAACAGCAGAAAGTTTCACTTGCCCGGGCACTCCTTAGCAATCCCGACATCATCATTGCAGATGAGCCGACGGGTAACCTCGATTATCGGAGTGGTGTCGAGCTTATGGAGCAATTCTCAGCTCTCGCAGCGGCGGGGAAAACCATACTTATGGTTACGCACAATATCGATAACGTAGACTACACAACTCAGGTCGTACAGATGTTTGATGGAAAAATAGTTGGAGTCAATAAAACAAAAGAGGAAGACGTGAAGCAACTTAAGGAGCAGATCATTACAAATATCAGCAAAGCCCAGTCTAAATCACAAACAAAAGTACTTGAAAATACGCCCTCGAGCATATCCATCCTTCAAAATGATTTTGTCAAGAAAAGAGGTGTATTCTCATATCTCCGTTCGCCAATCACTGTGTTGAAGTATGGTAAGTTTTTACTCAGAGAGATAGTACACATGTTCACGTTTTCAGCATACCTTTTATACTACTTTGTTTTTCGAGGACTTGGAGTCGCTCGGGACAGGATTGGACGAATCATCCCACTATTTAGATCGGGGACATCAACAGTCAAAGAAAGACTGGTCTTGATTGATTCTTCGATCCACGAGTCCGATCTGATCGAGATAGCTGTAAAGAACATGTTCGCAAAAAGGACCAGAACACTGGTCACAATCGGGGGTATGGCCATCGGTATTTGTCTTATCGTATTTCTGATTTCGATCGGATATGGAGTAGAGCAGCTCGTGATTTCTCGTGTTGCTCGACTCGAAGAAACCAAACAGATTGACATATCTCCACTTGTTGCAAGCAATGTCTTGATTACTGACAAGACCATAGCAGACATACGGACACTTGGTTTTGTATCTAAGGTTCTCCCCGTTATCGGGATCGTTGGAAAGGTGAGAAGTACCGGAGCGACTACTGATGTTGCTGTCTATGGAGTCAGCCCAGACTACCTCAAGGAGTCAGCTATACGTCCCGTATACGGAGCAGTATTCGACGCTGCCACTTCGATGAAAGTAACAGCAAGTAAAAAAGATATAGATAAAACTCAACTAACAAAAGTTGCAGCAGAAGATGTCGCCCCTGAAAAAGGCAAGATTGTGAGCGCTATCCAGTTCACCGGAAAAGAAGAATACCTGAGAGTGAGAGAGTCTCCTGATGCACTATCCAAGCTCATTGGATATACAAAAGTAGCAACAGGAAGCGGTTCGCTTGTTTGGGGTGAAACCTATGAGGGCGACGATACATACGGCAAGGTAAAACCAGAAAACTCAGATAAGACTTATGGCTATTGGATACAGTCTGATTTTTCACTCTGGCAAGAGAAAGTCTGTACATCGGCATGTGCGATAAATGAAAAGTATGAACCAAGTCTGGATGCACATAGTGCACAAAAAAAGAAACAGGGCTATATTGCTATGCTTGGGCTCGAGACTGATTATGTTGCACCAGATACTGATAAGTCAACTCTCGTTGCCAAGTCAAAACTGCCAGATCCAACCATCGAAGCAACCGATCAAGCATCTCTCGTAGATAGACAGTTAAAAGAGTTGACACAAGTAGCGGCGGGAGCGAACGTGACTCAGGTTGAGCTTGCGCAAGACAAATCAAGACAGGCATACGTAAATACAACGCTACTCAAGTTGATAGGTGTAGAACCCAAAAACGCTCCTGGCACCAAAATTGAACTTGCACTCATTGCCGCAAACGCCGATAGGAATCAAAAGTTTGAAACCAACTTTTTGGAGTACACCATCTCAGGTGTGACCTCAGAGGGGAACGCGCCAATTCTGTATACCAAGATTGAAGATGGACTTGAGCTCAATCTTCAAAATTACTCACAAGCCAAGGTTGTCGCATATTCTCAAGATAGCGTGCCCAAAATACGAAAACAGATAGAATCGATGGGATACAAGACCTCTTCAGTCGTAGACACCATTTCTCAAATCGAGAAGTTATTCGCATCAGTTCGCGTGTTATTGGGAGTATTGGGAGTCGTCGCTCTTTCAGTCGCGGCGCTCGGTATGTTTAATACCCTGACCGTATCCATGCTTGAGCGTACCCATGAAGTGGGTATGATGAAAGCGGTAGGTATGGTCTCAAAAGAAGTAAAAGAGCTCTTCATCGCTGAATCAATGGTGATAGGGATGCTTGGAGGATTACTCGGACTTGTCATGGGTATAGTCGCTGGAAGATTACTCTCATTGACCCTATCCGTAATATCTGTAAGCAAAGGCGCAGGATTTATCGACGTCTCGTTCTTGCCACTTAACTTTATCATTCTGATCGTCATGCTTTCACTTGTCGTTGGTTTTGTGACCGGCATGTACCCCGCCTCTCGCGCTACCAAAATCAGCGCCTTGGATGCTCTGCGATATGAGTAAATGAACACGGTGAACCTATCGTTTTGGATATCTGCAAGTCTCAAAATTGTCCTGGGCTAGGTTGCCTTTTTCTTATGACTACAAAAGAAGACGGTCATGTATCAGAGATATTTCCCCTTGTACACGGACATGTCGAGGGAGACAAATGAACTCGAGTGAGAGTCACCAACAGGGTCAGCGACTATTCGTACCGGAGTGCATTCAACGCAGATATCTGCTTAGCACGTTGTGATGGGTAGATTCCCGTGATAAATCCGACGATGAGGGAGAGAAGCATAATGAAGAAGATCAAAGTTGGAGGAATATATGACACATCAAGTACCCCAGCACCACTCCTGATGGATAATATAGTCAAGATACCCCCAATAGCTTTTCCTGAGATGAAACCAAACAAGAGGCCAACGATGCCTCCGGTAAGTCCCATAAAGACAGACTCGATCATAAATAGATCTTCGATCTCGTCTGACTTCATACCCATCGTTTTCATAAGACCCACCTCATGAGTTCTTTCAAGGAGTGACACAGTGAGTGTGTTAAACATACCCATGGCTGCGATAAAAAGCGCTATGACGCCAAGTGCCACGAGGACTAAGCGTACTGTTTGAAATAGTCGATCAATTTGCTCGACTGTATCTGCCGTAGATGTTGTGCCAAATCCCATCCCCTCGACTAGTTGCCTGATTTGTGGCAATGCAGACTGAGTTTGCGATGATAGTCTAGCGAGTGAGTAATACTCTATGCCAAGCGTACGCAGGTCGATAAAGGGCACATAGAAAAATGGACTGACATTTTGTGGCACCACACCGACGATCTTGTACGCACTGGGTATAGACTCTATCCGCGTATCGGCTGTTTTTAGGAGGTCACCACTCGCGATAAACGATACATCAAACTCCATACCAACAGCATTTTCTTCTTTGATTCCCAATACCTGTAGCATGGCTCGATTTACGACAGCTTCTTTTTTTGCTGAGGCAGAAACCTCGACCATCTTAGTTGTTGAATTTACCGCAGCTGATTCTGAAGCAATCTCGGTCAACGATAGGAGAGCTGAGCCCGATGCTTGTATATCTTCGATACTGACCAGATCCACAATACCTGTCTGACGATCTTCTATACCAAGCACTTCACCGCCAGACTTCTTCTGGATCACATTGCCAAACAGGTCAACTGAGATGAGAGGAATAAATCCAGCGCTTGGCGACGCCTCAGTAGGCTCTGGCATTTTTTGATATTCTCCTGAGATATCACATCCAACATTGGCTTTATCACAGTCTTTGCGCTCCCAAAGACCAAAGTTTTTTTTCAACCATTTTCCTGCTTTTATAGTTTCTTCGGCATCGGTTCCATATAAGTCAACGTTGCCATACTGACTCCCCTCGTAGGAGCTACCCAATACGAGAGTTGCAACATTTTGTCCCTCGGTTCTTCTTGTGAGACCAAGTACCTTTGATTTTCGTGATGTTGATTCAAACACCTCAACCCATTTCTCAGGACGGATAGAATAGTTGATACTTCCAAGTATGTCGCCAATTGCGTTATGTAGTCGAGTAGACTGAGCACCTGCAACGACCCCATCACTCTCCGTGTTTTTCATGATACGAGCCAACTCATCACTTTGAAATAGACGCCCCCTCACTGGCTTTTCGGCTGACTGAGAGAGATATTGTGTAGTGACGCCATAGACAGCCATGTCAGACACGGAATTGCGGAAATTCACTCGACCAACAGTACTGATCATCGGAAGAACAGAGGAGACGCCATTAAATTTCTTTATCTTCGACAGGAGATCATCATCTATCCGCACTTTGCTGCCGGGAGGAGCAGTGATGATGGCTTGCTGTAGCTCATCGAGGCGCGTAACTCGACTTACGACAAGTCGCTGGACTCCATACCCAAGAGAAAGGAGCAAAACGATCGACCCAATGCCGAGTGCCATACCACCTATGGTGACGAGAGAGCGGGTTTTTTTATGTTGGATATTTTTGATACCAAGCTCAATGAGGTTAAATGCGTTTACACCTGTTTTGTTCAGACTCAATCTATAAATTGTCTTCATGATAAAGACTGCAAGTCTTCCCAAAAATGGTCTGAGGATAAGCCCAATCAGCGGAAAACGCGAAAGGGTCGAACAAGAAAGAAAGATGGAGTAAAGAAAGACCAAAAGAAGCAGTCGAGATTTTCTAAAAATAAACACACCAATAGATACAATCCCTTTTGGTATCCCCCGTATCATTGATAGTAGTTTATTTATTTTGCTTATCATATGCTAGTTTATTTTCGTTCTTATCAAGATGCTTTGTGTGGAGCTGGTCTATCAGATCTTCCATTTTGTCTTTGGTAAAGTACCCAGCGATGGCTCCATTAAATACTCTGATGGCACACGTTGCATACTTGAGATACTCAACGTCGTGAGTGACCATGATTACGGTCTTTTTGTTATTTACGTTCAGACTTTGGAGTAGTTTCATGATTTCTTCGCCCGATTCAAAGTCAAGGTTACCGGTGGGCTCATCTGCCACCACCACCTCTGGATTGTGGACTATACACCGAGACAGAGCAACTCGTTGTTGCTGTCCTCCTGAGAGCTCTGCGGGTACTTGATTTGCCCAGTTGGTCATATTCACTCGATCAAGAGCTTGATACGCAATATCATGGGCAAGTTCTTTACGATACCCACGAAGGATCAGTGGGAAAGCAACATTTTCGATTACCGTCATCGATCTGATCCAGTTGGGCTGTTGGTACACCAGCCCAATGTGCTCCTTACGCATTTCGCTTCGATCATCTTCAGTTGTATTGAGATACATATTTTGATCAAAAAACTGTACCTCTCCAGTAGTTGGGATTTCTAATCCAAGGAGAGAGTGGAGCAGAGTAGATTTACCTGATCCCGATGGCCCGATGATGACTAAAAAGTCACCCTTCATGATCCTGAGAGACATGCCTTTGAGGACAGGTATTTCTTGACTCCCTACAAAAAAACTCTTGTGGATGTCTTTTATTTCGATGATGGGTTGAATGTCTGCCATAGTTATTGTCCAACAACTCCCTTCAAAAAGCCAAATGTTTCAAGCAAGTTGGTTGTCACGAGTTCAAGTGCATCATCACTTCCTCGAGCTGAAATCGTGACTAGATCTGGTGACGAAGCAAGATTATCTGTTGAGTCTTTTGATAACGCCCTCATGTGATACACACGAGAGGGGGGTATATTCGATATGACCACGAGATGGTTTACTTTGTATTGAGACTCTTCTTGTGTTTTCTGTGGATATGAGGTTCCTGTGCCCTCGCCAAACTCTACCTGACTCGTCGCTGGCTCATCTGTAGTCCACGAGATGACAAATTGGGCAAGCTTTTGTGTTGATCCCTTCGATACTTTTGTTGTACTTCCCTCAATTTTTACATTACTGATTTTTGGTGGTCTGGTATCTGTTGCAGTAGTGAAGTTTTGACGATCAGATCGAGCCTCATTGCCTGCTTTATCTCGACCACTGACGATGAGCGTATAGGCAGTAACTGGGGACAAACCACGCAGAATGATCTGATGTTCTCCAGCGATGAGCTCGACCCCCACCTCATCTTTGGCATCTGAGGGATTGCTGGTCGGGAAATAGGTCACGATAGACGAGAGGGGAGTATTACTCGACCAACTGACAAGCACGATAGTCTGAGCTGTTCCCGCAATCTGTTGGACTCGGACGCCTTTGACCAGTGGGCGAGGAAGTGTGAGGAAGCTGAGTGTTGTGCCTTCATACTCCACACCATCTGAATCAAATGCATTGACTTTGTAGTAGTGCTTTACATCATCCTTGAGACTTTCAAGCTCCACATCAGCTGTTGTTTCAGATGCAGATGTAGAGATGGTCTTCACGTTGCCAAATGCCGACGTCTCACCATAATAAATCTTGACCTTGGATGCACCTGTTGACGTAAACTGGATAAATGCGCTATTGATCCCGACTTTTCTTGCCGAAACATCTTTTACGTTGGGCGCTGGCTCAGTAGTAAATGATTTTTCTGCAGACTTACCTGTGTTACCATCTTCATCTGTCCATTTGGTTTTGAAATAGTACTGGGTACCTGGCGTGAGGTTGTTCAGAGTGATTTCGTGATCGGTGATCTGCGTAGAGTTGGATGGTTCCTCAGTAAAATAGGAGCCAGGTGAAGTCCCATATTGAACTTTCGAATCAGAACCACGATCAGTGCCCCACTTGATCGTTGCCTTTTTGGTGGTGATTGCACTTGCGGTGGGACCCGATACAAGAGCAGCTGAGTCAGTGTACTTACCCGTTGGAAGCAAGCCAACTGACTCTGTTTGGGCACCACAGTTTTGGACTACGTCACACGCAGCCACTTTATAGTAATAGATCTGCTGCTCAAGTCCCGTGTCGACATATGCAGTACCCGATGTCTCAGCTATCTTCGTAAAGGTCACATCGTCTTCTGAGCGATATATCCGATAACTGCTCACTCGATCGCCATTGAGCTCAGGTTCAGTCCAGGACACGGTTAGTTTCCACAATTCATCACTTTTGATTGAGATATCTGATACTTCCATATTTGCAGGTACACCAGGCTCAGTGGTATTGAGTGTGAAAGAAATCTCAGCATATGCACCATAGTTCACTGAGCTTCCGACGTTTGCAGGATCTCTCGCAACCACATAGAAAGTATTCAAATCATTTCGCATGTCCTCATTGCAGTAATTTGGGACGGACAACACACCTTCTGAGGTAAACTTGCCATTGCACAGACCAGATGTTGGGCGATTATTGACTGTGTAACAGTATGTCAGGTTGCTTCCGGTGAGATTTCCTGAATGCGTGGCTGGTGGCTGCCAAGAAAAGGTAAAGGAACAATCTGTATTTGTCGTTGGATCTACTGCCAGCCCCTGAGGTTGAGAGGGTCCGGCACCTGCATAGTAATAACTTTTTGTTACCGGAGTGCTCTCATTTCCTGCATTATCGATAGCCTTCAGATAAAAAATATTTTCTCCAATTTGATAAGAAGCCGCAGTGATGTATTGAGAGGTCAGAGTATCAGTTGTCTGGTAGGTAGAGTAGGGACCAGTAGATGCGCCTGTTTTGAACTCATAATGGTTCACACTTGATGCCGTGTCAGTTGCGGCAGACCACGTAAACGTGTAGTTATCTACAGCCGCATATCCAGCAGGTGATGGTGAGTTGATAGAGAGACCTGAGGGTGATGTGCCGTCATATTTGTATGAGAACATTGCTGGTGAAACTGCGCCATCCCAGATGGTTGAAGAAACGTTTTGAGCAATATCTTTAGTCTTGATACGGAGGTAGTAAGTTGATCCGCTGACAAGGCCAACGCCGGTGTAGGTTGGAGATACCTGAAACGCACCTGCAAGATACGGATCGGCTGTGTCATCAGTCCCAAAGTACACATAATACCCACTCACTCCAGATCCAGTCCCATCATCAGCACCTGACCAAGAGAAATACGGAGAAGTATGGGCATACCAGGTATCAGATGTGATCGAGACTCCGCCATCTGCTGACAGTGGGACAAGAGTGGTGGGATTGGTTGGGGCAGTAGTATCTGCCACACCCACCACCTCAACGCTATTGAGAGTTACGAGCTGATTACCATCTCCATCAAGTATCGCTTGCCAAACGATACCGCCTGGACCAGCAGCAAGCGTAGAGATATTTGTATTGATAGTTGCTCTATCGTTGGCTTGAGTAGTGTTTGATGATGTGGCCCATGCAGAAACATTCCAATATTTCCACGTAGTTCCTCCATCAATAGAGAGGCGATAGGTGATCGTGCCCCCATTTGCTGTTTCACTTGTATTGAATGCACTCCAACTCTTGATCTGTGAAGTCAGTTGTGGGGTATCTGCTTCAATCGTTTGTGCGTCTGGGGTATATGGTGTCAGATTAAAAGTTGAGCGAGCGACACTTGAAAACCTGATTTCATCAAGCGAACCATTAAAAGACCCGATCTTATCGCCTGCATATTGTGTGCCGTACTCAGTACCTATGAGAAGGGGGAGAGCATTATCGATGATGCTTGATGTTGTCGTTGTTGCCCCCTTTTCCACTCCATCGATGTATATTTTCATTTGGTCTGATCCGGCTGCTTGATCATAGGACACTGCCAGATGTCTCCACCCGGTTGGATGACTAATAGTTGATGTTCGTACGATCGCATTCCGTCCATATGCCCAGATAGCTGCATCACCCACAGAGTTACCGAGTCCCGCATAAAGACGACCGTTGTAGTTAGCTAGACTATACACCTGTTCCTTGAGCGGAGTGACGGTGTCTGGCCAGCTACTGTTATTTGCCGCTTCACCACCGACGATGGTCCAGGCTGTCCCATTCCATTTCCACACCTCTGAGTCAACGACACCGACACCAGCTGTATCTCCGAGACCAACATACAACTCTCCGTTATACACCGCCATCGATCGGACTGCTTCATAGTTTTGGCTGTTATCCCAGCTACTATTGAGCCCGTCACCACCGACTTTAGTCCAACTTCCCGAGCCACTCCACTTCCACACCTCAGAGTCAGCAAATGCCGAGCCATCCGCAGTGTTGCCAAGGCCAACATAGAGGTCTCCAGCATATACGGCGGTAGCATTTACACTTTCATATGGTCCATACGCAGTTGCGCCGGTGTAGTTCCAGCTACTGTTGACCCCATCGCCACCCACCTTGGTCCATGCAGTACCGTTTCCCGAGTATTCCCACAGCTCACCATCTCCGTTATTTGACGCAGGAGCAGTGTTGCCAATCGCCGCATACAGCTTGCCGTTGTATGAGATGAGTGAGTTGATGATCTCGATATTCAGTCCTTCCCAGCTCCCAACTGTCCCATATCCTCCAACTTGTTGCCAGGTACCACTATCATATGCGTACACCTTACTGTCTGTGTTTGCAGTATTACCGAGACCCACATACATACACATAGTAGTTACGCCAGGACACTCATGAACCGTCATAGATTGCACGACCTCGATATTCGTCGCTGCTGACCAGCTCGTATTGTTTGTGATTGCATTCCATGAGTTGGTTGTGTTGAAATTTTGTATCGTCCAAACCGTATCAGTTGTTGCAGTGTTTAAGGTGCCATACATAACGCGCTGTGTGGTGCCTGCACCACCATTAGCAATAGTCACAAATCTTCCTGTGTTGTTATAACTGTGATTAAATGTGATTGAGCTCCAGTTATATGAGTTAGCAGCTACAGGAGTAGTCTTTGTGGTCCAAGCCGCGCCATCTGTTGATGACATGGCTCTATTACTCGTTCCAGATGAAGCTATAGCAACAAATACCCCTCTTCCAAAGGTCACACCCTGCCAGGCGTTTGCTACGGAAGCATTTTGGATAGACCAAGAAGTGCCATTGGTTGACGTCATCACGCTCGCAAGTATTCCATCGTTTGCAACTGCAACAAAGATACCATTGCCGTAGGTAACAGAGTTCCAGCTGATATCAGATGCGCTCGATTGGATGGTCCACGCGATACCATCGGGCGACGTCATAACTCGATTGCCTGATCCAGTATTTGCCACTGCCACAAACATACCATTGCCGTAGGTCACCGACTTCCATGCATTATCTGCTGCGCTCGTTCGGCTGGTCCATGCGATACCATCGGGCGACGTCATGACCCGATCACCTGAGCCACTAGATGCAACCGCAACGAAAAGTCCCTCACCGAACGTGACAGATTGCCAGGCATTCGCAGTGGCTGCATCTCGTATAGTCCACGTTGTCCCATCAGGCGATGTCATGACGCTCTGGGTGACACCGCTACTGGAAACTGCAACGTATTTATCATTACCGTAGGTGACCCCGCTCCAGGATGTATCCGCGGCGCTTGTGCGTGCAGTCCACGAAGTGATGCCGTCATTGTTTGCCGATGCTGCCCGATTACCAGTTCCACTCGATGCGACAGCGACAGGGACACCACCGTCACCACCTACCTTGGTCCAAGTGTTGGGTGTCACCACCTCCCATCCCCATACCTCAGCATCTCCTGCAGAAAAGCCAAGACCTACGTAGAGCTTCCCCGCATATATCACCATCGAGTTGATGGTTTCATATGCTGTTGGACCTACAAATGTCCCATCCCAACTGCCGTTTTTACCACCACCACCGATACGTGTCCAGCTGGTCCCATCGTGTTGCCAGACCACTGCTGAGCCATACTTACCAGATGATGTGGCTCCCATACCAACATACAGTTTGCCATTGCCCGTCACCATCGACTCGACACGAGAGAAAGGATAGAAGCCCCAGCTATCGTTGATGTAGTTACCACCGATGATAGTCCAGTTATTAGCAGAACCATTCCACCTCCATACTTCACCCGTAAAGTTATTTGGAGCGTGAAGACCTACATAGAGGCTCGTCCCGTCATGGTAGAGTACACGAGCAGCCGTGTGATTGTTGCCGATATCAGTAGCTGTCGCGGCAGTCGCAATCTGTAGCCATATGTCATCAGCAGTTGATTCTGTTCCGTTGTCAGCGAAACGCCACACATCATTGTCGCCAGCAGTATTACCCATACCATAGTAGGTGTATGTGCCATCTCCCCATATCGACCAGATTTGTTCGTAGACGTTATTTGCCCAACCCTGAGTAGTACAGCTGCTCGTACTTGGACACTCTCCTATCTTTGTCCAGGCACTTCCATTCCATCGATATACTTCAGCATCTCCTGCGGCACTGCTTCCCAGTCCTGCATATACATATGAGCCCTGTGCATAGAGCATACGGACTTCCTCATAGCTGGTACTCCAACTTGAGTTCAACCCATCTCCACCGATCTGTGTCCAGCTGGGTGTACCGGCGAGAGAGGCTAGCGTTGCACGCCACACATCTGCATCACCGGCTGTGAGACTCATACCTACGTATAGGTATGTCGCATCAGAAGTGATTGCAAGCACATTTTCATAGAGGACTGCAGTAGACCAACCGTACCCACTTTGATTTGAGTCTCCTCCTACCTTGGTCCATGAGGATCCGTTGTATCTCCACACCTCAGCGTCGGTATTGTTCGCAGCAGCAGTACCTCCAATACCAGCATAGAGCGCGCCGCTCGCGTAGTGAAGGACGTTCACGATCTCAAACGGACCCTGAGTAGTCACTGCATAATTCCAGCTACTGTTGGTGCCGTCTCCGCCTATCTTTGTCCACGTATTCGCATCGTCAGATACGTCCAAACTCCACACCTCACCATCACCATCGTTTGATAGGTTGGTACTACCGATGCCCACATAGAGGGTATTCCCGTTGGCCGCCATCGCCGAAACGATCTCGTATTTTTGGTTGATCCAGCTGCTCCGCAGCTTGTCTCCACCGATCTTTGACCAGGTTGTACCGTTGAACTTCCACACCTCAGCGTCAGAGTACTCCGCACCAAGACCAACATAGAGATTGCTACCGATGTGGACCATCGCAGAGACGACAGCTTTACCGTTATAGTCCCAGGTATCAGTAACTGTGCCATCTGCATTTTCGAAGTCTGATCCTGGGGTATCACTTGAGATAGGACCGGCTACATGTGCCCAAGATGTTTGATTCGATAGCGCAGCTTCGTATACAAGTTCTCCTGTTCCTTGATCAAAGTACATTTGCTGAGAACCTTTGTCAAAGATTGGTTGTCGTGTATAGCTGCTGTTTGCAGTAAGTGTTGAACTTAGATTTGCCCAGGTCTCTATTGTATGAGAGTTGTTAAGAGATATCCCGCTCGAATCAGTTACAGAAACTTTTGAGGTTGTTCCATTGAAAGTTGCGCCATTGTTTAGCTTACCAGCTCCGTAGGTTATGTTCGTTGCTGTAGCTGTATTTGCGGGACTTGCAGAATCGACGGGGTTTCCTGAGGCTTCGTTGAGATGGAGGAGCATCCCAGTCGATGCATCAGTTGAGTTCTCTTGAACCTTCAAGCGTGTCACATTAGACGATATTTCGACTTTAGAATTATCCGATAGTGTGTAGTCGGTATTACTCGGAAACAACCATGTGTATGTCGTATCGACCGCAAATATGTCTAAGATGGGGTATGAGCGTACTAGTACAAACACGCTACAAAGGACTATTAGGGCTCTAGAAAGCCATAAAATATACCGATTCGTCTTGTGCTTTTTGCGTGACTGAAAATACATCAGCATTCATTCTAACAATATTCTTGAAGTCATATCAAGCGCAAAATGTCCTAAGAAAATATATCCTATAAAAAACTTACCACACTTGCTGTTGTTGCACGTAGTTGATCAGAGAAAAACGAAGTAGTAACCGATGTAAAGAAAAAAAACAGCGAGCAGATTATTACCAGCTAATCAGACCTACATCAGGCTACGTTTAGAGGTAATTAATTATTACGAACATAGTGGGAACACCACTCTATAGCTTTAGCGAAAGATGGCTGCCCAGCAGGGATTTGAACCCCGATAAGCAGATTCAGAGTCTGCTGTCCTACCGTTAGACGACCGGGCAAAGATATTCGGGAATTGATCCCGGATCTCGCTCACGCGTCAGTCCGGGATGACTCCGCGGGAGTCATTTTACCATTTATTTGCGCTTTAGGTTGGTACAAAAGCCACAGGATGACAAATACACATAAGGCTATATTTTGTGGCTGGGTCAGCCAATAATGATCGTTAAGACCTGTGAGCAAGATAGCCATAAGAGGTGCCGAGACTGATAATCCATGCCACAAGCTTGACCAATATCTACCAATGAAATATACGGCCACAAACGTTCCAATTATTCCTGTTTCAACTACCCAAAACAGATATATGTTATGCACGGGTTGATACAGGGGAATATTTTGAAAATAGTTACCTGCAGTTGTGACGACCGATGCTCCCCATCCCGTACCTGAGATCAGGTGAAGCGAAAAAACCTCAAATGCTCGTTGGATCAGATACCACCTCTTTTCACTGGTAAATATATCCCCTTGTCCTTGCAAAAAGACCGCCCCAACTGCAAGGAGCATGATGGGTCTCACGATCTGGCAAAAACGACACCACTTATAGGTAGGATCTCGCCAAACGAGGATGATATGGAGCAGGATAAAAAGTGCAATCGCCGTCCGTGAAAAAGACATCAAAACGAGTAGGGCAGAAGCGATGATGGTTATATATTTAAGCGAAGATGACAATCGATTTTGCGTCTTTGTTTTTTCTCTTGGGATATCCAGTTTGCCATTTTGCAACAAGAAATGAACAACCAGGAAGAATCCTCCCATCGCATTGGGATGGGAAAAAGTTCCATATGGTCGCATAAATTGTCTGCCATACAGAGAGAGCTGGGCAATGTCAGGCATCCACGGATAGACTGCTCGCTCACCGAGCCAATACCATATGCCCTGGATTGAGCTTTGGAAAAAAAACTGTAGCAGCACAAGCATGAGCTGAACACAAGTGCCAAGCGCCATGCCCAAAAATATTTCTCGAGAATATACGCCATTCTTCAATAGATTGCGGATTGCGAAAACTATTAAAAATACTGAGACCCACCGGTAAAGTGATTGCAACGGCAATAGTGATAATAAAGTGTTTGCGCAAACAAGAAATATCACAAGAAGAGGAATGTAGATAGGCCGACTTGATGATCGAGTTTTCCAAAACAAAAGAATCAAGACAATCGCGACAATATTCACCAGCGAAATCACTGGAGACAAGTAATCCACTCGAAGCCCATCTATATTGGTCCACGCAGGCCAGAGGTGCAGGCCAAGCTGGGTGGGCATAAGGAAGATAAATAAGAAGACAATGAAACTCCGCATTATATTCCAGTACCGATCGGGTATTGTTGGCACGATCAGATTATAGTACTCATTGCCATCAGAGAAAGGGATCAGACTAGTGCAATGGGATCAGGCCCTGCTTCCACAACGTACGAAGCTCGGGATGAAACTTCTCGTTTGCGTCTATCATCTCCTGGATCTTTTGGGGAGGGAAAAAGACTAAATCTGCAACCTCATTCGAGTTCAGTTTAAATAGACCAGAGTACGTAGCTTTATACATATACAAATGATCAGCGTACTCATCATCTGTACACACCTCTTTTCCAACGTATTCGAGTTCACATGCAATTCCCAGCTCTTCTTGAAGCTCTCTGACTGCGGCTGTATGAGGATCTTCACCTTCATCAATCCCGCCACCTGCAGAAAAGTCCCAATGCGAGGGATAGGAGTCATCATGTGCGGCGCGTAGTTGGAGCGCAAGATCGCCATGCTCGTTGTAAATGAGCGTAATTGCACAACTTCTTCGTTTCATGGCTGTAATGATACTAAACGAAACATGGGTTTATAATGTTAGCATGTACAAAACTATCTTCGTCATCGTGGGATTAGTGACTTCAGATGAAGGCAAGATACTCGTCACTCAGCGCAATGAACCTGAACTACCTGATGCGCACCTCAAGTGGGAGTTGCCTGGCGGAAAAGTTGCATTTGGTGAGTCGGCGGAGGATGCACTCAAGCGCGAAATATACGAAGAGACGGGATACAAAGTAAAAGTAGGGGCACTTTTGCCACACTCACATATGAGCATCTGGCACTACAAGGATATTGATCAACACACTGTTGTATTTTGTTTTAGATGTACGCTTGTCGGGCACGGTCATGAAAATGTGCGAGACCATCATATAAAAGATGTGAAGTGGATGAATAAACAAGATGCAATCAATCTCGACTCACTACCAGGGGTAAAAGAATTTGTCTCGATGAGCATTTAGACTGTTTTGCTTCAATGGTTCGTGTCTGATATGATTTCACCAACTCTTTTATCAAGAGAGCAGGGAGAGATTTGGCTCGATTGACCTGCCAGCAACCAGCATACGCCCGTATGCACGGTGCTCCAACCAAAAGCGATGAGAGACGCAGGTACGTTTCTGCCGATCACATCGATGGATTGATACAGTAGTTCTTATCATTTCTTTTTGTTCCTATGTCAGCTGTCCTCAAGAGCGCAAAGCTCATCGCCGAATCTGTTAGCTACATGCATCCAGACAAAATCTGTGATCAGATATCTGACGTCATCCTGGATGAATATCTCAAACAAGATCCACTTTCACGTGTAGCCATCGAAACAGGTGGAGGACATGGACAGATTGCACTTTTTGGTGAGATTACGTCGAAAGCGCGAGTCAATCTCGAACAGATTGTTAAAAAATACTATCGCACGTTGACAAGAAATGATATCAACGTCGTTTCACATATCGTCACTCAATCGCCTGAGATCGCCCAAGGAGTCGATACCGGTGGTGCAGGTGATCAAGGTATCATGGTCGGATATGCGTGTAATGAAAATGAGCAATATATCCCTCAAGAGATGTATCTTGCACGAAAATTACTAAAAGGATTTGATGTTGATGCAAAAGCTCAAGTGATTATTGAGGATGGAGCTATCACTAGTGTCGTACTCTCGGTACAGGGGAAATCACAAAAAGAACTCATAACTCATGTGAAGAAATGTGGACTGGAAGTAGATGAGAAAAAAATATATGCAAACTACACTGGAGCATTTGATATCGGTGGATTTGACGCTGACAGCGGAGTCACGGGACGTAAAATCGTCGTCGATGCATATGGTCCACGCGTGCCAGTTGGTGGAGGTGCTTTTTCTGGTAAAGATGCAACAAAAGTCGATCGGTCCGCTGCGTATATGGCTCGTTGGGTAGCACTACAATTGCTCAAGAAACACAAAGCTGCCGAAGTGCTCGTGAAGATCGGGTATGTCATCGGCAAGGCAGAGCCACTCATCCAGTCAGCCGTTGTGGACGGGAAAGAAGTTGGATTTGAATATGACTGCAGACCAAAAGCAATCATCGAGAGGTTTAGTCTCAGAAATCCTATCTATACAGATCTCGCAAAAAATGGGCACTTTGGACGGATAGGGGAACTACCGTGGGAACAGGTGTAAATATCAAATCCAAACAAGCGTAATCTGAACTGCAGAGAGTTTCTGAGTGAATTATGGGTTATGATGACAACGCCCTATTTGTAATACGTAGACAGGATTGAATAAGTAGACATAGCAGTCATGAGATAAAATATACCACCATGAAACTCTCTTTACTCGCCGATGGACTCGAAGAAGCAGTCAACAAAACAGATGTATCTTTAGCCTGTCCAAACTGCGAATATTCATTCACTGTGACTCCTGTCGACTTGCTGCGAGAGGCAGATTTGGCGACAGATGAAGGGACCGAGACTGCTCAGGCACATGATGCATTTATCTCACACTATCAAACGAGCATCACCTGTGATGAGTGTGAACTGCCTTTTCCCGTTGACTTTGCTTACGGTGAGATGCAGCCTGCCCGTTACGTGTTCGGACTTTTCGAATAAGCTATTATTCCATCCTATGCCATATAACACTCTCACCGTTGAAGAGAAAAAGATCATCGAGTACAAAGGAACTGAAGCACCCTTTACGGGCGAGTATGATGATTTCAAATCGACAGGGACTTTTATCTGTCGTCGGTGCAACAACCCGCTGTTTGATTCAAAGGCAAAGTTCGACGCAGGATGTGGCTGGCCAGCATTTGATGCGCATTTTCCTGATGCGGTGAAGTGGTTGCCAGATGAGGATGGCTCACGTACTGAGATCCAATGCGCACGCTGTGGTGGTCATCTCGGTCATGTCTTCCAGGGAGAGCGCCAGACCAAGACAAATACCCGTCACTGTGTGAACTCTCTTTCAATCAAGTTCATCCCAAAAGGGAAAGAATTGCCGCCTGTAGTCACATCTTCATGAAGATGTGTGCAATCGATCTCATTTTTTTCGTGAAAAATAGTATTTTCGTGTGACTTTTATCACAGCCGTCAGCTCACTCACGCACTACCCTTAGCCAAGACCACCTATAAGTTTTGGTACAAAGGTATGCCTATGGAAACCAATGTAAAACAGAAGAAACCCCCCACCGGAGTCGTCGTCTGCACCTCCAAAGATAGACTCGGGTCAGTTCTGTCTAGTATCAAAGCAAGCAACGAGCCAGCTTTTGTGTTCGATGATGGAGTATTTATGGGGCTTGTTTCACTCTACCACACACTGTTCAAAAGTAGGTATCCATATAAAACCCTTATTGCACACTGTCTCATCAAACCTCCCCATATCGTCACCAACACATCGCTGTATGATATCGCCCAGTACATGCTCGATACCGAGCTTTACACACTTCCTATATTTGATGATGGTCAGATCTCCAAGACTGTCTCTGCGGACACAATCATGAAATATATTGCGAGCCGAGAAAAACTTCTTGGTTCAGTGTGTGATGCAGTTAAACCCCACGATCCCATCACTGCATCAATGAGCGCAACAGTGAAAGATATCCTCACACTCATGCGGAAAAAGAAAGTTGGAAGAATAATTTTAGTAAACAGTAAGGGTAAGCTAGCTGGTATCGTAAGCAGACGAGATTTGCAGGATGCATTTACCGCTAAAACTGATCGTCAGCGATATACGTCGAGATCAAAGTCACCGGTGTCATCATCATTTGATGAAGAGGTGAGTGCACGGGGTGATGCTCCCGCGATGGAGTTTGCTAAGACGGCAGTCACATCTGCAGATAGCACTTTATCTTTACCCAACATAGTTCATCGTATGCTTGCATCCAAGCATCACAGCATAGTTATCACCAAAGATGCTGGCGTACCCACAGGACTTATCTCTTATCACGATATTCTTAGGGCATATACAGGATTTAAGCCCAAGACAGACATCCATATCACTTGGACCAAGCAACTTGATTGGTTGCCTGAGGATCGTCTTATGGCAGTATATGATCTCATCTATCGCTCAGTGGCTCAAGTACACAAACGACTTCCCGTGATGCGTGCTGCCATCCATATCCACCAAGATAAAAATGCTGCAGGACATCCGAGGAGCCTCATCACTGTTGGCCTACACATACTTCCTGTCTCAGGTGACCTCGTGCATGCAAAGTCAGAGGAGTGGGGCATTGATCTGGCACTAAAAACAGCTTTTAAAAGACTGATACGAGAGATAGATATGAGCGACAGACAAAAGCATAATAAGCGCGCAAAAAAATCATCCAAAAACTAGCATTTCATATGTGACCCCAATACCGCTACAATAGTGCATTGGTCAAATTAAGTTATAAATTATTTTTTCATGATGAAAAAGATACTCGTAACTGGAGCGTTTGGACTCGTAGGGACCGACCTCGTCGAAGCTTTATCGAAGAAATATCCTAAAGGATCAATCATCGCAATCAGTCATAAAGCAAGTGGCAACTCACCTGCAATCGTCGAGCAGGGAGATGTGCGAGATACAGCAGTGCTTGCTAAAATCATCGAGAAATATGGAATCACAGAGATTTACCATCTTGCTGGGTTACTCTCTGTGGGAAGTGAAAAAGATCCACAGCTAGCTTGGGAAGTCAATCTGGGAGGTCTCAAAAATATTCTTGATCTCGCAGTGAAATATAAAATCAAAGTCTTTTGGCCATCCTCAATCGCCGCGTTTGGACCTACTACACCAAAGATGAATACTCCTCAACACACGATACTCGAGCCAACCACCATGTATGGAGTGAACAAAGTTGCAGGAGAACTCCTGTGTCAATACTACTTCCTCAAGTGGGGACTCGATGTGCGATCGCTCCGCTATCCCGGACTGACGGGCTACAAGGTGCCACCTGGCGATGGGACGACTGAGTACTCCGTGCATATATTTTATGGAGCGATCAATGATAAGAAATACAGCATCTTTCTCAAAGAAGACGCTCGACTTCCCATGATGTATATCGATGATGCGATCGATGGCACAATCCAACTCATGGAAGCGCCCGCAGAAAAGATCACCATACGCACAAGCTACAACTTTGGTGCGATTGACTTTACTCCAAAGGAGTTGGCTGAAGAGCTTGCGAAACTTGTCCCAGGGTTTACCTATGACTACCAACCTGATCATCGCCAAAAGATAGCTGAGACGTGGCCACAGTCGCTCGACGACAGTCAAGCGCGAAAAGACTGGGGATGGAAGCCAAAGTATGATTTGCCCAAGATGACCAAAACCATGTATGAGGGATTAAAAACTAAATTACAAAAATAATCACTATGCCAAAACAATCATTTTACTCAGTGCTTGATTCAGAAGTTGCTCGCATTGATGAAGTCAAAACATCGAAGCGCCATGAGCGAGTCATCCAATCGTTCAAAAGTCCAACAGTTGCTCAGATTGATGGAAAAGATGTAGTCATTTTTAACTCCAATGATTATCTTGGGCTACGGCACCACCCAGAGGTAAAAAAAGCTGAGCATCAAGCCGCGGAGCAGTATGGAGCGGGCCCTGGCGCCGTACGTTTTATCTCAGGATCGATGCAAATACATCGCGATCTAGAGAAAACGGTCGCAAAGTTTCATGGCCGTGATGATGCGATGGTATTTTCATCCGCATTTGCCGCAAATCTCGCCGTGCTATTTTGTCTCATCAGTGGTCAAAGCAAAGATTCAAAGGTCACCAGTGATGTACTCGTTGTCTCAGACGCTTTGAACCATCGTAGCATCATCGATGGGATCAGACTTGCCAATCTACCAAAAGAAAATAGGGCAGTATTTGAGCATATGAATATGGCCAGTCTTGAGCAGACACTGACAGCCAATAAAGGCAAGTTCTCACGAGTTCTGGTAGTCACTGACGGGGTATTTAGTATGCTGGGTGAGTATCAAAAACTTGATGAGATGCGAACGATCATCGACAAATATGACACAGAGTATCCACAAGGCGTACTTCTCGTCATGGATGATTGTCATGGTGTTGCATCATGTGCAGATGATGGGCGAGGTGTTGAAGGACTGAAAAAAGCGAAAGCAGATGTCCTAGTAGGCACATTTGGGAAAGGATTTGGGTCAGATGGAGGATATGTAGTGGCTGACCAGCAGGTCATTGATTATCTCCGTGAATCATCGGCAACGTATATATATTCCAACTCGATTTCACCTGGCACTGCAGGAGCTGCCTTGAGGGCTGTGCAGATAGTTGATAGTCCAGAAGGCAAAAAGCTCCTCAAATCATCACAGTCAAACACAGTATATTTCAAAAAACTAATGTCAGAGGCAGGATTTGTATTCGCAGCTGATTCAACGCACCCCATCCAACCCGTACTCATCGGCGATCCGGTGAAAACGAGAAGTCTTGTAGACTTTCTTTTCTCAAAAAATATTCTTGTCACCAATATCAGCTATCCCGTGGTACCAAAAGGGAGAGATGAGATCCGGGTGCAAATCAGCGCAACCCATACCAAAAAAGAGATTGAGTATCTAGTGAAAAGTATGAAAGAGTTTAAAATATAGCATTGGTTTAGAGTAGCATCCAGACTCCTGCGACGACGATGAGCGCGCCGATTAGTTTATTTCCCATATTATCGCGTTCTTTTAAAAATACTATCGCCATCAGCACTGATACGATAGTGATTGTGCCCATCAGTGGGCCTATCTGAGCAGCATTTCTTCCTGCTTGATACGCCATATAGACGCTCAGAGTCCCCACAATGTCAATGAGTGATAGCGCGACTATGACCAAAGCCCGACTTGGCTTGAAATAAAACGGAATTTTCTTTATTGCTTTTGGATTTAACATAAGCAAGACGATTACTGGCAAGAAACTAATATATATAAAGAGCGACAACGGATCAAAATCTCTTACAAAATACAATGAAAGCAAGTCAGAGCACGAATACAGCAACGTCGAAATGATGACGAGTAGCGATCCTTTCCCAAAGGTCAACTGATTCCGTTTCCACAGCGCGACACCGATCCCCAGCATAGTCACTATCGTGCCCACAACTTTCATCATCGAAAAAGGTTCACCCAATAAAATAAATGCTCCAAAAACAACCCACAGATTTTGTACAGACTTGAGGATGCTACTTTCTGAGGCCCCCAATGTCTTCAACGCTTTGAACAAGAGTACAGATCCACCAGAGATAAAGAACGCCAGGGGGATAAACAGAAGCGCTTGATTAGTGGTGATCTGATAGTGAAATCTGCCCAAGCACAGAGCAATAATGAGAGTAAGTATGCCAGCCAAACCGTACATGACAATAGTCTGTGTATAGGGATCAGATCCATGATCCCTCATGAGTATCTTGTGGAGGACGGTACTTGAAGAAAAAACGAGAACAGCGATAAGGGTAAGTAGCTGCCAGCTCATCGAAGATGATTGTACAGGAAAAAAATTAGTATCAGCCAATTAGACTCTCTATACAAAGCACGCGATCGTGTTACGCGTGACCTTTCATTTGTGCGACGACAAATGTAATGAACGCTTTCGTCTCCTTAAACTGATCAATTTCGGTGCCATACACCCACCGCTCTGCAGTTTCAATCAAATGCTTCCATTGAGGAAAAATACTCTTCACCCATGTTGCCGAGACCTTTTTGGAGGCAACTTCACCTTTGCTTACTGTATATATTATCCGACAGAGATTCAAGATGATATATGATCGATTGTGACTGTCGAGACTTTCTAAATACTGGATCTTCGGTCCCCATTCCTTGATCAAATCTCTGACACATGCTTTTTGGACATCACGCATATCAATAGGTTTGGTAAGGCTTTTGTAATCCGGACCGATCAGTGTGATAGCGTGATTGCAGAGGTGGTATTGATTGATGATCCACTCATTTCCATACGGTGCTTTTGGATACATTGTGCTGACTCCCCACCATGGTCGTGGATCAGCGGGAGGCATGATGAGCGAGAGCATAGACTGAGGAGTATATGAACACTCGATGCGCTTTGACCATCCAGGATGTGTATCCTCAATGTGTCGATGAAGTTTTTCCACTGCAATAATTTCAGCAGGTGGAAGCGGAACCTTTACGACTACTTGAAAGTCCACGTCACTGCGGCAAGGGACAAAGTCATCATATGTTAGTGATCCAGTGAGGTAGAGCCCAACGAGATTATGTTCAAGCGACCGAACGATTCCGTTTTTGAATTCATCAATGATCTCATTGATTTCCGCATATGGAGTGATACTCATGACTGAGAGTATAGCAACAACTATTATTTGCCCACATTTTCCTTCACTCGATAGTGCACGATTTGAGTAATCAGGTCGTAGGGGATAGGTTGATCGAGGGGGAACTGGATCGAGCCTTTGGCACCCTCGTACTTTGAAAGTTCTTTTCTAAATGCTTCGATACCTGATGGCGTGGGGTAAAGGCCGATATGCTTCTTAAATGCTCCAAAGTACACCAGAGGTTTATTATTGAGCTTATATCCGGGCATACCATATGCGATCATTTCATCCGCTTCTGGAGCACATTTCTTGATCACATTTCTGATTTTGATCAAGATAGGTTGCACGTCGGCTGTCTGTTTGGCGATATATTCGTCAACGGTTGAACAATACATATAATCTATTTATTACTGCAATTCCAATAGCAAAAGGCTACTTTGCTGATGATATTCTCTTGGGGAAGGAACCCCCAAACACGCGAATCAGAAGCATGTTGACGATTATCACCAAGAGTGAAATATTTGCCTGGAGGTATATTGATAGTCTGCTCCTCAGTCATGAATTGACTTGCCTCTGTCTTTGTTCCAATAGGAAGATAATTACTCTCGTCAATTTTTCGACTATTAACATATACGTCGCTCGATTTAATCATGATACTTTCTCCTGGTTGACCGATGACTCGCTGAATATAGTTGGTATTTGGATTATTTAAAGATCTAAATATGATCACGTCACCTCTACTCACGGTTATATTATTTGGACGTACCACCGTGGTCATAAGGTACATACCCTCTCTATAGTTTGGAGCCATTGAAATACCTTTCATTTGGAAGGGCCTTACGAAAAAAAGAAAGGTGAAAACTGCTGATGTAGATAAAATTAGCAGAGTAAAGAGAGCTCCAAGAGGAACGGTGATAAGGATCTTCAGCCATGTAGGCCACTTTGTCCAAAACAATACTAAAACAACTCCTACGAGTCCAAAAGGTAACCACACAAGTGTAAGAAGCAGAAAGATGATGGTAACAGCGGCTTTGATCTTTGGAGTGATATTATGCATGACTTCAAGATACCAAATTTACTTCGACACAATTTGTTCTCGTGCGGTATGATTCTCACATTTACATATACTCATTTATCCTTATGTCATCGATAACAATAGATACAACAGTCAAAAGAGATATTGATTATGTCTGGAGATGTTGGACTGATCCTGAGTGCATCACAAAGTGGAACCAAGCGAGTGCTGACTGGCACTGCCCAAAGGCCACCAATGATCTCACTGTCGGGGGCAAGTTCTCAGCAACTATGGCTGCAAAAGACGGCTCCGCAAGCTTTGATTTTGGGGGTGTCTATACCAAAGTCGAAAAAAACAACCTCATCAGTTTTGCGATGACAGATGGACGAGAAGTGACCATAACTTTTGAAAAGGTCGATGATGCCACAACCAAAATAACAGAAACGTTTGACGCCGAGACAGAAAACACCGAAGAGCTTCAAAGAGCCGGCTGGAGTGGAATACTGGAAAACTTCAGGCTACATTGCGAAAGTCATCGATAATGAGCCAGAGCCCTTCCATAGTGTAACGATCAAGGTAGTAGTTGTACAATGCCTACATGTACTTCACGAAGAGTAGCAATTACCAGGATAAATTTACAAGAGTTTCTCTCACACAAGAGACGATCATAGAAATAGAGTTTGAAGAATGTTCATTTATTGATTGTAGTTTTGTGGATTGTAATTTTGAAAAGTGTACATTTATCAACTGTCGGTTTGATAGCTGCATGATCAGTGCCATCATCCCCATACAGAGTCGCTTCGTGGATGTGCGATTTACCAATAGCAAAGTGATGGGGGTTGATTGGACAAAAGCCGAACGAGTGCAAAATGTGAGTTTTGAAAAATGTCAGATCGACTACTCCAACTTTCGCTTGCTCAAACTCCACAAAATCAAAATGATCGCCTGTATAGCAAAAGAAGCAGATTTCACCGAAACGGATTTCACAGAGGGAAACTTCACAGATACAGATTTTGAACGGAGTGTATTTTCGAAAACGATCCTGACAAAGGCACAATTTGCCGGTGCTAAGAACTATGCTATCGATGCGCGACACAATAGCATAAAAGGGGCACATTTCTCTTTGCCAGAAGCACTGATTCTGCTTGATAGCCTCGATGTGGTCATCGACTAGTCACTCAATCAGTAGATACAAGCACAGGATCTAGTACAACCAATGAGAAATCCTGGGTTTCCCTCCAACTCTCGTAAATCTCTGCAACTGATATACTTTTTGATGTGAGGCAGCTACCAAAAGTCATTTTCATAGTGGGTCTGTGTGTGACCATCGTTATCTTCATAGTCATGATGACTCTCTTTACACAACGAGATGTGAGAGATAGGCTCGATACTTCTCAGAATGCTCTTGCACCGACATCAACGACGCCATCAGATTTTGGGTTGCAAAAAGTTGCAGCAGGGACTACTGGTGTTGACACCCTTTTCACGGGGCCACTCTGCAGTGATCAGCGCAATATCATCGTAAGTGCGAGTATCCCCTGGACGCAATCACTCGATCAGGAGACTGGATCAATGATCACGGTGGAACCAGGCGAGAAGGTGAGATTTGCCATGAAATCAGGTTTAAATGTTTCAAACATGTTAAAGTCAGCTTCAAATGGTCCTCCAGGAGGCATCAATGTTCAGGCTCATTTTTGCAATCCTGGCGGTGGAGGATGTGGTGGAGACAACCCCACCTTCGCCGATAGACAAAAATATGCAACCGGTGACCCAACCACAAGCACACCTGTTGTGGGAAGTGTTGAAATAGTCATGGCTGATGCTATCTTTCTTGAAGCGCCGACAAAAATCGACCATCCAGGAAAATTTAATCTTGCGATGGAATACATCACCGCTGGTCCCTGTGGAGTATACGAGTGGGGATACGGGATAAAATGCAGTGAAGTTGGTGTCGGACATTGGAATTGTAACGGGGCTGATTCGTGCTGGAGCAAAACATCCTTCAAGGTCTGCTCAGGTGGAGACCCGCCACCGACTACTGTACCCACAGCAGTCCCAACTGCTGCCATACCGCCAACCACTGCTCCTGTCCCACCAACTGAGTCCCCAGTGAGCCCAGTGCCTGTGGTAACTGTTGTTCGTGATGAGAATGGGACAGGATACAATCTACGAATAGACATAGCCGATTCGTTGACCTTAACGCAAACAGCTTGGAGCACCTTTGAAAGGTGCGCCGGAACAAGGCAAATATCAGTATATTTTGGAGACAAGCAATATCAGGTAGCTAGTGTTGATTGGAGTAGTAAACAGTTTTCATTTGCAGCAGGACCGACTATGCACGAAAATTTCCGTGGCGTATATGCGAGTGATAATTGTAGTTTTTTCATCCAATGAGATCGCCACTCTTCCGCCGCATTAGAGTAATCGTCATAATCGTTATTGCTTATGTATTGGCATCGATTTCCTCGAACAATATCTTCCTCACGGGTACGCCCCATTTCAATATGGCGCTTATCGCCCAAGTACGCGACTATCCACGAACACTTTGGAACAACTCGCGCGTGTATATATCACGAGCGCTGAGTCAACGGACTGAATACGTACCCGAACCTCCACAAGCAGGTGGTATTGTCCCTGCACCCACATCGTTGTCCACCTCTCCGCCATCAGACCCGAACGCTCTCATTGGTCTTGGATATATCCAGATCAAAGATGGAATATATACGAAGCATGATATGTCAGCAAAATATATTGATATTCACATACTTACGGATAAACAGTTTGTGAACCGAGAAATAGTGCTTGCGGGAAAGAGAGTGACCGTCATGATGCGCGGGGACTA
The DNA here is from genome assembly GCA_964542665.1 of uncultured Gammaproteobacteria bacterium. GTDB lineage: Bacteria > Patescibacteriota > Microgenomatia > UBA1406 > GWC2-37-13 > JAGOLU01. The sequence continues at coordinate 112,949 of CAZIUF010000001.1, read as the reverse complement.
AGATGAACGACTTCTGGTCTACTTGTTAGTCTACGAGTGATGCTCATGTTTGATGAAGTTTGCATACAGGTATAGGTTTGTGATCACTATCGGAAACATAAGAGAGGCGCCAATCGCCACCAACGTGTATAGACCAAATTGAGTAGCAGAAATACTGAACGAGATCGCCAACATCCCATACAATATTGTCGGCAATACTACTACAGTCAAATCCTTCTTTTCTACTTTAATAGGTAAATAATATTCAATCACACGGTAAATTCCCAATACCAATGCCGCAGTGATAAACCACCCAATAAAATTCCCTATTGGGATATCAAAATATGCACCACCATCGAGCCATCGCCAGCCACCGTCACGTACCTGTATAGGGTCCATAAACAAGTCTATGATAGTCACGAACGTAGCATCTAATAGGACCAAGGGGATGACTCGAAAGATCATATTCTTGGACACAGTCGGGCGCTTTCTATGTAACCAATATAAAAATGAATTGACGAGACTATATCCGGTATATATAAAAACTGACCAATACAAACACACCACTAGGGGAACTGTGCCGATCGCCATACCATGACCCGTATACACATATCGTCCGCCAAATACCACGCCGTCTCTCAGTCCGATAGTTTCCATCGTCCATCCTATGCCCGATGCCAATGAGATGAATAAAATACTCCGCCAGATTCCCAATGAATATATGATATGTAAAATGAATAGACTAACCGGAAGTATGAATACCACTATATAGAAGGTGGAATTTTTTGAAAGGTCAATCCCAAACGCTAGCGCGATACTATGCACAAGGAAAACCACTACGAAAAGGTAAAATAACCTCCAAATCCATTTAGACATACACACATTTTAACACGAGAGACGACGCCCTATCTTGGGCGCAGGAAAGTGAGGCTGTAGAGATGCCAGCAATAAAATAGTGGATCAGCTGTGATTTTTAGACTCAAGGGCAACAACTGCCGAAGGATTAAATCCTTTAACAACGAGCCAAATGCCCAGCGAGAACTCAAATAATGCAACCAAAAGTGCAGACAGACCTGCCAGTGGGTCATGTTGCCCAACTAGACCAAACATCACGGCGAGGTAGCCAGCGATGAGTATGGGACCTCCGATGATTCCGATCATAGAAAGTCCTCGAGGTACAAGTCGCGACTTGTACAGCAAAAAACCCAACAACAGATCGTTTACGGCCGGCAGGAAGCTTTGGCTGAGTAGGAAGATGCGGTCATAAAGGATGGCTAGTGTGTGGCTGATGATCAACGCATCTGCTCCTACTCCGGTCTGTCTTAAAGTTACAATCGTCAAGATAAATCCCACGCCGACAAAAATAGAGCTGGCTTCCAGAACTCTGGATGCGACGAGACCTAACGCAAGTACTTCATTCTGTTTCTTAAGCATCGCAAACAGCACGACTGCGGTACCGATGCCAGCGAGAGCAACGATGACCTCTAGGATGCCGCCGATGACAGCAACAGTGTCCGGGCCAGCGCCGAGGATATAATTTGCACTTTTTACCTGGCCGTAGAGGGCGAGAGTCGGGATCGAGACAAAGGTGAACAAGTAGAGGATACCTGCTGCTAACGATATTTTTCTGGATGATGACATGACGTACTTATCTATTCCGATGACCTGTTTGTTTACGTTTATTTTTTCTTGCATGATCCATCGTAACACAAACCAAACACGACCGTACGATTGGGTATTATGGCTTCATAATCAGAGAACATGCATTTATTTTAGATTCAGTTGCCAGGAAACACCATATCTATCCGCCAACCATCCAAATTTTTTGCTAAAACCATAATTATCTGGAGGCATCATGACACTACCGCCTTCGGAAAGCTTTTTGAAGAGAGAGTCTACTTCATTTTCGTCATCACAGCTGACATATATAGACATCGAGGGAGTGAACGTGAACTTGTGTTCGAAAGTATTTTCGCTCATCATATACTCAAGACCATTGAGCATAAATATTGCATGTTTAACCAATCCGTCTTTACCACCCGGTTCATTTACCTTCCAATAGTCGATATGTTTTATCCCTGAATTCTTGAAAAGCGAAGTATAAAACTTCATAGCTTCCTCGGCTTTGCCGCATTGTTCACCCACGAACATGAGAAAAGTAGCAGTTTTTTGCATATATTAAATGTGAAACCAATACGTTTTTTGACTAAATCAGACCGGAAAAAAGCAGAATCAAAGCCATGACGGTAATACCTGCAAAGATACCCACAGTTTTCACAAATAAATCTACCGCCTCCTTTTTCTTTCCGTCAATGAATAGCTGAAGTGGTTGATAAAAAAACAAGAATGCCATCACCGCAACAGAAAGAGTGAGTACCGATAAAAATATGATTGGGGCGAAAAAGGTATCAGGCTTGTGCCTCAAAGGTTGAGTCACAAAAGTCATCACAGAGACGACAAGCATGATGTAACCCGAAGCACTGAGGGCATTGATGATGGGATTTTTAGACATGAGCTCATTATATCAATTTGCTCCCCGGCGAGGATTCGAACCTCGAACCTTGATGTTAACAGCATCCTGCTCTACCGTTGAGCTACCAGGGAATAACTTTGGAAAAGTACTGTCCTATTCTACCAAACAAACAGCAAAACTTCATAAGGTGAACATGTCAGAAGGGAGCTAGAAGGGGAGTGTGCTGGGCACAGTCTCAGTCAGTCCACGACCATCACGATACTTTTCCCACCGAGTAGGGATCTTGGCACGCTGGTCTCCTGCACCGACATAGACGTTGCCGTAGGTAGCGCCGTATTCAAATACTTGCTTGGTGATTTTCACATCATCACGACAATACTCGATGATTTTGTCGATCTGCCCCGTCTTGTACCACTCAAGAGCTTGGAGACCATTGGCGGTTTTCTTGATACCGAGGGTTGCTTGGGAGATGTCGTTGAGTCCGAAGCGTCGTCCTGTCGTCTGTCGGATATCCTCAAGCATGTCAAAGCGTGAGAACGCAAAGACGTCACCATGATAGTACGCTTGGAGCACGGGCAGATCAAAACCATCACTGTTATAACCAATCACATGGGATGCAGACTCTAGACGAGGAAAAAGCTCTGAGAGCTGATCCTCGGTATAGCTGTGATAGATGCCATCGGCGTAGTCGTAGGCGATGACGACCGAAACACCCAGCTTTGCTGGATCTGAAAACTGGCGAAATGAGTGCTTCGTTTCAATATCGATGATTACAGGCTTGGCGGACATATCTGAGAGCTGATTGTAGGAGGATGCGGAACAATTACAAGTCTTGACATTAGTGCACTCTTTGCTTTGATTTGCGCATATCGCGGAAGATTTCGATTGCGACGGGCTGCTCTGTGGGCCTCGATTTCATATGGGGAAGACGCATATCGATCCGATTGAGCGTATCTTGAAACTGTTGGCGGAAATACGACGACATCTGATAAAACATATCTACTTCTTTGCGGGGGAGCTTATCAACTGTGTTTTCAATATACTCATCGATCTTGATGATCGACCATAGCGCATCGATGAACTGATCATTGCCCATATTGAGCGAGAATACATCACCCATATGCGGCTTGATGCGCAGTCTGTTCATTTGGATATCGCGTTTCATCTGAGAGACAGATGGTTTCTGTTTTAAAATACTCAGATTGAGCTGCGCCACAGCATCAAATGCGTCGAATTTTTTTCGATTCGTTTTGGTCATCAGAGTTTTTGAAAATTGAGTATTCATATTCATTCTGCTGATTTTAAATGGTGATTTCAAGGGATCAAAACTAGGGCAATATGTTACAATCGATAACACCTATGCCACCACTTCTAACTCGTATCCAAACCGAAGTCATCAGTGCGATGAAAAGTCATGATACTGTGCGTCTTGAAACCCTTCGATTCATTGTATCACAGGCCAAATACAAGGAAATTGAGACTCAAAAAGAGCTGACTGATGAAGATATCATTACGATCATCCGTAAACAAGTCAAAGAGCTCTCAGAAGCGAGTGTACAGTTCACCGCAGCAGGTAGGGCCGACCTCACTGATGCAAATAAAAAGCAAATCGACATCATGCAATCGTATCTTCCCGCCGAAATACCTGATGAAGAGCTGAAGAAGCTCATCACTGAGGTCATCAGTGCAAATCAAGCTGCATACGATGCCAATCCTCGCACGCTCACGGGTAAGGTCATCGGTACCTTGAAGTCAAAAGCATCTCCTGATCGCATCTCGAAGATGTATGGGATGATGAGTAGTAAAGCTACAAGCTGAAGAAGCACCGAGCCACAAGTTAAGAATAGAAAATCTGTATTCGATGATGCGCGTAGATTTTTTACTCGTCATCTAACCCTTCGCAACTGAAGGCTACGGGTATAACCACTCGTACGTTCATTTTTAGGTAAACATATTGCAAAATGAACTACGATTGGTAAACTCGCTTCGCTCAAACAGAGATGCCTCAAAAAAATCCTCACGCATCATCACGGTTTGGTACCACGTTATACGTTCTACACTCTACGTTTTACATTTGCAACTATTTATTTCGCTTCGCGAGTTTCGCCTTTCTCATCTACCTCGAGATGTTTAGTATTTTCATCTTTGACCGTGTGATCGGCTGACAGCAGGCTTGCCTCCTCATTTTCAGATTGTGAAATAGCCAAAGTGTCGTCCTCGAGTTTCTTCGTGAGATTTTTTCCAACTTGCTTCGCTGCCGAAAGCTTCGCCTTGAGATAGGTGATGAGCTGTGCACCGTTTAGATTGTTGATCAAAAATACAGGGATGATGAAGCCAACCTCGTCAAGTGCTTGCTGATGCATTTTTGCATCTTTGGACAAGAACTTATTTAAAATATTAGTAATCACCGTGCTATCTTGCTTGATCCAATCCAATCTGGTGTGGACATATTCGGATGTCGGCACCTCACCCTCCTCATACTGTGATACCCAAAGATTACGAATCTCCTCATACTCATCGAGTGATTGTTCCTCGGGGAGAGGTATGATTTGATCGATCTGCATCTCGGGGTCCAGCGCCGTCGCGAGTTGCTCTTTGATCAGGTCTGCTTCTGTTGCCGCATGCAGTCCACTATCCTTTCCTGGCGCACCCAAAATATTTGAGGCAGAACCGAGCTGTCTGACAGCTGATTGGATGATAGACAGTGCTTTTGGTGGCTCAATACCGACCGTAACCCTAATTTTTTCTAGTGTCTTTGGATCTGCGATAGACGTAACTGTGCTAAAAATGCTAATCGTTGACTCTATTTGTTTTTTGCTCAGTCCTGTCTCAGTCTGGATGGAGGAGATGACCGACTCATCCACCAGTGTTTTCTTGAGGATAGCTTGAGTGAAATCTCGTACTTTTTCGGTTTCAAATATCGAGCCACCCCCACCGCTTGATATATCTCCCAGAATCGTAGTATCACCTACAACCGAGGTATTACTTGACTCATTTGCCTGGGTATTCGTGTAAAGCACATCACTTGTTGTTGAGATATCGCCAGTTCTAGATGAGGTCGCATCACGTCTTGAGATGTCGTTCATGAGAGACTCAGATTTATTTGCTGAAATATTGTTAGTTTTGCTAGATGCTGATTGTGTATTGATACTCACCGAATTTGCATCAATGCTATTGGATTGAGACGGGATGCTTGTGTCTTTCGCTTGAGATGACGCAATACCTTCGATATTAAATCCAGTATTAGTAGTGACATGACTGATTTGTGAAAGTAGATCAGTGGCCTTTGTATCACTGATTTTTGTCATCCTCGTGATATTTGCGAGTGACTGTGCGCGATCCACGACAGATCGTGTTTCTTTGAGTACCAGTCTCACTTGTTCGTTTGAAATATTAGTAATCTTCTCAATAGACTCAATTATCTTATTGAGTGGCTGCATTGTTTGTTGTGAAAATGATTGCAAAATACTTTTTACAGACTCTTCGGAGACGCCAGTATGCTGAGCAATGCTGCTAGTTGTTTGCGCACTGTTCAGGATGTTATTAACGACTTGTTGACTGATTTGGTTCACTCGCTCGCTAGAGACGCCGCTCGATTGGGCGATTGCTTTATCAAGTGACAATGTATCAGAGGTATTTACGAGCGCCGCTTCGATCGACTTGGTCAACTCACTGCGCCTCTGAATATTTTCTTGTGACGTTGTCGATGCGGTTGAGAGCATATACCGAGCATATGTATCGTTCTTGCTGGTAGCACGGTTGAAAAGCTCAGTACGGACGTTCAAAAATTTCTGTCGATCAGTCGTTGTCGTTGCAGTTAATGGATTTTGAAGAAGTGCAAAATTTTGGCGTGCAGCTGACATCATAGTTTTGTTTGTTTCAATTCGTGCAACATCTCGGAGTGATGATGCGTGCAGATTCATCGCTGAGGCGATATCGGTGGTCTGAGCCTGGTGGACCTGTTCGACATTGTCGAGACGAAGTGCCTTTTGCATCAGCGAAGAAGTTTTCGTCGAGGATGCGGCAGGTGCATCACGATTGATATTCGTAGGTGCCCGCATAGGTTGGAGAGTTGATCCTTTGGGAGGTGGGCCAGGATGGAGTCCATCCCCAAGACTCTTGAGCGCAGTGCCCATAGCATAGATCCCGTCACAGCAGTAGTCCCTAAAGATACGCAACAGCAACCAAGGTAAAAGTACCACCACCCACATCATAATGAGACTGATTACGTACTCTGCAAATGTATCAACATAGTTTGCACTATTAAATGCGTTGATGGCGGTATTTCCTAGCTGCGCCGGACCTCCATAGGTGATGATGATCGCATTGGGGTAAACGTAGCCAAGATAACTATTGATCCGCGAGAAATCAAATTGGAAAGGTATGCCATAACGCCATATTGCACCAGTTGCACCCAAGAAAAGTGCAAACAGCGGACCATAGAATAACCATTGGAAAAATACTCCAATCCAGATTTTGCCCGTATTCCGAATGAGAGGAAATGAGAGGAGTATTGGTAGAAAAGGCGAGACAAAAAGCAAGAACCAAAGCAAAATCTTACGAATCATGATCATCACGCCCATTGCATAATAGGTGAGGTTGGTGATATGGAGTAGAAATACTTCTGCATTGATCGATTCCTGGACACGGATATTCAAATCGCGACATCCGATAAACCCGATATAGTTCGCTTCAGTGTTTGATGATCCAAAATACACATTGAACAGCTGGCCTCCACCAAGAGACAGAATAAAAAAGCGCATGAATATCTCAGAGATCTGTATGAGAACGAGGACGATGGCGGCAGATAATGATATATACAAAAGTGAAAGTGCGATCTTGCCCACTGACCTCCAAACTCCAAACTCACCAGAGAGCTGATAGCGCATCCTCTGGGCGAGGATCATCCAGACCCCGAGGACTCCTGCCATGAGGATCACAACTGAGATGGCAACATTCCGTGATACTCCCCATATTTCTTTTATCTTTGGATTGTCATCGACTGCTGAGCGACTCAGTGTCCAATAGAGAAACTGCCGAGCTCGTTCATTTGACTTGCCAAGTGCAGTGATGTCTGAATCTTCAGCCCAATAGTGATTGGCTGCAGGATTGTCAGTGAAATTCACATCAGTTGCTGCTGGTGTGACCGAAGGAAGCGGTGAATATTGGGTTGCGCATTTTTCGGTAGCTATGTCAGCCTGACTACCCACCGTATTTATTTGTTTTTTATAGTCGTTATACCCTGTTGGGAGTATGCCTGCTGGATTTGGAATACTCGTCTGACCAGTTGTGTAAAATTCACTGAATCCTACGGGACATTTTGGTGCAGAGCCACCAGATCCTTTGCAGGGGATTGGGGTGATACTGAGCTGGATATAGTCATACATATCCTTGCCAGTCAATTTTTGCGCACTCACCTGTGTTACGTTCTGACCAATAAACAAGCAGAAGATGAATAAAACGACTATACGAAAGAAGAAACGAGTGGGGAATCTCACCTAACTATACTAATTGATATAGTTGTCATTGACAAGAGATTTTGTGTACCTGTATGATGGGGTATTATGCAAAACTACTTAAAGAAGGTATTCTTACTTGCTATCTTTGTGATTGTCTGTCTGCCAGTTCGATCCTACGCGGCAGAATTTGAGAAAAACTCTGAAGGGGCCATGGAGTTTACCTCATCGACTATGCCGGTGAGCGTACACAGAATCAAGCTTATACCTACAAGTAGCCTTACCAAGGAAGAATTTCAGAGCATATTCGTCATAGGTTGTGTGACAAACTCTCGTCTTAAGGGGGATATCACCGTAGGGAGTTGGACTTTCTCCAACCTGACCGGTGATGTGTGTACCACCGGTACTCAAGCTCATGATGTGAAGTGGTGTGAGGCTGAGTACCGATCAGCACCAACTGGATATTGTGCGGCTACTGCAAATGCAAAATGGCAGCGTTTGGGGAGGATTAGCTATACACTCGAAGGTTCCCAGCCACAGCTTAAAAATGGCAAACCATTCTCGTGTCTAGCGACCACAGTCTGCAATGACGGCACGATGGAGCTGATCCCCTCAGATGTGTTGGAATGGCAGCAAAAAAACTCTTTCCATGAGACCCTTAACTGGTTTTATGCAGTTGGTTACTTTACACCTGTTGTCGTAACAGATGTGCCACTCGATGGAAGCTCGCCTAAGGTCAGTGATCAAAAATTTAAGAAGAGCAACGAGGTAAAAGTAGTAAAGTATCGATTTGACCCGTACGGATACGTATTTGATGCGCAGACACTCGAACCTCTCATCAATGTGCCTGTGTATTTATTCGAAAAATGGCAGCCCACTGTCACATCGCCCGCAGTTCCAGTACTTGGCTTTTACAATAAGTTGAGTGATAATAATATTGGGGTGGCACCTATTCAGAATACTCTGAGCACAGGATCATTTGCATTCGTCGTGGCCGATGGCACGTATGCTTTGGACGTTCTCCCTGTCGATCCAAGTCAAACTGTCGCTTATGCAACTCGTGCAAGTAGCGCATTGGTTAATGCGAGCGAGTCAGGAATAGTTCGTGGCGCCAGACTCGACAAGGGTGTATACAAGGTTTTTGTAACAGTTGACGAAAAATCTAAAGAACTATATACAGAGCTCTATCCGAAGGCGCTCAGTCCGATTGAGGATATTATGCAGAATAATGGCAAGATCCAGCGTCGCGACCTCCCCGTCACTGCCTCAAAGATTGGGGCATCGCCAACTCGTGCACTTGCGATCATCAACGATACTAACGTACGCAACAATGATTCGGGGCTTTATGTTTTCGGCACAGTATCCCATCCCTATACCCTTGTTGAGGCGGTTATAGATGGTGTAGTACAGCCAATCAATACACGTGCCACGATAGATGGTACCTGGGGCATCACGATACCTTCAGAGACTATCAAGTCACAGAGTGTGGTGACAGTAAAGCTCACCAAGCCAACCTTTTACTCATCAGTACTTGGTGTATCTACCGATGCTGATCTGGTCGTCGCGCAGGGCGATGGATTGGAGATTAGTATTCCCATCATGCCTCAATATATCGATGCAGTGGCTAAGGACACCAGTGGCAAGGCACTATCCCTGACAGAAGTCAGAGTCATAGATGAGACAAATGGTCAGATCACGTACAGCACAACTACTGATGCGACGGGAAGATATGTTATCCCACCTCATGGTCTCCCCTCATACCGTTATCGTGTTGAGTATGGAACCGGCGCTACTTTGCGTGTCGTGAAGACAACAAATATCCTCGCTGAAAATAAAGAATACCTAACCGCCAAATCGGTAGATCTATTCTCTGCGCTCGAAGCCCAAAAGGTAGAAGCGTTTAGCTATGCACAGTCTACCCCAAGCGCAGCACTTTCTGGCGCTCCAGTCAATCCATCAGGGGCAGCACCGAGTGGGACAGCTATCAATCTTTCAGGGGTACCAACGACACCAAGTGTTGTCCCCCCGAAGGAAATGCAGCCAGTAGGACAGCTTGCTCAACTGTTTGTTTATATTGCCATTCTAATATTGCTTATTGCTGTGACGGTTTTACTCATTCTGTATTACGTGAAACGTCATCGCGATCCCCATATGTATGATGCAGGTCAATCACCTCCATCAGCACCTATGCCACCCACCGCATAACCCGATTCATTTATGCTTGCAAAAGTATATTCAGGAGCGACACTCGGACTCGAGGGTATCCTCATCACTGTCGAGGTAGACATTGCAGATAGAGGATTTCCAACATTTACGATTGTGGGCCTGCCTGGCAAGGAGATCAATGAAAGCAAGGATCGGATTCGCACTGCACTGACCAACACAGGTTTTGATGTGCCTGATTCTCGGCTCACTGTCAACCTTGCTCCCGCAGATGTGCCCAAAACGGGTAGTCGATACGATCTAGCGATTGCAATCGGGATACTTGCGGCCCAAAAACTATGTGCAACTGACGTGCTTGAACAAGCATTTTTCGTTGGCGAGCTCTCTCTTGAAGGTGGTGTTCGATCGGTGACGGGAGTCATGCCGCTTGCACTCATGGCAGCACGTGCAGGGAAGACACAGCTATTTGTCCCACGAGCAAATGCACCTGAAGCAGCTGTGGTGGATGATATCGTTGTTTATCCAGTGGATAGTCTCAGAGATCTTATCGATCATCTTGTCGGAAAAACTACGATCACTCCACAAACCCAGACGATCATCGATCAGTATCTGCCCGCATACACGACTGACTTTGCCGATGTGCGCGGGCAGGGCCAGGCAAAAAGAGCCCTTGAGATAGCTGCTGCTGGATCACACAATATCCATCTCAAGGGAGTCCCTGGCGCAGGCAAAACGCTCCTCGCCCGATCATTTCCATCGATCCTGCCACCCCTTACCAAGTCTGAGATGCTCGAGGTGACACAGATCTACTCTGTCACTGGCTTGCTCAGTGGGGCTCCGGTCGTAGCCTCTCGTCCATTTCGCTCGCCGCATCATACAACAAGCAGGATAGGCCTCATCGGTGGGGGAACCAATCCTTCACCAGGCGAGATCAGCCTTGCCCATAGGGGAGTGCTTTTCCTTGATGAGTTTCCTGAATATGAACGCGGGACTTTGGAAGCATTGCGACAACCGATGGAGGATGGAGTGGTCACAATCTCACGGGCTGCAGGGACAGTTGCCTATCCCGCACGGTTTCTCCTGCTTGCTGCAAGTAATCCGTGCCCTTGTGGCTATCTAGGACACCCAACCAAAGCATGCACCTGTCCGCAGGCCGCAATACTAAAGTATCGGAAAAAACTCTCAGGTCCCATCCTTGATCGTATTGATTTGCACATAGATATTCCCCCCGTCGCTTATGACAAGCTCCATGGGAAAGAGGAAGCTGAGTCATCGAGTGACATCCGTACGCGGGTAGTTGCCGCTCGAGCTCGACAACATACACGCCTTGCAGCGATCGGTAAATATGCCAATGTTGAAATGAGTAGTGTCGATGTCCGCAAACTCTGCCTGCTCGATGAGCCAGCTACAAAGCTTCTCAAGCAAGCTTCAGAGCATATGTCACTCTCCGCCCGATCGCACTTCAAAATCATCAAGGTTGCCCAAACTATTGCAGATCTTGCAGGATCTGCTACGATAAATGAGATACACATCGCTGAGGCCTTGCAATATAGACCCAAAGATGAGTGAGTCGGTATTAACTAATTATTTTTTTGTGTTATGAAAACCATTAAAAAAATAGCTGTCAGTGCCTTGGCAATATTCACTGTTCTGACTTTTGTGATGAGTACTTCAGTCAAATCTACTCATGCTGTCGGGCCTGAATGTAAATGTATTTCAACAGGTGTTCCCGCAGATGGAAAATGGGTCTCAACGACCGACGGCACGACGCCAGGTGGCAGGCTCTGTGAGGATGCTGGATACGCAGGAAAATCGTGCAATACTCTAACTTCCACATTTGTTCAATCTCCCATCAAGGTCCCCAAATTTGGAGATTTTCTCGCAAATATTATCCGAATATTTTTCTTGATTGCCAGTATAGTTGCCTTGCTTTACCTACTTATGGGTGCATTTAAATGGATTACCTCAAGCGGTAAGGAGGAAGGAGTTAAGGAGGCGCGTGAGCAGATCCAAGCTGCACTCCTCGGTCTTGTAGTTATGGTTGCTGTACTTGCGCTCGTGGTCGTAATAGAACAGGTGATTTTTGGCGGCAAGATATGTCTTGGTATATCTTGTCCTCTTGAACTACCACAGTTGAGTCCTCAGTAAAGCACTGGATTGTCTGATAAATCTCAAGCGACGTGCCTAGGCACGTCGCTTTTCGTTTGCTCGAGCAAGTGGCTAGATATAGCGATGCTATTGCAGATCTTGCAGGATCTGCTACGATAAATGAGATACACATCGCTGAGGCCTTGCAATATAGGCCAAAAGATGAGTAGAATGGTACTAATCAATTATTTATCTTTATTATGAACACATTTAGAAAGCTCTTCGTTGGCAGTTTAGCTTTAGTCTTGGTGGCAACTTCTGTGATGACTATTGCAGCTCGATCAACCCTTGCAGCTGCAGGGGATAATCCTCGATGTGAATGTATACAGACTTCTGGTTCCAGTTCAGGAGTTGGTACATGGATTTCTCGTGTTGATGGACCGACTGCCGGTACGAGAGTGGTCCAGCCAGGTGATGTAATTTGTTTGGAAGCAGGCATTAGTGGCGCATGCAATCCACTCACTGATACGTTTATCTCACCAGGATTTAAAGTCCCCAAGCTCGGTGACTTCCTTGGAAGCATCATCCGATTCTTCTTCTTTATTGCAGGGATCATAGCACTCATCTATCTGCTTATCGGTGCGTTCAAATGGATCACGTCTGAGGGTAAAGATGAAGGAGTCAAAGAAGCACGAGAGCAGATTCAGGCCGCTGTACTCGGTCTCATAGTCATGGTCGCCGTACTTGCTCTTGTGGTTGTCGTGGAACAAGTGATATTTGGAGGCAAGATATGTCTTGGTATATCATGTCCGCTCCAGCTCGGCTCATTCAACTTAGTGAAGCCGTAACGAAATAGAAACTCGACTAAAGGCGTCCCGCCATGGCGGGACGCCTTCTTCGTTTATCCTCCGGCTCAATATTGCATTGTGTATGTGATATTTGCTATAGTGAGTGAGCTATGGCGAGTCCACTCTTTCTCAGTATGATTATTAGAACGATCTTTATCGTTTTTGGTTTATCCGGCATGTTTTATCAACTCTTTCGTGCGATAGAGTGGGTGAACAATGCTCATAACCCAAGTAGAGTAGAAGTGGTGAAAAAAAAACTCCAACGGACCACCGTCATGCTCGCTATTTACATTGCGCTGTTGAGTGGCGTGGTACTTGCCGAAAAAATTCCGTTTTCGCCTGATCACCCCATTTGTTTAGGGTTTACCTGTACTTGGGGAAAAACACAGTAATTATTCACCACCTATGAAACATTTCTTAATCGGATTACTTTTCACCGGCATCACACTCAGTTTTTTGACTGCTTTGCCCGTCTCGGCTCAGGTGCGTGATTGGGAAGTGCGAGATGCATTAGGCAATGTTGATCAGTCGAAGTCTTGTACTGTTGACGGGGTTCCAACATTTCAATGTCTTGAGGTAGTCTACGATAATGTCCTGTTTCTTGCATCGTCACTAGTTCTTATCGTTTTATTTGCAATGTTAGTGTACGGAGGCATTTTGTTTATCACTTCATTTGGGAGCGCCGAAAAGATCGAGCAAGCCCAGAGCACACTCAAGTGGGCACTCATAGGGATTGGGCTTTTCGCAGCAAGTTATCTCATTCTATTTATTATCGATCAAGCCTTCTTAGGTGGAGTAGGGAAGATATTTGAGCTGCGGATCCCGGGTCCTGCCAACACGCCGTGATGTCACAAAAAATATTTTTAAATATTGTGATTTTTATTCTTCGTTTTACACTCTAAGTTCTACACTATCAATTGATTCCTGATGTGGGGTAGATGATCTGCAGAGGATTTTCTTGAGGAACTGGTGTCAAAAATTCTTTTTTCTGTGACCAAGTGATGAGAAGCCACAAAACAACAGCGGCTGTACCTACGGCAATGAGTCCAACTCCAAAGTAGTGCAGGATCCGTTTCATGAGTGAGTAGGATGAGTGATATTCTTGAGTGTCTTGATGACGTACAAAGGTCGACCCTGAACCTGACCAAAGATGCGACCAATATATTCTCCGATCATGCCTAAGATGAGGATCTGTATCCCCGAGAAAAACATGATTGAGACAAAGAGTGCTGTCCATCCAGTGACCCAATATTCATGGGGAAGTAGAAATCGCCGAATGATTGCGTATGACATGCCCGCAAATCCAAGAGCTGCAGTGATAAATCCGAGATACGTTACCAATCGAAGTGGTTTGACTGAAAACGCTGTGATCCCGGTCATCGCAAAGCTAATCATATTTTTGAGTGGATAGTGCGTATGTCCGGTGTGTCTACTTTCGCGATCAAACTCAACCATCGCCGTTTGATACCCGCTCCAGGCTACGAGACCTCGCAAAAAGCGAGATGATTCAGGAAGTTTATTTAGATAGTCGACAACTTGTCGATCAATGAGTCGATAATCACCAACATCTGTAGGGATGGTGATTTCGGAGAGTTGATTGATAAACCAATAAAACGTCTGAGCTGACAGCCGTTTGAATACGCCATCTTTCGCCCGAGTGCGTCGCTTTGCATATACGATCTGATTACCTTCTCGCCATTTTTTCACCAGATCGGGGATGAGCTCTGGAGGATCCTGGAGATCGGCATCGATTGAAATGACAGCATCACCCTGCGCATATGCGTATCCTGCAGACAGAGCTCGTTGATGGCCAAAGTTACGAGTAAATGAGACGAGTTTGATATGTGGATTTTTGAGCACATGCTGACTGATGTCATGGGTAGTTTTGTCTGTTGAGCCATCGTCTATGAAAATGATCTCGTAATGATACCGACTCACGATGGGCAACAGCCGCTCGAGTAGGGTATTGATATTGCCATGCTCGTTGTATACGGGGATGATGACAGAGAGCTGAAAAGGAGTTTCCACGTACAGATTGTACACTAACCGGGCGGCCTTTTTCAACTCAGCGGATGTGGAGATTCGCAAATGTGATCGTATGTTGCGGAGCTTGGAATTGAACCAAGTCTAGAAGATTATGAGCCTTCTGTGCTACCGTACACTACCCCGCATACTTTAAACACTAAACGCTAAACAACGTAGTGTAACAGGGCTATTATACCAGGTTCATGACGGCTACTGAGCTGGTGTGAAGGCAGGCGTTACCGTAGGAGAGACACCATGGATGATGAGAACTTCTTCACCTGGCTTTACAAAACCGAGTTTGTTGCGCATGATTTTTTCGATCTCAAATGGGTTGCTGCTTTTCGCATTTTGTAGCTTGAGTTTGTCGTTTCTTGCTTTTTGTTCATCATATTCTCTCTGAAGTTGGTTAAAAAAGGTTGCGTTTTTTCTCAGGGCGGCTGAGTTACGCAAAAAAGAAGTAATGAGGGTAAAAATCAGAAACCCGACGAGGATATGATGGAGCTTGAGCCGCATAGGTACATCATATATCTTTTGTCTCTAAAAGTGTACGCCGGTTGTAGCTAGGCAGCACGCCATCGCTTGCTTTTGAGCTTGATCTGAGGCATGATATGTCACTTTACACTTATGAACAAATCATTTGTAGGCTCAATCCAGTCTGGATATCCGAACTCAGATAAGTCGCTCATTTTGGGCGCTGCAACTCTTGGGGGATCAGTATACAAAGAAGCGCTCGTGCGTATCCCACTCTCAACACTCAATAGACATGGTTTAGTTGCTGGGGCCACGGGTACTGGTAAAACAAAAACGCTGCAAAAGTTGTCAGAGTCACTTTCTCGTGAGGGAGTATCAGTTCTGGTCATGGATGTGAAGGGCGATTTCTCAGGGATCAGCCAGCCAGGAGAGATGAACGACAAAATAAAGGCTCGCCAAGATGCAATCGGTTTACCTTGGGTACCCACCAGTTTTCCCGTCGAGTTTCTCACCATCTCGCGTGCGACGGGAGTCAAGATGCGAGCAACGGTGAGCGAGTTTGGTCCCGTGCTTTTCTCAAAGGTTCTCGAGCTCAATGATACCCAAGCATCGGTGACGAGTTTGATATTCAAATATTGTGATGATAAAGGGCTACTACTTCTAGATTTGAAAGATTTTAAAAAAGCACTCCAATACCTGACCAATGAAGGCAAAGTGGAAATAGCCAAGGAATATGGGGCAATCAGCTCCACCACAACATCGACGATCATGCGCAAGATCATCGAGATCGAAGAGCAGGGAGCAGATACTTTTTTTGGCGAGATGTCTTTTGATGTATTGGATCTCTGCCGCCAAGATACAAAAGGTCGAGGCATAGTCAACGTGTTTCGTGTTGCTGATATGCAAAATAGACCCAAGATGTACTCGACATTTATGCTCTCACTCCTCGCAGAGATTTATAACACGTTCCCTGAAGAGGGTGACATGCTCAAGCCCAAGCTAACGATCATCATCGATGAAGCACACCTTATATTCGACGAAGCAAGCAACGTTCTTTTAGATCAGATTGAGACAACGATCAAACTCATCAGATCCAAAGGAATCTCAATCATTTTCTGTACCCAGAACCCAGCAGACATACCCGCTTCAGTACTCGGACAACTGGGGATGAAGATTCAGCACGCCCTGCGCGCTTTTACTGCCAATGATCGTAAGGCAATCAGACTTGCCGCAGACAACTATCCTGACAGTACGTACTACAAAACAGAAGATGTGATCACTCAGCTTGGGATTGGTGAAGCGCTTGTAACTTGTTTATCGGAACAAGGCACACCTACCCCTCTTGTCGCCTGTCTGGTCTCAAGTCCAGAGAGCCGGATGGACACAATCAGTGAAACTGAGCTGCAGATGCTCGTAGGCCAATCCCCCATGTCTCAAAAATACAATACAGTGATTGATCGAGAGAGCGCATATGAAATGCTACTGAAAAAAATCGAAGGAGCAACAGAGTCTTCAGGAGTTGCTAGCGCTGCGGGAAAAATAGCGGCAGGAGGTGTACTAGGTGGCCTAGCAGGGGCGATCGGGACTCAAGCAGGTAAGTTTCTTATCAACCAAGCCAAACTTGTTATTGGTCAAATCATACGCAGTCAGATGAGAGGCGCATTTGGTACACTCTCAAGAAAAAAATAAATATCAAATTATAAATATTTTCATTCCATGAACAAACTTATCATCCTTCTCACGCTTATCGTCATTGCAGCCATCGCATATGTATTTATGCAACCACGACGAGATAAACCTTTTGTCAAAATCCCAGACGTTATCACTCAGCCCACTGAAACTCCATCTACAAATCCTGATACTTCGAAAGTGAAAACGGTAGATACACTGATAGGACAAGGCGAAGAAGCAGTCCAAGGAAAAACCGTATCTGTCCAATATCGTGGTACTTTGAGTGATGGGACTGAGTTTGATTCTTCGGCGAGTCGCAATAACGAGCCACTCATCTTCACTGTTGGCGCAGGTCAGATGATCCCAGGATTTGATTATGGAGTACAGGGTATGAAGGTTGGTGGTACTCGTACAATCACCATCCCTCCTGAGCTTGGATATGGCAGCCAGCCAGCAGGTGGGGGTAAAATACCCGCCAACTCAACACTGATCTTTGAAGTGACATTAGAAAAAGTAGAATAAACCTGTGAGAAATCCCATCCCATCACACGCTAAGAAGGTTTTTAACGGTCAGATTTTTGATGTATATCAATGGGAACAGGAGATGTTTGATGGATCAAAGGCAATATTTGAGAGAGTCTCGCGGCCCGATATTGCCATCATCATTGCGGTGACTGCTGATAAAAAGATCATCATCGAGCATCAAGATCAGCCGAACAATCACGGACTGATCTCGACTCCAGCTGGTCGTCTCGAGCCTGATGAGGATGCGCTTGGTGGAGCAAAGCGCGAACTGCTCGAAGAAACAGGATATACAAGCGAAGATTGGCATCTATGGAAAGTGTCGAGTCCCAACGAAAAAATCAAATGCGATATACACTATTTCATTGCGCGTGGTTGCAAACAAATAACTAAACAAAATCTCGACGCCGGAGAAAAAATCAGTATTGAGCTTGTGGACTTTGATCAGTTCCTCACACTGACTGAGTCAGACGATTTCCGTGATTGGATACTCGGCAGATATATCATGCAAGTCCGTCTTCACCCCGATCAGCTTAGTGCATTCCGCCAGTTACTGGGGTTGTAGCATTGTGTACTACCTGATGTGGATGGTAGGCGAATAAGAAATAGACCCCTGCTGCGAATATGAGTGCCGATGCAGTGATGATACTTGCTGTCGGGTTGAAGCTTGCTGCAACTGCACCTGCGATGAGTGGGGGGATACCTTGCGCGACAGCCTGTATAGATGATCCCACCCCCAGTATTTCTCCTTGTCGCTCTGGACCAACCGACTTACTGATAAGACCAGTGATCTTCGGCGAGGCGAGACTAAAGGGGATCGCATAAAAGGGCACGATCAGGTAGAGCATCCAGCGAGTATGGGCTAGGGGATAGATAGCGAGGGCTATCGCAACCATAAATATCGATGCGCGCACGATCCGATGCTCAGGGATCTTAATCGGGATTTTGCGCAAAATAAATCCTTGAGTGATGATGATCCACATGCCAACATATGCAAAGAAGAATCCAATCGTACTTTCAGTGAACTTAAAATATTGAGTCAGATACACCCCAGCAAAAGAAGTATAAAAAGTAAACCCTCCCTGAAACAAAAGTGCGGTGATGAAAAGCGGTGTCGCTGACTTGAGCGTGAAAACTTTCGCGATATTGTGCACCGACATACCCAGAGTGAGTCTGATTTTATGATTGATATGTTTGTGCGTCTCAGGTAGCTGAAACTTGACAGATATAACATTGATGAGACTGAGAAAAGCCGCAAAATAGAAGGGTGTCGTCACATCGAGGTGACGACTGAGATTGCCCGATGAGAGCAGCCCACCAATCATGGGCCCGAGGATAAAGCCGAGCGCGAAAGCCGCCCCAACGAGTCCAAAGTTCTTGGATCTATTTTCTGGTGTCGACACATCAGCGATGACCGCTTGGGCGACTGCAATATTGCCTCCAGTGACACCATCGAACATGCGCGATGCGAATAGCAGCCAGAGGCTATGGATATGGAGACCGTAAGCAAACAAAATATATGAGATACATGTCCCCGCCAGCGAGATGAGGAGGATAGGTCGGCGACCATATTTATCGGAAAGTTGACCCAAGATAGGCGTCGCAAAAAACTGAGCTATCGGGTAGGCAGCGGTCAGAAGACCGACAAGATATGCACCCTGTCTGAGTGTCAGGCCATAGTCATTGAGCAGAAAGTATTTACTGTCAGGATTTGAAAAGAGCTGAGGGATAATCGGGATGAGTATCCCAAACCCGAGCATATCGAGAAATATGGTGAGAAAAACGACTAAGAGCGGGTTACTACGCATACAAACCAAGAGTATACCCTACAAATCATCGATTACCTATATTTTGACCTCTGTTTGCAGTGTACCCAGGCCATTTGCTTTGTGCGTGCCCGATATGATAGATTTAACTACCATGGACATATTGCCTATCCAAACGAAAGCAGAACAACTCTACCTCAGGCAGATAGCCAAAGGTATCCGGCAGGGCACCCTCACCAAGGTACATGCACAGTATATGGCCAAGGCCATGCTTGCTGTTGAGCCATTTACCTCATGGGATGATCTTCTGACCAAGATGCGTCTCTTGACTCAACACTTCCCAAACTTTCAACCCGTCGTCGATCAACTTGCTTCTGAGTATGAAGAAACCAAAACACAATCCGTAGTCGAGGAGATGAGTAAACACCTCCATGCGGGGAACATCGACCAAGCCTTATCAGTTGCTCAAAAAAACTAATGGCTGAAACTTCGCAACCATCTCTACTAGCAGAAGCTGCTCATTTAGCAGAGTCATTGGGGAAAGCCGGTCCAGAAGAACCTACAGCTTTTGCTGCTGATTTTGCCGCTAAGATTACTGAACAAGCATCCACAGATCCAAAAAGTGCTCTTGAGGGCTTAGCTGCAGGCGATGACACTCCTAAAGAATTACAGAAGGAGATTGGTACAGTGCCAGTAGGAGGGCCAAGTGCAGAGGATGCTACGTTAATAGATAAATCGAATGGATTATTGACAAAAGACGAGTTTGATAAGACCGAGGCTGGTGAAAAAAAGCAAGCTAAAGAAACAGCAGACAAATGTTTGTCTGAAGCTGCTGATAGTGTCCGAGCGGATATCTTAAAAGATATGGCAAAGGACGGAAAACCTGTTGAGCTTGATGCAAATGGTGTTTGGCCAAAGGACGTCATGCAAGCTGTCGAGATGCATGAGGCGATGGCAAAACGACAAGGAGAGATAGAGGACAAGGCACTCAAAGCGACTGTTGT
The DNA here is from genome assembly GCA_964542665.1 of uncultured Gammaproteobacteria bacterium. GTDB lineage: Bacteria > Patescibacteriota > Microgenomatia > UBA1406 > GWC2-37-13 > JAGOLU01. The sequence continues at coordinate 92,483 of CAZIUF010000001.1, read as the reverse complement.
AGAAGGGCTTGGACCCGCACCCGATCCGAAAACAAAACCCCAAGAATATCAGGTCTGGCTTAAGAATTATAAAGACGGTGTAGATGCAGCTCTTGATGCCAAAAAGAAAC
>CAZIUF010000001.1:0-92363 GCA_964542665.1 uncultured Gammaproteobacteria bacterium | reverse complement strand
GACAAGACTGCAGACGCAGCGGGTGCCCCCAGTGGAGCCCCAGCAGCAGGTGAGACTGCGCCAGCAGCAGCAACTCCAGAAGCAAAACCCGAGAAGAAAGATAACGCGGAAAAACAAAACACCCTCGGACAAGCATTTAAGGATGCAACAGAGTACCTACTCGCGCCAAATAAACAGAAAAATGAAAAGCCAGGAACACGATCAAAAGAGGTGATCATGGAAGAAGTGAAAAAGTTTGATGCTACAGAAGCGGGCAAAGGTTATCTTAAGAAGTTTATATTCGCCCAAATATCACTCACCGCCATTCTTGGGATTGCTTTAGAGTCAGCAGACAATTTAAATCATAAAGCTCAAGCTGAGCTGCAAAGATCTAACCAAGCTGGTGGACCTGCTGGTGCTTAAGCTAGTGCGTCAATTTTGCTGCTTCCACACACTTTCACCGATATTCTGCGATACGGTATAATCTATAGGTTGATAGGACGGTATATATGAAAATCATCAATAAAGACTTTTTTCGCGACTATGAAGAAATCGAGTCCTTTGAAGCGGGCATGTCCCTCCTGGGAGGCGAAGTCAAACAGATCAAAGCCGGCGCACTCAAGCTCGAGCATGCGTTCGTCAAAATCTTGAATGATGGTGTGTACCTCATCAATGCCAATATCCCTCGATACACCTTTAGCTTTCCTGCAGGGTATGATCCGACACGCAGTCGCAAACTCCTCCTTCACAAACATCAGATTCTGCGTCTCGAGACAAAGATGAAAAAAGGCAATCTAACGATCGCCCCAAAATCTTGCTACACAAAAGGACAGTTATTGAAACTAGAAGTAGCGCTCGTTCGTGGACGTAAAGATATTGAAAAGAAGAAGTTAGTCAAAGATCGCGATGTCCGTCTTGAGCAGCGCAAGATGCTGAAAGAGGCGATGAAGTCATAAAAAAGCTCTCTACGGGAGGTAGAGAGCGAAGTGTGGAGATGCCGGGATTTGAACCCGGGTCCGAAAAATACCTTATAAGCCGTTTTGCACAAGATGAGAAGATATTTGATACCACGGAGCAAGGCATATCTTCGCGCCTAATCCCCATGGACACTCACTATCTTGAGATGGATTATCGAGTATATTCCTCATCCATCAGCATCCTTCGTTGGTTATCCATCATGATCATAGAACGAAAGAAAGAAATGATCAGATAGTCAGACAACAGAAAGGTTTCAGTACTTCTTTTATGCAAAGAGGTATGCTGACTGTTTTTGGGCGATTGAGCCCTCAACAGCTTCGCGAGCGAAAGCTTTCAAATCTGCAATTGCAGTCTCAAATGAGTTAGCAATTAAGTTTTTCTATTTGTCGCATAGATGCGCTTGTGCCAGCCTGTAAAAGTACTTCCCGTCGAAGCATGTCATCCCCAATAGGAACACCTATATTATACACCTTTTGTAGCAAAATAATCAGTCCTTAGCAGGTCAAAACAACGCGATCTGCGATATTTACTTGAGATGATTATCCTCTTTTTATGATCACTCCATATTCCCTCTTCCCTTTTTGGAGGAGGATGTATTTGCCGTGGAGCTCGTATGAGCGGAGGCCATTTTGCGTGATGAGACGACGCGCCTCACCCTTGGATGAGACGAGCTTGATACTGACTGCCATGTCCTCAAGTGCCGGTGTCGCATCTAGATCTATCGTCATTGAGGGGAGAGCGCCAGCGATGAAGTTGAGGTCTTTCTCTGTCAACTCTTCGACCTTACCACCAAAGAGCAGTGCCGTGATCCGCTCGGCTGCTGCAGCATCCTCACCTCCATGGATGGTAGTGATGAGCTCGTGTGCGAGTGCTCGTTGCAAGGAGCGAGTTTCTTTGACCCATTCTTTTTCGATTTTCTGGACTTCTGCATATGGTTTGAACGAGTAAAACCTCAGTAGAAGAGGAGCGAGCTCATCACTGGTGTTCAAAAGGAACTGATACAGATGATACGGATGTGTTTTTGCACGATCAAGCCAGATCCCGGCGCCACTTTCTGATTTGCCAAACTTTTTACTTGTCTTCGGATCGACGATGAGTGGATTACTGAGTGCATGTGCTGACTCACCGGTGACTTTGCGGATGAGCTCGACACCTTGGATGATATTGCCCCATTGATCAGAGCCACCGATTTGAACACGACAATCATATTTTTCAAAAAGCTTCAGATAGTCATATGCTTGCAGGAGTTGATATGAAAACTCTGCGTATGAGATGCCTGTCTCACGGGCCAGACCAGTTTTGACTGTTTCTTTATCGAGCATACTGGAGAGACCGATATATTTCCCAGCTTCACGGAGAAAATCCAAAAGATGGAGGCTTCCCAACCAGTCAGCATTATCAACCATGATGAAATCTTTTGGATCAAGCCCGATTAACTGAGCCATTTCTTTTTTGATCTTTTCTTTATTTGCTTCGATCGTCTCACGAGGGAGGATAGGACGCTCGGCATTTTTCCCGCCTGGGTCACCGATCTGTGCTGTGCCACCGCCAGCAAGTAAGATGATTTTGTGACCAGCTTGATATGCCCGCTTGAGGATCGTGATGCCAAAGTAGTGTCCGATGTGGAGTGAGTCGCCGGTGGGATCAATGCCTAGATAAAAGGTCGTCTGCTTCTCAAGCTGCTTCTCGATATCAGGTGTGTACTGGTATGCGATGCCTCGATTTTTGAGATCAGCGAAAAATGTTGTGTCGAGCATGCGTCTATTGTAGCAATTAGTTAGTGATTGAGCACAAGATATGCGAGTGCGCAGAGAGCCATCATCATCTGGGCCGTTGCAAGGAGTTGGTAGAGGATATACATGGCGTGATTATCAAGATGCTTGAACCCGAAGTCTTGTGGTCGATAGGCATGTGATCCAAACTGCTGATGGATCCAATAGATCATCTCGCCCAATCCCCGGACCGCATACAATATACAAATAGCCATCAATCCGAATTTGAGATTAATTATCAGCACTATCACAATCGCGATCCAGAGAGGTGCGATCACGAGCGCATCACCCCATACGTATATGGTAAAAAGTTTGAGTGGCCATGGAGGACAGGAGAAAAACCGGTGAGTAGTAGCTCGATCTTGGAGACGTATCATGAAAGATATGATATCACGTCATGTGGCGCAGTTAGACTGACCAGGGAGATGAAAAGTGTAGCTCTGTCTTGTAAGTCTGATAGTCAGATCTACAAAACAGAGCACAACCGTATAGATAGATTGCGCCCTGATAGGACCTCCTATTGTTTAGACTCCTGAGTCGGGAGTTTTGGTGACTACCTTATTGAATAAGGCAGCCAGGCGCGAATGGTCAACATCGACGGCGTCGCCGTCGGTGTCTCCCAGAAGTTCGGCGTTGGGCTCATCACGGGCACCGGCGTACTGGTTGGGACAATTGTTGCAGGGTCAAGATACACCTGGAAGGTCTGTGTCATGTACACAGTGTTCATGCGATCAGGTGTGATCGCATGCAACATTACCTTGTGTTCGCCGATGCTGAACCCAATCATGATGGGTCCCCAGTAGGTCCCACACGACGTGTCCATGTTTAGCTGAGCCCCATTTTCATATAGGTAACACTTCCACCTATATGAAAAGAGAATGTCCTGGTGCAACCAGAAGCCAAGACTAGTGCCGAAATGCCGAGCCTGGAACCATTTTTCCCCTGGGAGGGGATACGTGACCTTGATGCGAATGGTCTGCGTGATGTTCTCGACGGCACGTACAGTGCCCGTCACGCCGTGCACTTCAACGACGTAGTCATCGGCGATTACGCCAACGATGGTGTACCCGACATTTGTAGTGCCGATGTACACATTGCCGAGAGAACCAGTTAGAGTGACACGTTCTTCGGGCGCCGGGTTTCCATACTGATCTTCGACAATGACTTTGATAGATGCGCCAAGAGGCGCCGCGATAGTCTTTTGGATCGGGGTAAACCCCAACCCGGCTAATGCCACCAAAATGGCAACAAGTAACTGCGAAAGTTTCATTATTTCCTCTTTCCCCGATTGGGGTTTGTTGCCCAGATGGGCGTAGTTTGTTGATTCCTCTCGACGTTTTATGTCTGAGGAGTCAGAGGAGTATGGGTACCAGTGCACCTATACTTTTTTGACTCCTCAGCACTCGTAGTCTCGTCTTTTGACCATGTATCCATCAGTGATGATAGGCACAGGAGATAGACAGAGAGCCACAAGTTCTGTTTTATTATTTTCTCTATACGGTTGTGTGAATGTGCGGATCTACCTCCACTACACCACCCAAGCAAATGGGCAGGGATCGAGATAAATCTCAGGTAAAAGCATAGCAGATATTTATCCCTAAGTCAAGTACTATAGGTACATAATATGGGCATATGTTGACAAAATGTGTACATATATTACGCACACTTTGGGCCTTTTGGATAGGGCGCATGTGACCTCAGCAGGCAGATTTACCTGAGTCTGATCAATTCAGGACAGCCATCATGAGAGTCGACGAAGCAGTGCGACGAAAAACCCCTCCATATCACCCTCTTTTTTCACCCGTGCCGTGAGTTTCCCTAGGTCTAGTCCTGGAGTGATGATCCCAGCGTTTATGATTTCTAGTGGCCAAGCTATTGGTTCAAGCGAGATCTTCCCCGCGTCTTTTTTGAGTATCCACTCGATCACTTCCTCGTTTTCTTCAACTGAGGTGGTACAGGTGCAGTAGATTATCGTGCCACCGGGGCGACAGGCAGAAACAGCTGAGCGGAGGAGCCAGTGTTGGAGACGTGCCATCTTGGCGGGCTTGTCATCTGAGGGAGTATCAGTCCCATGCATCGAGCATGGCGCATCAAGGAGGACGCGATCAAAATAGTCCGGATACTTCATCCAGATACGTTGACCAGGGATAAGTGTGGACTTTGCACAAGCTACCCCATAGGTCTCAAACTGTCGGCGCATGCGCGCGACCCGTCCCGCACTCAGATCATTTGCAACTATCTCGCCCTGATTGTTCATCCGCATTGCAGTGTGGATCGTTTTACCGCCAGGTGCTGCCGCAAGGTCAAGAATTTTTTCACCAGGTTGTGGATCAAGGGCGATGACCGGCAAGAGACTGGATGCGTTTTGCAAATAAAAATATCCCTCAGTAAACTCAGGGATGTGAGTGAGTTGGTCTTTGGTCGTGTTGACGAGTAGAGCAGCGGGATACCAAGGAAGTGTCGATGTCTCAATACCGTGTCGAGTCAGCATCGTTACTACTTCCTCTTTTGTAAATCGAAGAGTGTTGGGGAGGATACAGAGAGACATAGACGTAGTATAGTCTAAGGTCATCACGTCGAAGGTCGAAAGTTAAAATGTACAAAAAGCGATTAATGCGAACACCAATAAATATTCATTTACTTGATATTGCCCTTGTGCAGCGCTGCAGATTTGTTACTATAAAAACACATATTTCTTCATTTCTTTTTATCCTATGAAAATTGTATTCCCTGGTAAAATCTTGATCATTGGTTGTGGAGCCGTATCTCAATGTCTTCAGCCACTTCTTCTCAAACACTTCGACATGGATTTTAAAAAAGTCACTATCATCGACTTTGAAGATCGTAAAAGTCGGATCAAAGACATGCTTGATGCAGGCGCAACTTTTAAAGAGGAGTACATCGTGCCAAAAAATATGGGAAAGGTACTCGAAAAATATGTTGGCAAGGGCGATCTTATCATCGATCTCGCCTGGAACATCGATGCAGGAGATATCCTGACGTGGTGTCACGAACATGATGTGCTGTATATCAACACCTCGATTGAGTTGTGGGATCCGTACGCTATGGGTGCTGATGTACTTCCCCAACAGAAAACACTCTATGTCCGTCATATGGAACTCCGTAAGATGATCAAGTCCTGGCAAAAGCCAGGACCAACAGCGGTCATCGAGCACGGTGCTAATCCAGGTCTCGTCAGTCACTGGACCAAAGTTGCCCTCGAAGCGATCGGTGAAGGCATTCTCAAAAAAGGTACTCGTCGAGAACGAGAAGATCTCATCGAGCAGCATCTGGCTGATGCGAACTATCCACGACTCGCTCAAGCGACCGGAGTCAAGGTGATTCATATTTCCGAGCGCGACACTCAGATCTCAAGTAAACCAAAAGAAGTGGGAGAATTCGTGAATACATGGTCAGTCGCTGGCTTTCATGAAGAGGGTACCTCACCTGCTGAGATGGGATGGGGAACACACGAACGACGACTTCCTGATGAAGCACAGGTCCATAGTTTTGGACCAGGCAACCAGATTTGTCTTGGACAGATGGGCATGGACACGTGGATCCGTTCGTGGATCCCCAGCGGTGAAATCAATGGTATGGTGATCAGACATGGCGAGGCATTTACGATGTCAGACTTTCTCACCGTATGGGATGGAGAAAATCCTATCTATCGACCAACAGTCCACTACGCATATCTTCCTTGTGACGCGGCGCTTGCCTCACTTATTGAAATGAAGATGAATAGGTACGAACTCCCGCGAAAGATGCGCATCATGAATGATGACATCATCTCAGGGGCAGATGAACTCGGAGTACTTATTTTGGGTCATGACCTCACAGGCTGGTGGGTCGGATCACGACTCACGATACAAGAGACACGACGACTAGTGCCTGGCCAAAATGCCACGACACTACAGGTCGCCGCATCGCTCCTTGGAGCACTTTTCTGGATGATCAAAAATCCAAGTGAAGGTGTCAAGGTGCCTGACCAGCTTCCGCACAAAGAAGTGCTCAGTGTTGCGAATCCCTATCTTGGGGAAATCATCAGTGAGCGCACAGATTGGACACCACTCAAGAATCGCGTTGAGCCATTTGCAAAGTTTGGTAAGCCACGACCGCTCGATGAAGATAAATGGTTGTTTGAAACCTTTTTGGTCTAATCAAATTAATTATTATCGCTAATTCGTATGAAAAGCTACCTCATGGAAGCGATTGGCACATTGTTTCTCGTTCTCGTCATTGCACTCACCGGTAATCCAGTCGCGATAGCTGCAACACTTGCAGCGATGATTTATATTGGTGCTCACGTATCTGGTGGGCACTACAATCCAGCAGTGAGTATTGCCGTGTCAATCGTTGGGAAACAAGCTTGGTCAAAGACGATTGGGTATATATTTGCGCAACTCAGTGGAGGACTCCTCGGAGTCTTAGTAGCTCATATCCTCTCAGGCAAGATATTGATAGTGGCACCAGCACCTGAGACGCTGCTCTATCAAGGGATCCTTGCTGAAGGGCTGTTTACTTTTGTGCTTGTATCAGCAGTACTTCATACTGCTATCAGTCACAAGGCCGCAGGTAACTCATATTTTGGGATGACGATCGGACTCGCTGTCCTCATCGGTGCATATAGTGTTGGCACACTGTCTGGTGGGGCGTTTAATCCTGCAGTAGGCATCGCTCCACTTATGTACAGCTTGGTAACGAGTAAGGTATTCGTGCTTGAACATCTGATCACGTATATAGTTGGACCACTTATGGGCGCTGTGCTTGCTGCTCAGTTTTACCAACTCACGCATGCCCATGAAAAACACGAGTGATTTGATCATGGTGACGGGCAATAAGGGTAAGGCGGTAGAGGTGTCACGCGGATTGGGCAAACCAGTCGCCCAGGTTGAGTTGCATTTGGATGAGGTTCAGTCGCTCGATCTATCACATATCGTAAAGCGCAAAGCCGAAGACGCCTTCGAGATACTCCGAAAGCCACTGCTCACTGATGACGCCGGTCTATTCATATACGAATGGCAAGGTTTTCCGGGGCCCTTTGTCAAATACATTGAGTCATGTGGTGGGCCACAGCTGATGTTGGATATGACTCGATCACTGACTGATCGACGAGCCTACTTTATCTGCGCGATGGCTTACCACGATGGGCAGACTGTACATGTAGCCGAGGGACGACTTGAGGGGAGACTAAGCATCGAGATACAACCTGGCGGATGGGGGTTTGACCCAATCTTCATCCCTGAAGGATATAATCAGACCATGGGTTATCTCAGAGACAATAAAGTTCCTTTTACATCGCATCGCAACAGAGCTCTAGATCAACTTAAAAAACTATTTAGCTGAAACGATCCCAACATATGTCCCAAATCATCTTTACCGATCACGCACTCAAAAGACTTGAAGAGCGATACTTTAAAAAAACGATGGTGGAGTTTACGATCTCTTCACCAGACAAAGTAGCGCCAGGAAAACAAAATGGCACCATGGAATATGTCAAGAAATTTGGTCCCAAAAGAGTGACGGCAATAGTTGGCTCAGCGAGGACCGGAGAGCCACTTGTTTTATCATGTTGGATCGATCCACCATATGAAGGCACGAGAGATCATGCGCGGCAACAGCGATACCTCATTTATAAAAATGCAGGTTTCTGGAAGCGAGTCTGGATGGATATAAAACAGATATTTGGAGTATAAGGTGTTGTATTTTGATATGTTTTGTGTACCATTGAGTTCTAGTACTTTTCTATGGAACAAAACTTTTCTCCACTTCCAGCCTCACTTGCTCCTGAAATAATCCCACCAAATCACACCAAGATGGCAGTGATCATCCTTGGAGCTTTGGGCACAGTTACGGTCATCATCCTCTCAGTATTATTTTTCATATATGGACGAGGGACTAGCCCAACAAACACATCTGCGGAAGACATAACTCCGACTACAACCATTGCAGTTACCCCAACAGAAGAAATCACTGCAACTCCGAAAAAGAAGATGACTGTGACACCAACTAAAGTACCCACATCAACCCTCACCCCAAGCCCATCAACAGTACCAACCGCAACAGTGACCACTACGCCAACTCTGACACTGACCCCAACACTTACGCAGACACCCACTCCATCTTTGACGCCAACGGTAACACTGACTCCAACTGAAACGCCTGTTCCTCCCACACCAAGTCCTACGTAGTATATCTTTGGTTGAGTTTACAACTTGGCAAAACGCAGTTATGTGAGATAGAGCCTGAGGCTGGTCAATATTACAACCTCGCGCGTTGCACTATCTCTGCCTCGACGATCTCCTTTGGACGACCATACTTGAGTCGTGAAAGTTGCATGATGGCTTGAGCGATCTTCTCACCTGCTTCGCGATCTGCCATATGTTTGGCGTAGTCTTTGGTCATGTCGATGGAGAAAGGAGGCACAGGTTCGTTGTTTACGATCGTTTTCATATAGGCATGGAATCTTTCTTGATTAACGATGTCTGTCTCATTGAAGTACGGCTGGAACTCACGCTGCAGAAAGCTTGCATCAGTGACGCCAGTTCGCAACACCATTTGAGTACCGACGTTTCCAAATACGGCATTTTTCACTTCTTCATCCATCTGACCGATGAACTGATTCGCGACGGTGAGCGCGAGTTTATACTTTCTCGCTTCAGAGAGAATGGTGGCGAAATCAGGAGTTGCAAAGTTTTGGAACTCGTCGACATAGAGGAAGAACTCACGACGCTTGTCTTGTGGCATATCAACGCGACTCATGGCTGCCGCAAGGATCTTTGGCACAACTAGGAGACCTAAGAAAGTCGAGTTCTCTTCACCCATTTTTCCCTTTGACAGATTGACGAGCAATATTTTTCCTTCATCCATGACTTTGCGGAAATCAAAAGATGACTTTGATTGACCGATGATGTTACGCATCATGGTGTTGGTGATGAATTTTCCGAACTTTGAGACGATATAGTCAAGCACCTCGGACTTATGAAAGTCTGAAGTCTGGGCTATCTGATCAGTCCAATAGCGACGGATGATGGGATCTTTGACTTTCGGCAATAGTTCTTGCACATACTTTGGATCAGTCATGATACGAACGATCTCGACGAAGGTCGCGCCTGGCTCACACATGATCGTTAACATAGCATTGCGGACCGCGTGTTCAAATCGTGGACCGATGATACCCGTGCGCTGAGGATCGTACAGTTTATACATGAGGTTGATGATTGCTCCGGTGATGAAGTGCTTTTCTTCCTCTGTTGCCGACTCAAGTAAGTTGAGACCGATAGGACGATCAGTGTCAGATGGATCAAATAAAATCACATCTTCTGCACGTTGAGGCGGGATAAAGCGGAGTACATCATCGATGAGATCTCCATGTGGATCGATCACGCATACGCCAAATCCTGCACGGATATCTTGTCGGATCATCTCAATCAATAGCTCTGATTTACCGGTACCCGTACGACCGATGATATAGCAGTGACGCATACGATCTTTCATGAGGATATGCACTGGTCGCCGGACCCCTCGATACTGAGCCACACCGACCATCGTACCTCCCTCACTTGGAACTTCCGCAGAGACAGCTGAAGTTTTTGCTTTGAGCCACATGACGTTGGGTGCCTCGACTGACTTGTTGGGGAAATGGAAAAAGCTCGCGAGCTCATCAGTTGAAAAGATAGACACGAGCTTGCCATAAGGGATCAGTTCAACCATCGGGAAGAACCGATAGATGAAGTTGGTCATGAATGGACCCTTGAAAGTGATTTTTGGTTTGGTCAGCGAGTTCAAATCCGAATTGAACTGAGAATAGGCCGATTTCAGATTGCGCACATGCACCTCGGCCATCTCTTTGGTAGGCGAGCAGACAACATATCTGATGATCGTCTCAAATCCCATCCGCGTGACTTTCTCATCGATTTTCTCGAGCATCTTCGGATCAGTTTTATACGTTGCCTTGTCGGGAGTGGATTCTTTCCTCTTCGAATCGGCTATATATTCTTTGCCCTTGGATTTCCATTTGCCATCTGAAGGTCGGATAAGCAACTGAATCATCGCCCCCTCGCCATCTCCCATCTTGGAAACCGCTGAGAGGATAGAGGAAAGCGTATCTGTAGGGATCTCTCGATAGGTCTTGATAGGCATGTAGGATTTACTCTTTTGGACAAGGCAGCCATAGGAAACCTTTCCTTCTTGCGTAAATATGTTTGGCTCATCCACCTTATGAATATTGGAAGACGGATAGTACGAGTAAATCGTTTTCTCAACCAAATCAATCAGCTTATTTGGCGCAGATACATAAAAACGGATCTCACCTTTGCGCCCCACGATTTCAAATGCGATCACATCTTCAACCTCGAGGAACTTAAAAAACCCAGTTTTCTTAATCCCGCCCAATGACGAAAACATTTGTTCGGCAGCATCTATCTTGATCTCGTTATCGCGAGTGAGCTGTATTTCAAGCGTGGTCATCTCAAGCGAGATCTGCATGCGCTTACGAAGTCGTGCGTAAAAGATGAAAAGATAGGCTACGACTCCTGCAACCGCTCCGGACGTCATCAAAAACGCCCCCACAATGAGCACATTGATCGTTGCATCTATGATCGGCTTAAAGGAATCCATAGACATCCATTGTAGTTCGTCGATAGGCCACTCTGCAAGCTCAACATATTTCTAACTTATTGCGACAAATACTCTTTATATGATACTATGCGCACGATGTTGATTACACAGATCCGTGCATATCGTTGGTTTTTCATTTTTCTGCTACTTCTTGCGTGGGGAGGGTATAGTGTGTGGCTCACAGCTTCGACAGGACGCCGTGTCCTCAATCGTTTTGCTCAATTGCTTCTACAACCCAAATTGGTCGCAGCCACACTCATCGTTGATCGAGACTGGTCTACTCTTGCACGTTTGTATGCAGACACATATAGCACAAATAGTGACGATCTAACGAGCCCCTATACCCTAAGACTTGCTCATCGAGACAGAATCCAATCATTACTCGTTCGTCAACCAGATAGTCGAGAACTCAACTATCAACTTCTTATGATTGCGGATCAGATGCAAGACAAGACTTCGGTAGACTCACTCACGCGTAAGCTCAAGGCCTTGGATCCTACATTTACTCCTTGATCATATATCCTATGCACATCCATTTTTTCAAAGCCTCATCTCGTCTCGGACTCGCACATATACCTAGTAAGTCAAATGAGGTGAATATCGGTGTAGAGGATGGGCCCGATGCAGTTCTAAGCCCAGCATTTTTGACCCAACTCCAATCGAATTACTCGATGTCCCACTTTCAGTTTTCATCGCCTGAGTCGATTGATAAAAAGGTGTACATGGAGGTTTTAGCCAGAGAAAGTGATCTTTTTACCCAACAAATCAACGACCAGCTTCGTCCAGATCAAGTACAAGTTGTTCTCGGCGGCGATCATAGTGTGGCTTTTTGTTCAACTCTCGCACTCTTACGTCGCCTTCCTTCAGATCATACCTTTGCAAGTGTGCACTTTGACTCACACGGAGATCTACATCTGCTCAACACCTCACCAACAGGCAACTTCCATGGGATGTGGGCTCGAGCATTGACCACAGGTATTGGTGAACCATCGATCGATGCCCTGGTTGGTCGTCGTCTTGATCCACATAGCATCACTTTTTATGGCAATCTAGATATAGAGGAAGAAGAGCAGAGGTATATCAGAGACAATCACATCTCAGTTTGGGGCAAACAAGATCTTCTCTCTGATTTTGATAGTGCTCGTACCCATGTGCGCTCTCTCGTGAGTCAGTACGACCATATCCACGTGAGTTTTGACATAGATGTATTTGATGTTGCCCTTGCTCCTGCCACAGGCACACCTGCTCCTGACGGACTTGATCCAGCCCAAGTATTTCCACTGCTTGAAGAGTTTGCAAAAGCCAAACATCTCTCGATGGACCTCGTCGAGGTGAACCCACACAAACCAGGTGCAGGCAGGACTATTGCACTGGCCCAAAAAGTGATCGAGACATTACTACAGATTTAAGCACAATAGTTTTACGATATACTTTCCCTATTAGTATTTCTAAATATGTATGTATAGCAAAGCACGGGCTGAACTCGATGGGTTTAAGAACTTTGTTCGTACTCAAAATATCGTTGGTCTCGCAGTTGGTGTCATCGTTGGTGGTGCTGCAACAAGACTTGTGGGTAGTTTGGTAGATAACATCATCAACCCCATCATCGGTATGATACTGGGCAGTAGAGGAGCCTTTTCAGAGTTTACGATCTTTGACACGATCAAAGTCGGATTATTTTTGAATAGCCTTATATACTTTCTCATTCTTCTAACTATTGTTTACTTTATCATCAACAAAGCAGTTTCGCTCATCATGAAAGAACCAAAAGAGAAAAGTGAAAAGTGATGTGAGGATACGTCGACTGCATCAATTTCTCTGTATAATGAAGTAATGCTCATACATCTCGTATACGCCACATTTTCCTCAGGTACATTGTCCGCTGCTGAATATATTCAAGAACTCTGCACGGGTTTGGGGCACACATGCAAGATCATTTTAGTCAAAGATGTGCAAGAAAAAGATTTAAAAGGACCCGATTTGCTGATCATGGGTTCTCCAAGTTGGGAACGGGACAACTTTAAGCACAATGGCCAACCCCACTATGACTTCTTCTCTTTGTTTAAGCAATACGGATATGATGTTGATGCGAAACAAAGAACAAGCACTCTAGATTTGCAAAATAAACCGTGCGCTGTGTTTGGGCTTGGTGATAAAAAGTATCCAGTATTTTGTGGAGCAGTAGATATCCTTGCTGATTTTCTCACAGTTTCACATGCACACATAGTGTCGGAACTCCTACGGATAGATGGATACTATTTTCACACGCCCACAGCACAAGAATCACTTCATACATGGCTTGATCAAGCACTGATTTCGGCTAAATGAAACTATTTGGACATCTGCTGCATATTACTCTTTAGATACTAATTATTTCATCTTATGAAAATGAAGCACATTGTCCTTTCTGCACTTTCCTTGTTAGTGTTGTGTGGAATGTTCTCTTCTGTACAAGCAGTTACCTCGTCTAGCGAGACGCTTCGAAAAGCACAAGAAGAAGCACGTGAACGGATCAAAGAGGAGCAGGAGAAAGTCCGAGAGACTTTAGCTGCTCAACGTGAAGCTGCAAAAGAAAAGCGAGAAGATATCCGCGAGGAAGCAAAAGAAAAACGAGAAAATGTGCGTGAGGAAGCAAAAGAGCAAAGAAAAGAAAATGTCACTGAACGCTGCAGCAAGGTCACTGAAAATATTGATAAACGCATTGAAAAATTTGAAAGTGATCACAATGGTCGCATAAAAGTTTTCATGACGATCAAAGAGCGAGTGCAAGAGCGCATCACGAAGCTCAAGGCTCGAGGTGTCGATGTCGCAACTCTTGAAGCAAATCTGGTGACTCTCCAGACAAAGATAGATAAGCTTGCCGCCGATCACGCTGCCTATATGGAAAAACTCAAAGCTACCAAATCATTTGTATGTGGTGAATCACAAGGTGAGTTTAAAGCAGCCCTAGAAGCAGCACGAGATGCCCAAAAGGTAGTCTTTGCAGATGCCAAAGATATTATCTCATTTATCAAGGATACGCTTAAGCCAAATCTGGATGCCTTGAAGGCGTTGATCACGCCACCTGCTAAGGTCACGCCAACAGCAGAACCAATAGAATAGTATTTAGTACCAAGGTGGCCCTCACGATGTCATGTGGCAGGTGAGGGCCACCTGATGTTTGTGTTATGATGCACCTATAATCAATTTATCCACGTCACTATGAAACAACTACTTGTGCCCATCATCTTGATCACGCTCGTCTTTGCGCTTGGACTCGGATATTATGTGATTAATCAAAAAACACCTGGTGGAAACCCACTGAAATATAAAGAGTCAGCATCATCATCCACTAGTGGTGCACCAACCGAAGCGTCAATTACCCCAACCGTTGCAATCGTAGAAGTAAACATTGACGATCTCGATGCAACAATCAATTCAATTGATATGACTGATCTCAATGACACGATGAGTGACTTGCAGACAAACTAGGCTGTAAGTGAGATTGCACGGCCGTTTTATTCTCGCAATGTAGCTCTTAGATTACTTTAAATCTCCCACTAAACATCCCCATACTACAGGAGAAGTTTATATCTCCCGTTTTTGTAGGGGTGAACTCAAGTACGTTTTTACCCTCTTTGAGATTGGTGAGAGGTACTCCAGCTCCAGGCGCTTGGATAGTGCCCGCACAACTAAATATTTCCTTACCCTCGATCTCCCATCGGACGGGGATGCCAACTTTGACAGTGAACTGACTTGGTGAGTATCCACTTGATTGGGCTGTCATCCTGACTATTTGTTTACCATTTTCAATCGGCGCAAGGGATTCTGCAGAATCTTGCGTTGTTGATTGGCCAAAACTGAATCCATAGAGTTGAGCAGTATTTACCATATAACTCAGGCCAACAGCAATGATCAAGATCGCAACGACCTTGAGAAAGTACTGATATATAGACTGTGTTCTCAGGTGAGAGAGGACAGTGATAAAGCCAAGCGCCGGAAGTGTTCCGAGAGCAAATGCCATCATAAGGAGTGAGCTTTGGATAGGATTACCGAGTGACAATGCATATGCTTGGGTTGAGAGGGTGAAGCCGCAGGGCAATAGGTAGGTGAGCGCTCCCAAGACAGCTGCGATGAGCCCCACGCGATTTGCTGCATACTTCTTTTCTTGGAGATTAAATATCAGGTTGCCACCTGGGATCCGAGAGAGTACCGCATGAAGCGAGATGATCTGAAGCATATCTAGTCCCACGAGGATGAGAACAGCAGCCATCACAAAACTAAATGTTGACCCAAGATGAACGATACCCAGGAACAATGACCCAAACAATCCCAATATATACCCAAATATTCCATAACTCACGACTCTTCCAATCATAAACAAGAGCGCAACTTGCAGAGTGCTGGTTTTCGTCTGTTTATTCACAAAGCTCGTGAAAAGTGCGCCTGTTGTGGCCATACACGTGGAGACGGAAGCAATCAGACCCAAGATAAATGCTCCACTGATCGACGTTCCTGCACCAGTCAAATTATCGGGCAGGATGCCAAATTGATTTGCAAAGAAATAGAGGATCGCAAGGATGGCAGCTATTCCCAGTGTTTCCTGTAGATTGTGAGCTTTGTTCGTGTGGACGTCTAACTCATCGACTTTCCGATCATTTTTGACTGCATCAGCAATAGTGCTCACTGTTTAGCCAGATTCGCAGAGGACAGAGTTGACCTCAGCAAGTGATAGATTATCTTTGTGAGTGATGATGGCCTGTTTTTTTTCAAAATCAGGGACTACATCGATGATATTTTTCATCTCTTTGAGTTTCATTTTGACCAGGAGATCACAGCTCGCGCAATGCATCCCTGAGATGTGGATGGTGGTTTTTTGGACTGACATAGGAGACTATTGTATCAGCAGACAATCGGCATGAGGGTGTAGAAATTGAATGAGATGTGTCTGGTATATGGTAAAAAAATCACCCCGATAGATCGGGGTGATGCATATGATGAAATAGATTTACTTCACTCCACTTGTGTAGAGTTTCTGCAAATCTGTTACCAGTTTTTTTGGATTCTTTGCCCCAGCCTTGACCGTGTCTTCCAATAGAGTTGCCATGAGTGATCTCTTGGCAGCAGTGGCGAGACCCATTGCAGCATCGATCTGTTGAATCGTGGCAGCATAGTTCTTTTTGCTTTCGATCATGGATATGACCTTGTCAAGAGTACCCATGGATTTTTTAACAGCAAGCACCGCAGGTGGGACCGTCATCTTTCGGATGATTTTCATAGGTAGTATATGAAAATGATAATAGGGCTCAGGAGTTTTTCTAAACTATATAGTTAAGAAATTACCATGAACGTAGGTCAATGGTATGCTTTTTTTTAATACCTGTCAACTAGGTCGAAGTAGCTCAAAAAGTACATTTGACAAAGATCGCTTATTCGCTTGCGAGTAGATCTCGCTGATATTCTCTCAGGATCACTCGAGTACGTGCGGTGATAGGGCTTGAGAGCGCCTTGTAGACTGGCGCCCACATGTACGCATCATGTTCCTCGCTCAGTAAAATTGGTGGCATCTGGACTTGTGCAAGGTATGTCATACAGATTGAATGCTCATTGCGCCTATTGAGACGTGACGAGATATTGATGATGCTGGGAGACCGTACTGATATGCCTGTTTCTTCAAAAGTTTCACGCACCACAGAGGTATTTGGGTGCTCACCAAAGTCAATATGACCGCCAGGCAACTCCCACATGCCTATGTTGCCTATCTCTTGATCAGAGCGTCTCAAAAGAAGAACCTCGTCTTTAACATTTTGGACGATACACCTGATAGTGACATATGTTTTCCCGATACGCATGGAGCTATTATATCAAGCCATACTGGCCTAGAGACACGCAATCATCGCGGTACAGGAGCGAAAATGAGAATGATTATGAGAATAACGATGACGATACCCAGCCCAATAGGGAGGTAATAGATCTTTTTCATAATACAAACTTCCCATCCTTATAAATCACTTTCTTCGTCCCGTCTTTCAAAGTTGCAGTCACTGTCCGATCAGTCGTGGAGACGATATCTGTATGTACTGATGAGTCGTTAAAGCCCATATCCTTCCACTGATGTTCGGCGATATCTTTGGGATTGCCGACATAACTATCACGATATGCCATCCCGACAGCGATATGCGTATTGCCATATCTACCTCCAACATTTTCATCATAGAGTGTCTCGCCCATAAACTTGGTGATCCGCGAGAAACGTGAATCAGTGAGCGAGAACTCGCCAATCTTGTCTGCATTTTCGACCGCAATCATATCCTTGAGCACTTGTTCATTTTGTGAAGCTGTCGCCTTCACCACTTTACCATCTTTAAATTCAAGCCTCACATCTTTGATCAGGTTGCCATAGCGATAAAGTGGTTGGTTGAACTGGATCCACCCTTCTGTCTCGCGACAGTCAGGAGATATAAAGAGTTCAAAGCTAGGGATATTGCGTCCACTTCCGCCAAGCCATTTACGATCTGGCCCAAGTTTGACATGGAGATTAGCATCCTTGCCTTTCACATCGACCGATTCGATGGAAAGTGCGTTGAGCTTATCTTTTGTGCCCTCAATCTGAACAAAAAGCTCTTTCCATTTCGCTATTGGATCGGCCTCGTCGAGATAACACGCCTTTACGATCTCATCCCAGTATTCTTCTTCAGTCATCCCAACCTCCTTGGCCATGGCTGGAGTGCCATAGAGACCCAGGGTCCAGGTCAGTTCACCCGCATCTTCTTTATCACGACGGGCATCCATATAGGGCTTCATAAGTTTGCCTCTATGCATGATTTTTTTGCCATCAATGCCTTCTAACTCGTGCTTATCAACTTCAGAAATGATACCAACGAAGTGATCAGCCAACTTGACGCGTTCAAACAGATATTGCTTCGGGATGAAGTTTAGCTGATCCTCATTTGCCAGCTCAAAGTAGTCTCTAGTGAGCCCATCAGGCGCGTAGTTCAAGAGCATATGACCTCCAGCTTCCATGATCGATCGCTGTAGATGTTTCAAGAGCGGCTTGGCTGACTCACTGATCGTGACAGCCACCACATCACCTTTGTCTATACCCTCACCAGACCACAGAGCAAACTTAATGAGGACATCAGCATACTTTTTAAGTATTGTTTCGGAGGGAGTAAACATAGGTGAGTTAAAGATGATTTAAATGCCAGGTGATTATATCACCGAAGACGATATGTGCTTTTTGCGGTTATAATAGATTAATGAGTACTCCTCGCCCTTTCCTCCAATATTTGGAGTCCTATGCGACAGAAAGCCAGCCACATCTCGAAGCATTTCTGGCTGCACATGCACAGACTGCCCGAGATGCTGACCCACGAAGTGGTGAAATCATGGACCACTTCATCACCTTATCCAAAGGGGGTAAGCGACTGCGAGGTGCCCTGATGAAACTAGGCTACGAGATGATGGGAGGTAAAGATACAGAGAAAATACTCAAAGCATCCATCGCTACAGAAATACTCCATACCTCGCTACTGATCCATGACGACATCATGGATCGAGATATTCGACGCCGAGGGATTGTTACGATGCATGAATACTACCGCGATATGTACACAAATAGGACTGACGATGCACCTCATGTGGGGGTGGCAACGGCAATATCAGGTGGAGATATAGGCATATTTCTTGCCTTTTTAGCTTTATCAGAATCGCATCTTGAACCGCAATATGTTCAAAGAGCAGTACAGATCATGGGCAGCTATGGAGCTATGACAGGCTATGGGCAGGCCCTCGATATGTTTCATATGTATGATGCTGAGGGGACGATCGACATGGTTCTTAAAGTGTACAAATATAAAACTGCCTACTATACCGGAGTGATGCCCCTCCAAATTGGAGCTGTCCTTGCTGGTCAGACTGATCAAAAAATCATTGAGACACTTAAATCATATGGGGAATCATTTGGCTGGGCATTTCAGATACAAGACGATATCTTAGGCACGTTCGGAGACGCAAAGACAACAGGTAAATCTGATGTTTCAGATATCATCGAGGGTAAACGTACAGTGCTGCTCCTGGAGTTCTTGCAGAGAGCAGATGCTGCTCAAAGGCATCTAGCAGGTAGAGTAGTAGGCAATCCACAAGCATCTGATAGTGACATTCATCAACTTTTGCAGGCGATGCGAGATACAGGAGCATTACAAAGCTCCATAGATCTTGGTTGGGAGTATGTGCACAAAGCAGAAAAGCTGGTCACTCAACTGACTACCGATACTCATATTCAGTTGATCATGCATGATGCGGTACAATATATGATGGAGAGGGTACAATAGGGCTTGTGAAAAGGTCCAGTCATGATTTACTTTGCACCTGCCTGTAGGTTACCAATTTATTCAGATATATGTCGTTTTTTCAAACCATTCTCAAATCATTTACTGACAAGACATTTTATATCCAGTCAGCTGGAGATTCGTTTGGTAAGCGATTTAAATATCTTGTTTTATTGATTGTGCTGACCACTTTGCTTGGATCAACCAAAATAGCAATTGATGCATGGCAATGGGTAGCTCAAGATGCACCAAAAATAGTGAGTGAGGTGCAATATGAAATCGATCGTCTCTATCCAGATGATCTCGAGATGACCCTCGATAATGGTATCTTGACGACCAATCAGAGCCAACCGCTCATATATACACCTCGTGCATTTGCTTCAGAACTCAAAAGCCAGAAAAATAGTCCTCAACAGATACTGGTTCTTGATACCAAGGCCCAAGGAGAAGATATTGATACTTGCTCTTGTATGATCCTCATAACCTCAAAAGGTGTACACGTAAGGAGTGATAATAAAGTAGAGTATCGACCATTTAGCGAATTCTCAAAAGATTCAGATAAGCCCGTATCTGTAACCAAAAAAGACTACGACAAGTTTGTATCATCATTCCGACAGTATATTTCTGTGAACAATATCCGAACCATAGTCATCGCACTGGTTCTATCTATCGTTGTCTTTAGCCCGATCTCAGTCGTGCTTGGCTGGCTCCTTACGCTCCTTTTCTGGTCACTTTTTGGTTTACTTGCAGCACGCATCATCAAGCGCACTCAGTCATACGGATATATTTATAAGATGAGTATGTATCTAGTTACGCCGTTCATATTACTTGATCTAGTCAGTGGACTTGTGGGATTTGTCGGATTGGGTGGGTGGATAACGATCATTTTATACATGATTGGTATTGCTGTATTTATCCCTGCATCTGCTGCAGTGCACGTGACCCCATCATCAGAAGTAAAATCGGCGTGATTTCAATCATTTTTTCCATTTTTTATGATAAATATCGTCAAGATCATCCGTATTGCTCGTCCAATCCGAGGACTATTTCTATTTATTTCAGCCCTTGTAGTGCTGAGTGCGCTGGTTGAACTCATCAACCCAATTGTATTCAAGTTTGCTATCGATGAAGTCACGACAAAGATAAAAAATCCAAATCATCCGATCGATACGCTCATCTTGATCTTGGGTATTGGGTTCGGCGTTAGCATGGTTGGTCAACTCATCAGCAATATCTCTAGTCATCTCGGCGATCGATTTGCTGCGAAGCTCAAAAAATATCTCACCGAAGTATTTTTTGAGAAAGCGCTCACGCTCAGTCAATCGTATTATGATGGTGAGTTGTCTGGAAAGATCATCAATCAGCTTAATAGAGGAGTTCAAGTCATCTCTGACTTTTACAACACTGCCACGAACTTTATCATGACTGCATTTTTGCAGGCGGTATTTACCATCTTTATACTTGCTCGATATAGCATCTGGACAGCCTTTTTAGTAACACTTTTATTTCCAATATATGTGTATCTAACATCACTTTCGACGAAGCGATGGGGCAAAGAGCAAGAAAAGCGGAATAAATATGAGGATGTTACCCGCGGACGACTCTCTGAGAGTATCGTTAATATCAAACTAGTCAAAGGATTTAATAATCAACACGAAGAACTATCTCTGATATCCAAAACATTTGTTTTGATTAACGAAATCGTCACGAGACAAAGTAAGATTTTTCATACCTATGACTTTTTGCGCAATATGAGTCTTCATCTCATTTTGCTTACGATCTACTTCATCACATTTACGGATGCATACAAGGGAGCTATCACCCTCGGTGAAGCTGTCCTTATCATCCAACTGATCAATCAAGTACGTCGGCCACTTTTTGCAATGTCCTTCATACTAACTCGTATCCAAGAGGCTGAGACGGGGTCCAAGGAATTTTTCAATCTTCTTGAGCTTCCCTCTCGTGAGCCGGTCATGTCAGGCTACTCTCCAAAGATACTTCGCGATCCCTCGATCCATTTTGAGAAAGTATTCTTTAGTTATGAGGATGTACGTGAGGTCTTGAGTAATATCACGTTTGATATCAATCAGCGCGAAACAGTAGCGCTTGTAGGTCGTAGTGGAGCTGGCAAGACCACTCTCGTCAGCCTTATCATGAAGTTTTACGATGCAACTCGTGGCAAAATCTCGATGTCCGGCCATAGTTACAAAGAGCTGAATCATGTCGATGTTCGTCACAATATCGCGCTTGTTTTCCAAGAAAATGAACTTTTCTCAACATCAATCAGAGAAAATGTCACCTATGGATCCCACCACACAGATGATGAGGTGCAGAAAGCACTTGAGATGGCTCAGGCATGGGAGTTCGTCAAAAAGCTGCCAAAAGGCATGCATAGTGAGGTTGGGGAGCGTGGTGTCAGACTCTCAGGAGGACAAAAGCAACGTATCCAAATAGCCCGAGCAATACTCAAGGATGCGCCGATACTGATTCTTGATGAGGCGACAAGTAGTCTCGATGCACAAAGCGAGCTTGCTGTCCAGTCTGCTATGGAAAACCTGATGCGTGATCGCCTTACTCTCATCATCGCCCATAGATTCTCAACATTACGTGATGCCGATCGCATCATCGTGCTGGACGAGGGAAAGATTGTTGATCAAGGCACGCCAGGAGAACTGGCAAATAGACCAGGTATATACAGTGATCTCTTGCGATTCCAAATAGAGGGGAACAAGAAGCTTCTTGCGAACTATGAGATCTATTAGTGGCCTTAGACCGTTACTGGACAGGTCTGAGTGTTGGACTGCTTACGGGAGACGGAGACCCCTTAGTAGTTGTTGGAGCGGGCTGAATTACACTCCCTGGATTTGTTCCAATAGGTGCTCCTACAAGCTGCAAGTCATTTGTATTTGATTGACGTGCTTTATTCTGTATTTTTTGTAGTGCCTCAGGTAATTTGGCTGAATCAACCGGAATTGGGGTGATAGGTGTAATTGACTTGGTATTACTTGGTAGCGCTGTACCTGTTGTGCGGACTATGACGTAGACGATGACAAGAAAGCCAATGACGATCGATGATAATGAAATGATGATGTGCCTCGTATGCATATTCAAACCTCAGTATAGCACGGTGACAATCCTATAGACAAAACACACCATGCTAAATATGTTGCTGCTGTGAACTCAGATATGCTACCATAGATGCTATGGCTACCCCCGACTCAATGGCTCATGCTGTTCCGCTACCTTCTGGGTTGCAGGTAGGTCAGGTACATGAGGACAATACTATCAAGATCATCATCGCAACATTTGTGATTGGTATCGTCGTTGGTGGGGCGGTTTTATTGACAATCGTCAGTCTCTGGCGAGTACATCTTAAAAACCAAAAAGCTGCAGAGATCGCGGGTGCATCACTTGGCAATCCACGCGCAGGATGCAACATGGGGGAAACGAGATATAAAGCGGTGCGTTGTGCATATATCATCTTGTCGTATGACGAAAACGGGACGATCAAACAGCATGGATCGGGTATCAGTTTGGGCAATGGACTCCTGGTAACAAATAAACACGTCACTCAGGGATCATTTATCTTCAAGACGCGAGTCAATGGTGTTGAGCGACCACTTGAGTTGGTCCAATCTTCCTCAGAAAATGATGTGTCGCTACTCAAGACAAATGACAAGCTGCCCAGTTGTCCATTTTTTGATAGTGACCAGCTTGCCCAAGGCGAGGAGTTGCTCGCTGTTGGGTGGCCCAAAGAACGAGATCAGATAGAGCCCGCAATCACGAGAGGGATCTTCTCTCGCTTCAATACCCAGAAAGATGGCCAAAAATATGTACAGACAGACGCAGCGATCAACCCAGGCAACTCAGGTGGACCGCTTTTCAATGAGTGTGGAATCGTGGGGATGAACACCGCAAAGTTTTCGTGGTTTGACACAAGGACGCCTATCGAGGGTTTGAGTTTGGCACTTCCTGCCAAGCGGGTGCTGGAGATCGTAAAAGAGCTGCAACAGTAATATCTACTTATCAAGCAGATTCAAATATTCAGAAAGTATATCCTTCAACTTCTGAACTGATGTGATGCTGACCCACTCATCTGGAGCATGTGCTCCATATCCTTCGGCTCCGATACCAAGCACACTGATCCCTGCAGCTGCAAGAATATTTTCATCTGACACAGATGAACGAAAATAGGGGACTGCCGCTTTACTCGTGATCTTGTGCACTGCTGACTTTAGAGCGTCTAGGTGAGAAGAGTCCTGAGGTGTGGTGTAAGGTGCATAATATGTGCGTGCCCCAGGGTCAAAAGACACGGTGAATTGGATCATTGAGTCAAAGACCCCGCCTATTTGTTTTGAGATAAAACCCTTTATTTTTTCAGCGAGTCCAACGCCACTATCAGGGAGGAGGATACTACAGTCACATTGCGCGGTGATACTCGTGCAAAGAGACAGTCCGCTTCCTTGTGCGTGTGTTTCTCGTGCATAGATAAATTGTTTGCCACCATACGATTTTTCCTCTCGATTGAGAGTATGAATATATTCAAGAGTCTTTGCCCAGAGCAATTGAAGATCGCGAGAAGGCATGTATTCATTAAAATGTTTTGGCGGTTGTGAAAGTGTGATATTGATCCATCCCCACCCAGACCTACCTGTGACGATACCTTGCTGTCCATTGGTAAATGCAGGTTCACAAACGACAAGATGAGAAATCTTTTTTGAGAGTTCTGTTCGTAAAAAGTGTTCGCAACCTGCTCCAACATTTTCTTCATCAATAGTCAGGATGAGTACAATTTGAGAGTTGGTGGGTTTTGCATCAACAAATGCTCTGACCATGGCAGCTATCCCGCCCTTCATATCATATGCGCCGAGACCATATAAACGGTCATCTTTGATGACCGCGGCATGTGGGTCTACTGTCCACCCAGAGACAAGCTTCACTGTATCAAGGTGTCCACAAAATCCATAGAGTGTATCGCCAGATCCCTTGGTGGCAATGATGTTATATCTTCGTGGTTCAACCTCACTCATGATCACCCGTACACCCTCACGGTCTTTGAGATAACCATACATAAACTCACCAATGCGTGACTCGTCTGGATAGGGCGAAGGTATCTCAATCAAGTCTTTTAATAGTTCGATAGTGGGTGATGCTTCTGACATAAGTATATGAATTATTTAATTCCTCATAGGAGAAGCGTATTTTTCTTTGATCATTTGCAATGTTTGAAAAGTAGGTAGTAAACAGTTTGGCCTATCATTTGGCAATGGATCAGTTTTATCTCTGATTGTAAAATCAGCACGGAGCGCCGCAAGAGCGATCCCTAGTTTCTTTCGTATATCATCACGCATGAGACCACAATCCCTTCCCTGATTAAATGCATTTTTTACCACGCCAACATTATGCAGATTGGCCTCGCCAATCAAGATATGAGGAGCTTTTTCATCCTGCACAAGACCCCTCATCATGAGTGTATTTGCGCAGCCATATAGTCCATTGCCAGTGTAACCCTCTGCAGTTATAGCTTCGGCTACTTCGGCGATGGTAAATGGCACTTGTATTCCATCTACAGTAAGCATCATCTCTCTTCTCTCAATACCGATCAGACTCACCACTTTTTCTGGTACTTGATGACCCTGTTCGTCTTGATGGGCATCGCAGATCATCAAGCCAAACATCACCTCAGCGCTATTTGCGATTGTTTTTGCCTCTGCCTCGGACCATGCAAATTCGATCAACAGTTTGATTACTTGATCTCGGATAACTTCATTATCTCTGTCAAATGCCGCATACCGATATCCTAGAATGTCATGTTTTTTTTGAGGTTTATTCTCGCGTTTATCATAAATATCTTTAGCTTCAGATAATAGCATCTTGTACTCATCTTCATCAAATCTTCTAGCTGGATGGATTTTGCCTAGATTGATTATGCACATACCCTCTAGATCAGCGACACCACATCCTGTAAGTGGGGTGACACCCTCAATATAGTTGCCCCAGTCTTTCCTTTTGATAGCTTGAGTGAGATGATCCAGCGTAGTGATGAACCGGATATTGAGTCGAGCTCCTTCAGCTAATGTGTACGACTCGACCTGTTTAAACACATCGACAACAGCATCAACGGACGTTTTTACTTCTGTGCAAAAGTTTTTCGTCACTTTGTCACTATCTTTATATACTCCATCAGGAATAACTTTGCTTTCGGCAGGTCCAATACTTGAACAATTGTATGGTGAAAATGGTTCAAGCTCGCCGTCTGGATGTGTAAGCCGATCAGGTAAAGCTGTTGCATTGCCATGCGGTATGGCACTACCCTTTTCGAACGTTATTGATACTGAAGAACCATCTCCATTCGGTGTTACTACATCTGGTTGTTGTATTTCATTCATATTGGCTATAAACGATCATATGTCCAATGTGATTGAGACAGGGCAGTGATCTGAGCCCATGACATCGGGATGGATGTCAGCAGCTACGATATGCTTTTTTAACTTTTCACTGGCTAGAAAGTAATCGATACGCCATCCCACATTTCTCGCTCGTGCCCCGCCCCAGTTGGTCCACCAGGTATAGAAACCATTTCCTTTGTGTGAAATGCGAAAGGTATCGACAAATCCAGCATCGAGAAATGATTGAAACCCTGCCCGCTCTTCTTTGGTGAATCCGTGTGTGCCATCATTTTCCTTTGGTCGTGCAAGATCATCTTCTGTATGAGCCACATTGAGGTCGCCACAAAAGATCACCGGCTTGTTCTTTTCGAGGTGTTTGCAGTGAGCAAGAAATGCGGGATCCCACACCTTTTCTCTGAGTGAGATACGAGTGAGATCACCCTTACTATTGGGTGTGTAGACAGTGACCACATAAAACGTATCGTATTCGGCACTGACGACTCGTCCCTCAGTCGTAGGATCGCCGTATTGATCGGTGAAAGTATATTTCGATTGTACTTCAGGCACAAATCCATTGATGACAGATAGGGGTGTAGTTTTGGTAAATATTGCAGTCCCTGAGTAGCCTTTACGCTTTGCTGAGTGCCAGTACTCGGTGTATTCAAATGGGTCAATAGGTGACTCATGTTCCATGGCCTTGGTCTCCTGAAGACAGAGGATATCCGGATCATGATCTTTGAGAAATGTTTGGAAAAGCCCTTTATTCCACACACTCCGGATGCCATTCACATTCCATGAGTAGATCTTGAGCATGACACTGATTATATATGAGTTTTTCGCTAATTCACTTTCTTCACCCCACACATTATCTTTTTTCCCACATAATCGCACTCGATTTTGTCGCCCGGCTTGATCTTTCCCTCCACGATCTGTAGTGCCACTTCATCGAGGATATGTTCATTGATGACGCGCTTGAGCGGACGAGCTCCATAGGTTTTGTCAAAGCCGTGCTCCAGTAAATATTTTTCTACTGAATCATCCCATTTGAAGTGATATCCCTGCTTCTCAAGTCGCGTACTTACCTCAGCAAGTTGGAGCTTGATGATGGATTTCATCATCGACATATTGAGCGGATTAAAGATCACGATGCTATCAAGACGATTCAAGAACTCAGGTTTAAAGAATCCTCTGACTATATCCGTGACTTTGAGCTCTACCATCTCTCGTGAATATTTCTCGACTTGGAAGGCATCGCTTCCCAGATTTGAAGTGAGGATGATGATGGTATTTTTAAAGTTCACCGTTTTTCCCTTGCCATCAGTGAGTCGTCCGTCATCCAAGACTTGCAGCAGCATATTAAAGATCTGTGGGTGTGCTTTTTCGACTTCATCGAGCAAGATCACGCTGTATGGCTTGCGACGGACTGCCTCGGTGAGTTGTCCACCTTCTTCATATCCAACATACCCTGGAGGTGAGCCGATGAGACGTGCAATCGAGTGACTTTCTGAGTACTCGCTCATGTCGATTCTGATCATATTTTTCTCATCATTGAAAAGTGACTGAGCGAGCGCACGAGCAGTCTCAGTTTTACCCACACCTGTGGGACCCAAGAAAAGAAATGACCCGATAGGTCGTCCCTCATCAGCAAGCCCAGCACGTGAGCGACGGATAGCTCCTGAGATTTTCTTTACTACTTCTTGTTGGCCGATGACTCGAGCACTCATTTCGGCCTCAAGATGGGCAACCTTTCCTGTTTCGCTTGCGAGTAGGCGAGATTGTGGGATACCTGTCCAGCGAGCAACAATCGATGCGATATCTGCTTCAGTGACCTGTTCACGAAGAACACGATCTGCTTCAGGTATAGCTTCCCACTCAGCACGCACCTCTTTGATTTCTTTTTCGATTTGTGGAATAGTTCCATATTTGATTTGAGCAGCTTCCTCAAGCTTGGCTTCGCGCTCAGTTCTCTCGAGCTCTATCCGCGCCTTTTCGAGTTTGATCCGCGCCTCTTGGAGACGAGAGATAATCTTTTTTTGTTCGATCCATTTCCTCTCGATCACTTCAAATTCAGCCTGCATTCTTGCTCTGTCTGTCTGAAGTTTCTCTAACTTCGTCTTTTCAGTAAGCTCTTTTTTGAGTGCTGCAAGCTCGATATCTGTACGGATGATATTGCGCTTCAGTTGATCAAGCGCTGCGGGCATACTATCCACCTCAATCTTGGCAGCAGAAGCTGCCTCATCGATGAGGTCGATCGCCTTATCAGGGAGATACCTATCAGTGAGGTAACGCACGGATAAATTGACCGCTGCAATGAGTGCATCATCAGCTATCTTGATACCGTGATGGACTTCATATTTTTCCTTGACTCCACGTAGGATTGCGACTGAGTCTTCGATGCTTGGTTCATCGACATAGATAGGTTGAAAACGGCGCTCGAGTGCAGGATCTTTCTCGATATATTTGCGGTATTCGCGAACTGTGGTTGCGCCGACCGCGTGGAGGAGTCCACGAGCGAGGGCTGGCTTAAGCATATTGCCGGCATCGACAGCACCCTCAGCACCTCCAGCACCGACGATCGTATGCAGCTCATCGATAAAGATGATGTATTGTCCTTCTGATTTCTCAATCGTTTCAATCACTGCTTTGAGTCTCTTTTCAAACTCACCTCTGAATGAGGCGCCGGCGAGCAGTGTCGCCATGTCGAGCATGAGTATTTGTTTATTTTTCAGCGTATTGGGGACGTCTCCTGAGATCACTCTAAGCGCTAGTCCTTCGATGATTGCGGTCTTCCCAACTCCAGGATCACCCAAGAGAACTGGGTTATTTTTCGTCCTACGTGACAATATTTGGATGATACGGCGCACTTCATCGTCCCGTCCGATGACAGGGTCAAGCTTGCCTGAACGCGCTTTTTCGGTCAGATTCAAGGTAAACTTCTCAAGTGGGTTGGTGATTGGTTGGTCAAATGGGTTTTCCATGTCCAAAGTTTACATTTAGCAGACAAGTGTGTCAAGTGCTATTTCATGTCTTGGGTTCGCAAAACTGTGTAGCTTGAGTTTCACGTATTTCATGATACCCTTACTTTTCAGTAGCGATTCGAGTATAAGTGTTCGAAATTGAATCTATGAAATATATCTATACTATTTGTTTGTTGGTCTCACTTGCAATCTCGATACCAAACAAGGTCCACGCAGTAGAGACGACTTTTTTTAGAGGCACCGTTGATTCTCTCAGTTCAGATAGCGCATCGATGGCAGTGATCATCGATGATAAAGATGGAGTAGAACAAATCATCACCATTCCAACTTTTGCGGACAAGTCACTATCTAGTTCTAAATACTCCGTCGGTGATAAGCTCATCATCAGCTCGCAAACCATCAACGACAAGGCATTTTATGCAGTTTCTGATCGCGACAGAACTATCCCATATATTGGTTTAATCGCGCTCTTTATTGCACTCGTAGTGATCATTGGGAGAGCACAAGGATTCATATCGATTGGTGCGATGATCGTCTCATTTAGTCTCATCACTCAGTTTACTATCCCCCAGATAGTTGAAGGTGTCGATCCAATTGTCGTATCGATGATCACTGCACTCGTCATCATTCCACTCACCTTTTACCTCTCGCACGGGTTCAATAAAAAAACCTCACTCGCAGTGATGTCGACTATGATTGCCCTTCTCCTCACGGCCGTGCTCTCGGTAGCATTTACACGATTTGGACACCTCACAGGCTTGAGCTCAGATGAAGCAGATGCAGTCATATTCAAACTTGGTTCAAATATCAGACTTGCAGATCTACTCATCGCAGGTATGATCATCTCAGCAATGGGTGTGCTCGATGATGTGACCATATCGCAAATAGGTATCGTCCAAGCGCTCAACAAAGTACGTCCTGACATGAAAAATCACCATCTTTTTGCTGAGGCGATGGCGCAGGGGAGAGATCATATCGCGTCACTCGTGAACACGCTGATTTTAGTATATGCAGGTGCCGCACTCCCACTATTTTTGCTCGTATACAAGTCTGAGACACCTTTGTGGGTGGTAATCCAACGCGAATCGATCGCTGAAGAAATCACGAGGACTTTCGTCTCAAGCATCGGCATCATTGCGGCAGTCCCTATCGCGACTATGATCGCGGTCAAGTGGGGTAAACGACGCATCGGACACCTGCAGAAAGAGAAGCTTTTTTGAGTATTATTTTTGAGCATAGATAAACCCGAAGTCTTTTGTGTATACATCTTCTTTGGCTTCTACTTCATACCCATGCTTCTTGAGGAGATTCACGATCTGATTTCTGATACCTGGCACCACAAACTCGTGATACTCAATAGAAAAGCGCTTAATTTTTGAGAATACTTTTGGATCAGTATGCTCGAATATTTCTTTTTCCGCTCCTTCACAATCAATCTTCACCAGATCAACAGAGTTATATTCTTTGAGTGCATCATGTAGAGTGACAGAAGTGACTTGGTGGGTTGAAATTGGCTGAATACCTTTTACTGTATGTGCGCTGGATTGGGTATGATCGGAGTGGAGTATCATCTCTACCTGTCCGGTGGCACCAACTGCTTCCTGCTTTGTGATGCACCCTAAGGGCAAAATATTCTTTTCGAGCAAATCTGTATGAAAAGGATCTGGCTCATAGGCGACTACTTGAGCGGCGGGATATAACTTTTTTGCATACCAACTAAAATCTCCATATGCCGCACCAATATCGACGATTACTTGCGGATCTTTCAGAGATAAGAGTAGATAACAGTCGTCAATGACTGTCTCTTTGAAAATGAGCGCATCCAAAGGCGTTTGTATAGTGATGGTGCCCAATTGCGTTTTTAACTCTGTTGGGGCGCCTGACAAAATAGTGAAAATAAACGATTTATTTTCAAAGTATTTGAAGAGTGACCAAAAAGAGGAGAGGAGATATGGTATCTTGCGGAGCGTGCGAGTATGGGAGTAGATATGCATCGGAGCAGTATAGCAAAGGACGCTTTACCCCAGCCCCAGAAGAAGATACATAACGCCAATTCCGGCTAATATAGCGATGAGGTGAGCGATACCACGACGAATACCTTCATGCCTATTCAGCTCGGGCATGATATCAGTCGCAGCGATGTAGATAAAGTTGCCTGCTGCAAACAGCAGTAGCTGTTTCTCGATGGACTGAAAGGTATTGATTGCGATCAGCCCAATCCCAACACCAATTACAGCCGTGAAAGCGGTTGTAAGATTGAAGAGAATGGCTTTTTTCTTTGTAAATCCACTATACATGAGTACTGCAAAGTCTCCCATCTCTTGAGGTATCTCATGCAGGATGATAGCTAGTGTAGTAGCGATACCGACCGGCAAGCTCACGGCAAATGATGCTGCGATAGCAAACCCATCCAAGAGGTTGTGCACACTATCACCGACGAGATTCATCGTTGCGAGTCTATGATGGTGTTCCTGCCCCGTATGACAATGATGCCAATGGACAAAGCGCTCGATGATAAAAGAAAAAATAAATCCTCCGAGGATGTACAGGGCGGTAGAGGACTCATACGTGATCCCTTCGAGCGACTCCCCAATCATATGAAGAAACGCATCACCAAGCAGTGTCCCTGCTGAAAAGGCTACGAGAAGTGAGAGATATTTCTCAATCCGCTTGGTCCCAAATGAAAGCAATGCCACCCCCACGAGCGATACCAAGCTCACTAGGATAGCTGCGACGAACGAGAAAATGATCATAAGCGGATTATAGCTGAAAATATATATTTGCAATACGCACTGCTACCATCTGAACTTGCTCCGATCGCACGATCCCCAGAGCCCCTTTTTAGCATCTTTGGCCAGTTTTTCAAAGGCGAAGAAGTCATCTTTGTATTTCGTACCTTCTTCGACGATAAAGACCCGCGCAAACCCTTCGCCGACCATATAGGCATTCACATTGAGATATTTCTCTGGTTGACCTGAGAGAGGGAGGAAAACATAGCGGAGGAGACGTTTGTATTTATCCTTATCCTTTACATCTGCGATCATAACTATATCCCTGTTGTCTATCAGCTGAGTCAAACGCAAGGTAGCCGCCTTGCCAAAACACTCTTCCCTGATGTATTGCTCAGGATGTGATAGCTCAGGCGTATCCATATTCAAAAACCTGACCCGTTCACCCCCAGTGATGGTGATGGTATCACCGTCGGCAACACTGACAACATGAGTTTTCTCTGAGCGTAAACCTTTGGGTAGATCATACATATAATCAGGCGATATCGACGCGAGTGGGTCTTCAAAATACGTCTTGAGAGGGGCCTTGGTGAGAAATACTATCCCGCACAAGATGATCATGACAAGCAGAGGACGGAGTAGACTCTTCATAGTCAGGTAGATTATAGACGGTCTTAGTGATAAAATGACCTCACTAAGCGATAGCCAAAGTGGGCCAGCCAGCCCGACTTGTCCAGTAAATCTACCTCAAGTGGAAGAGCTGGAAGCTGTAGCATAGACGGGATGTAGCTCAGATGGCTAGAGCGCACGCTTTGGGAGCGTGAGGCCAGGGGTTCAAGTCCCCTCTTCCCGACACTGTATTCAGACCAATCAGCTCCTACACCGGCACACAAATATATTTTATGCCAGTGATATTACTATGCGACAGATCAGTTGCTCGAGCTACGTGTACCTACTGGCATTTTACTCCATGCATTCACATTTGGGGGATAGTATATGACCGCAATCCAACCACCATTTTTACCCAGCTATTTCTCGTTTCGTTCCGATTACACTTTACCCGATGAGCTTGCTGAAAATAACTATCTTTCTTGGGAAGATGCATTGTGGGATATCATCGATGTCTATAAAATAAAGAAAGGTTCCGTTGTCCTTATTCCCACATTCTGGTGCATGGATGTAGTCAAAAATATTGGAGAGCATGGACTCAGATGCGAGTACTATCCAATGGACGCAAACTTTCAGACGAGCGAAGACGAGCTAACACGAGCAATACAAACACACCGACCAACGATCGTTGTGATCTTCCATTCAGTGGGTATTCACAATACATTGATGACTGCAAACAATGGTTGGATGTCTAAACTAACAGATCACCAGTTTGTCATAGAGGATAGTGTGCATAGCATCATCGATCCACGAGAAATAATTATCAAACGAGATAGACACTTTGTGATCGACAGTTGGCGCAAAGTTATGCCACTGCAGGGTGCGACAATATATGGCAGAAAATCTGAAGTATCAAAGTTCTCACACACACGCAAGTCGCTTTCTATGTATTCGTTCAGGATTATTTGGCTCTGGGTAACCATGCAATGGTGGCTGGTACTTTCATCACTCAGGTTTCCTGATTACGTCTCACGCGCAATGAAGTTTAAAAGTACTACTGCAAAAAGGGCCGAGAAAGATATGATAGATGCGTATGAGTTGATGGGAGATTCGGCAACTGCTTGTGCAACGCTGTGGCCATTCGTTTTCCTTCGCAAACATATCAACACTTCATATATCAAAGACATAAGGCGTCGACAGGTTATTCAATATGAAAACTTACTAGAACTATTATGGACTGATAAAAGATTTATTCGGATCCAGATCGCAGCCGATGACTTTGGTGAACTACGCGGGTATCCTATTTGCATGACGCTTGCTAGCGCAGACTACTTGATCGGTAAATTGCGAGAGCACGGTATACTTATTCGAAGTGAACTGGAAGGCAGCCCGTGGACAAAGAATAAGAAAGTTATTTATTTACCTTTAGGTCCACATCTATCTAGCAGAGATATAAGTCATATTGGTGGAATAGTACTCAGCCTTTAAATAGACTCACTTACTTGCTAGAAGGGCGGAGAGAGCGGTTTTGCCAGATCCTGGGGGGATCAGGGTCAGATCGGTCGTGGCAGATCCGGTGATATTTTGAGTCTCAAGGATATCAAAGAGTGCAGCAAGTACATCCTGATCTGTGGAAATATCGTGCAAAGTCTTGCCCACGATCTGTGGTCGGACAGCTGAGGCTTTAGCAAACTCGATCGATGCTTCTCGGTCGGCTTTACTTTTGATGATATTCACCTGATTTACTCCGTCTTGCTGGATAGCTGAGGTGACCTGGCGGAGACGATTGACTACTTTTTCCTCGACTTGCTTGATCATGTTCTCATCTCGGAAGTGGACTTTGCGGATATAGACTGAGCCGAGCTGGTATCCCCACTCGACAGATTCTGATGATACTTCTTCACGCACAGCCTTACTCATGCCATGACGATTGACCAACATCTCCGAGAGTGGAAGATTGCTCAGATTTTTGATCGTGTCATTTTTCACATTGACGCTGAGACTCCCTTGAGGATCAACGTTTTTGAAAATATGTGCCACTGGATCTGATATATACATCTCATACCAGACACCGATACCCATTGGCGCACCTTCCTCAGAGTTGACGGGGATGCTGCGGAGGTATTCTTGATTGAGCTTCAGACTTCGTGAGTAGGTGGTGCCAAACCAGTTCACAAGCAAGGCCTTTGGTCCGAGTTTTGGCAGGAGGAAATGAAAGCCAGGCTCGTCGATGACACCAAGCACCTCGCCAAAAAGTACAAATACTTTAGATTCTTTTTCTTGAACGATCGTATAGAGTCCAAAGAATTGACCCAAGAAATTCACAACCTTCTCAATGAGAAAGAGTGCGACTACGGTGATGACGATAGTGTATATACCTGTGGTCAAGTCCATCATACGGATGATTCTAAAATGATACGTTTCGCTTTGGGCAATAGGGACAGTCTGACATTACGCAAATATGCTGCCAAAATGCTTCCGCCTTGTTTTTTTGTTTCTTTGAGTTGGGTTGCGAGGTCTCCCAAGAGTTGGACTTCTGCTTGAGCTTTAAGTGTTTCAATCTCGACTGCACGCTTTGACTGAACTATCTTCTGATCGGCTGCTGCTTGGGCAAGACTGACTTCTGAGGATACATGATTGTGAGCGGTATTGATGGCTGCCAGAGCTGACTCAACCTCGGTTGGAGGTTCAATAGCTGTGAGCAGTGCTGCATCGAGACTGATGCCATAGCGAGCAGGAGATGATGCGCACTCGATTTCCATATGATGGTTCAAATCACCAAGGTTTTTACGCAAGTCGTTGATCGATATGCCAAATGTATCTACAAGCGCTGGATCTTCTTTTAGTGCTCCCGCCTTGAGGGGGGCTTCAAAGTTTGCGATACGTTCGCGGAGTATTGAGACAAAGTAACCCATGATGTGAGCGACAGGGTTTTCAACTCCAAAGAGGAATGCATAGAGATTGCGATCCGATACGGTGAATCGAAGCTCACCCTTGAGATTGATATTGAGCTGATCTTTGGTCACTGCTTCGAGGATAGTATTACCACTGTTGACTGAGGAGTTGTTTGGGTCAAATGCGATATTGACCAGCTGAGTCGCAACCGGGACCTTATGTACAGTCTCCCATGGCCACTTAAAATATGGACCACCTGGCCTGATCACTTGTAGCTGTGGATATCTATATCTCTCCTTTTCAGTTTCACGGAGTGTTTCGTGGAGTATCAGATCATCATGGGTTGTTAGATCGCCCATGCGCATTGCTCTGCCGAAACTAGTCTTCACTGCGCGCTCATTTTGTTCGACTACAAAGAGTCCGCCAATCACACAACGTAGAGTAAACCAAATCGCGAAGCCAACGAGTAGTCCGATTAACATGAGGTGATTGGATTGTACCAGAAGTACAAAGAAAAATGCAAATCACTTTAAAAATTATCATTTTGTTGCACATTTAGCTTCTATCTCAGATAATAGATCCATGCCGAGTGTTAAAAACAACCTTGAGACTAATGACGCGGACCTCACCAAATCGAGTGATATCAGCAGTCAGACTGAGAAATTGTGGGAGAATGTTGCCAAAGAGCTGGATTGGCACACACCATGGCACAAGGTAGTCGATTGGCACTATCCATATGCGCGATGGTTTGTTGGAGGCCAGTGCAATATCGTCGCCAATGCTCTCGATCGTCATCTTCTGACCGAAAAAGCCAACTCCATTGCGCTCATCTGGGAAGGTCAATATGGGACAGTGAGGCGTTACTCGTACCAACAATTGTCTGATGTGGTATGTCGTTGTGCAAATGCCCTCAAAAGTCTGGGTTTGAAAAAAGGTGACACTGTCAGCATTTATCTACCTCGGATACCTGAGCAATATATCGCTATGCTTGCGTGTGCGAAGATTGGCCTGGTGCACTCGGTCGTATTCTCGGGATTTTCTGCTGGGGCGCTCCGCGATAGAGTCCAGGATGCACAGGCATCTGTTCTCATCACCTGTGATGGATACTTGTATCGAGATAAATATATTCCTGCTAAACATCATGCTGATCAAGCGATGACCAATACACCCACAGTGAAAAAGTGTTTGGTGGTGCGACATGGTCGTGAGGATATATCTATGCAAAAAGACAGGGATATATGGTGGGATGAAATCGTCGATAAGCAAAGCAGTGAGTGTAAGACTGAGATCATGGACGCAAATGACCCTCTTTTTATCCTGTACACATCAGGTAGTACTGGCACGCCAAAAGGAGTAGTACATGGACATGGTGGATATATGGTGGGGGTGTATTACACAAGCAAGATGGTATTTAGTTTTAAACCTGATGACATCTATTTCTGTACTGCAGATGCAGGATGGATCACAGGCCATAGCTATATCGTGTATGGGCCTTTGATAAATGGCACTACGGTATTTGTATATGAAGGACCACCCGATTACCCTGACCCTGGGAAATGGTGGTCACTCATCGAAAAGCATAAAGTCACTATTTTGTATACAGCACCAACTGCTATCCGCGCACTGATGAAACATGGTGATTCGTGGCCACAGAAATATGATCTCTCATCTCTACGACTTTTGGGTAGCGTCGGCGAGCCCCTCAATCCCGCCGCGTGGGAGTGGTACCACCAAAATGTAGGGAAGGGCTGCCCGATTGTAGATACGTGGTGGCAGACAGAGACAGGTATGCATATGATCAGTTCGCTTGCATCAGATCTGCAAAAACCTGGCAGTGCAGGCAAACCAATTCCTGGTATCTCTGCTGAAATAGTAGATGATGAGGGAGTGTCTGTGCCCGTTGACACACAAGGCAATCTGGTAATCCAGACTCCATGGCCAGCGATGCTGCTCGATATTTACCAAAACTCAGATCGTTATAGAAAAGCCTATTGGAGCAAAATACCTGGGGTATATGTCACTGGTGATTCAGCGATCAAAGACAAAGATGGATACTTTTGGATCATTGGGCGAAACGATGATGTGATGAATGTGTCTGGCCACCGCTTTGGATCTGCTGAACTTGAAAGTGCATGTGTTGCGCACGCCTCAGTTGCTGAAGCAGCAGCTATAGGTATCCCTCATGACCTGACGGGTGAGGCGATCAAGCTCTATATCATCCTAAAAAATACCCACACGCCATCAGATCAACTCCGAGACGACATCATCCAACATATCCGTATACACATAGGGACATTTGCGACTCCCCACGAGATATCGTTTGTTTCCCAACTTCCAAAGACAAGATCGGGAAAAATCATGCGTCGTATCCTCAAAGCGCAGTCACTCGGGCAACCAGTAGGGGATGTTTCAACACTTGAAAACTAAACGGTATAGACTTATTTATTCACAAATAAGACCGCATTTGGTATCGCGCGACCTGGGCCTGCTTTGTAGCCTCCTGCAGCCCAAAGTGCAGTACTTCCACCACTATCTAGGTTGAGTGCATTATCGAGTCCAAGCGCGCTCAACACTTGCGCGGCTTGATAGACATTGGCGTTGTAAACGATACCTATATATGCGGTGCTTCCCTTGTTTCCTATGAAGCTTCGTGGGCCGATACTCGTTTGTTTAGCATCATCAGCATTGCCAAGTATGGTTCCACCCGAGAGGAGAAGTGGACGATTTGCGATATAGCTATCAGCTCCCTGATCTTTGCCCCATTGCAGGGTCTGACCATAAAATGACATTGATCCAGAATAAAACGCAACACCCGGGACTGTGCTGTACACATTGTTTGCCACATTGATTAGAGTCTTGTTTTTATTCATCACGAGAGTATCAAAGGTATTCGTCTTACCTGCACAACTTGGATAACTCGCAGGACAAAAGTATCCACCGTTAATCCCCGCATATGCTCCGTTTCTCCCGACGTAATCTCCAAGCGAGAGGACAGTGCAGTTATCACCGCAATCGCCATCATTGCCCGTATCGACGATGACTTTGGTGCTTCCCATATCGCCAGCCACGATATCAACTTGATAGAAAGTTCCATTTGCTGCTACGCGGACGCGTTGATATCCATTTGCCGGCGCACTCGTTGATACTGGGAGGGACTCAGGGACTACTTGCACCGCTATATACTTTTGTTTCTCAGTCGCTATTTTACCTCGTAGGTCCTTGAGCACTGCAGAAGCAGTCGTGTACTCACGATTGGCAAGCAGGCTCAATGTCTGAGCAAAGAGTTTATCGAGCTCGCCAGTATTTTTTGAAACTGACTTCACATCGAGTAGCAACTCATATTCTTTTACAGTTTCTGTATATGTACTGCGAATATTTGCGATCTCTTCTGTTAGTGATGTATTGATCAGTACCTGATCATCATTGCGCAGATCTTCAAATGCTGCAGACACACTTGAAAGTTGTGCCTCTGTGGAGGCGATCGCACTCATCAGGAATATTTCCTTACTTTTCTTCTCTTTACTGACTCGGTCGAGTTGTGATGTAAGTGTATCGACTTGTGAAGCATGTTTCGTCCATGCAAAGTAGCCCCCAGCAACAACGAGCGATCCGATGGTGGTGAGTAAAGCAATCTTGATGAGTATGGGCTTGGACAACTTTTTGAGAACCATTCACTCAATATATCAATATTCTCGCGATTTGGGTTGTGGTACGATAGGGTATGTTGCTAGACAATAAGTCGCTCACAGATTTTCTCCTCGCAGCCCGGACCAAGACCTATGCCGGGAGCGGAGGTATGGTGACTGCAGCCTTGGCAGGTTCGAAGCAACTGGAGTATGCCGAAGGAGACTGGCTCTATCGCGATGTGTACTATGTCGGAAAGGGACTATTCACTGGACTGGAAGCTATTTACACAGCAGGTAAACCAGTATGGTCAATGTCCTACTTTGGTGATTTTACTCAAATGACCGAGGAAGAGATAGATCGCATCCTTCGAGTTGCTTTGATCGAGAAAAAAGATACCGCTCGTCTTTGGCTACGTGTGGAACATAAAATTGAGGACTACGAGTATATCTGTGAGGGAACAGGCTCAATCGAAAAGATGAGTGGAGTCGAAATCGTAAAAAAAGCAGGAAAACAGGTCTATCACTTCCAATATGCGGGTGGCATCATAGGACCTGATCTTTGATTGCTTGGGCTATCCATGGTGTCAGGTGCCGCGCAACGCCATTTCTTCCGGACTTGATATCTACAAGTGGCACAAGAGAGTAACCGTAGCAGTAGTCAAATGCCGGTGGCATGGGTTTTTTGAGATCCACCCGATAAAAATAGTCAAATTCTTGTTCATGAAAGTGTTTGCCCTCGGCAAATAGTTTCTGTGCTGTCTGAGGATTGAGATAGCCGCGCGAATTGTTCTCTAAATCTTCCGCATGATAGTAAATCTTTCCCATGTACTTTGGCTTTTTGAGTAGATCACTGGGAGCGACACCCCACTCACGTTTTAGATTGTCATACACTGCAGATATATCATCCTGGAGACCAGTCACGGGATCCCATACCTGGTGTGAGGCGATTGTGACGTCAAACCAGCCATCAAAAAGAGGATGTTTGCGATGTTGGACATAGACATGATCTTTGTAGTAGATCACGACAGATATAGCTCGATGGAGGATATTCTCTGTGTGTGCTTTCCATCGTTCGACAGGACCGATGATCTGGTCATCCTTGTCGACTTGTGCAATCATGATCTGGCGGGTGTAGTGAGAGGACATACGTGAGAGGTAGTATAGCAACTATTGACTTTAGTCAGAGAGAGAGTACTATGGAGAAATATGAGTGAAATCCCAGGTGCTACTCTCCCAAATAAAAACCAATTGGCGAAGAAAGAAAAAGTTAAAGACAGAGCTCCGGTGGTTTGGGCAATTCCCAAAGGAGTTGGTGTTGAAAAAGCCGAAGATAAATCTGAAGCGCGATGGGGGGTAAATCGAGTTATAACAGCGCAAATAGCACAGATTTATCAAGGCTCATACATGGTTCGAGTGCTCACCGGTGAACCAGATTATATCCCAGTTGGGGGTGATAATATGGGGAAACCACCAGTTGAGAAACGAAGAGTATATGTAGCAAGCATTCCAACCGCACAGCGGGTCAATGCATATGAGCAGCTAAATCAACCGCCTCCTCGGCCAGATGTGTACGTTTTTGATGTTCCAGACCCAAGCAAGATTAACAGTGTGGTGGTCGAGATCGGCGAGAACGGAGAAGGATGGAAAAGCTCATATTTGGGGGAGCCTCGTAATCAAGATGTGTTGGGTAAAGGGAGAAAAGTAACACTTGAACAAGCTGGAGATGTTGATGGAGTTGATTATGCAGCAAGAAAAATATTTAGTGACGGCGTTTCTTGGAATAGCGTAGTAGATTCATTGACAGGTAAAGATATTCCTAATGACGAAAAAATGATATTTAGAGATGCTATAAGCGCAATAAACGGAGCAGGCGATGTAATTGAGGCTCTCCGATCGAGTCGGGCAACACGAATGTATTCAAGTGCTCCAAACTCACAACCGGTGTCACATGACTTCTTTGAATAGCAGCTAGACGATGAATTCCTGCTACAATCTGCTTCATGTCTCACCTAGACTTTGATGCCCAGTATAAAAAGCTCAATCGAGCTCAAAAACAAGCAGTCGATGCGATTGAGGGGCCTGTCATGGTGATCGCAGGACCAGGGACGGGTAAGACTCAGATCCTCACCTTGCGCATCGCAAACATTCTCAAGCATACTCAGATCACTCCGGCCAATATACTTGCTATCACCTATACCAACGCTGCTGCAACGAACATGAAGGAACGCCTCGCGTCGATCATCGGTCCCCAGGCATACGGGACGAGCATCTATACCTTTCATGCATTTTGTCAGCACGTGATCAACGATCACCCTGATGATTTTTGGGATATCCTCGGCGCCCGACTCGCTGATCAAGTCGAGCAGATAGAGATCGTTGAAAAAATCATCGATAGGGAAAAGTTTGCACTGATCCGCCCCTATGGCAAGCCGTACTTTTATGTCAGCGCGATGATCCGAGCGATTTCAGATCTCAAGCGCGAGGGCGTGCGACCAGACGAGTTTACGAAGATCGTTGATGATGAACAATTGCGATTTGATGCTACTCCTGATAAAGAAAGCCCGCGAAAAAAGGGAAGTCTCAAAGGAGTTTTTCAAGATTGGCAAAAGCAAATCGCGAAAAATCGAGAGCTTGCTCAAGTCTATTCACTCTATCAAGAAGATATGAAAAAGAATGATATTTATGATTACGATGACTTGATCATGCAAGTGTTACAAAAATTAACTACTAATGATGACTTTGCCCTACGCCTCATGGAGCGCTATCAGTATGTGCTCGTTGATGAACACCAAGACTCAAACAACGCCCAAAACAAAATTCTAGAAAAGCTGATGAGCTTTCATGAATCGCCTAATATCTTCGTCGTTGGTGATGAAAAGCAAGCCATCTATAGATTCCAAGGCGCATCGATTGCCAACTTTAGAGGATTCACCACACTGTATCCTAACGCTACCATCATCACCTTGACTGATAACTATCGCTCGACTCAGACGATACTTGATAGCGCGATTACCATGATTCCAACTGCTCAAGATCAGAAACTCACTGCCAAAGCCGGACATACTGATAAACCAATCTCTATCATCGAAACAGTAGATGAACAATCGATGTTGGTACAGCTCTGGAAATCGATCGAGACAGATATCAGTCAGGGTACACCTGCACATGAAATAGCGATATTGTTGCGAACAAATAAACATGTAAAGATCGTCAGTGACTATCTCCAATCTCAAGGGATCGCGACCTATGCGAGCAAATCACAAAATATTTTTGAGACACCAACAATTGATAGATTACTCCGATTGCTTCGTAGTGTTCACGACTTTGGTGATGAAGTAAAACTGTTCCATGTACTCACTCTCGATTTCTTGGGTTTTGATCCACTTTTGGTATATCAGATCACCCAGACTGCTCGCCAATCACGGGGATCACTTGCTGATTTGCTGTCAAACAAATCTGAGCTAGTAAAGATAGGTGCGGAGAAAGCTATAGCAATATATGATTTCTTTCATAAACTTGGTACTTGGTCGATGCAAGCGCATAATACAGATGTTCACTCCCTCATACATACGGTGACTGACGAGTCGGGTTTGTTGAAATATCTAGCAAAATCAGACAACCCCATTGAGTCAGTAGCGCCTCTTCGACTACTTTACGACACTCTGACCTCGCTTGATCGTGATGGACGATGGAAGCTTGCTGACTTTTTTGCATACTATTCCAAAGTAGAGGAACATGGGGTACGTATTCCGGTTGAGTTGTACACAATACCCACCGGTAAGGTGCAAGTCATGACCACACATGGATCAAAAGGACTTGAGTTTGATCATGTCTATATCCCTTATGCACAGGAAAAAGTATGGAGTGGCAAGGGCAGAGCGGGGCTTTTTAAGTTGCCAGAGAGTATCTATATACAGCAGCAAGATGCGAGCAACAAGTTGCAAGAAGAGGATGATGCAGATGATGCGGAATCTCGAAGACTATTTTTTGTCGCACTTACTCGTGCCCGCAAACATCTCACCATACTGTATTCGCAACACGACAGTGCGGGAGAGAAGATCCTCCCGGCTGCATATATCGCTGATATTGATGAGAAGCTAAAAAAGCTACAGGCTGTTACAGCTGTTAGCGCAGATAGCTCGCAGCTTGAAGCTCGCAGTTATTCGTTGGTTCCTTCTCGTACTCGTTTTCTCGACTTTGTTCACGGATCATTTTATCGATATGGGCTATCAGTTAGCGCACTCAATAACTACCTGGAAGATCCATGGAAATATTTTTATGTGAATCTTGTGCGCATACCACAAGGTAAAAGTGAGACGCTCATGTACGGAAATGCGATCCACAATGCACTGTCATATTTCTTCTCACATTACAAAGAGAGTGGAGAAAAGTCATTGGACTATTTGCTGAATGCATTTGAAATGTCAGCAAAAAAAGAACATTTTTCGGCTGAAGAGTTGGTGCGAGCGCTCGAGCGTGGTCGTGAACATCTGCGTACCTATTACCTCGCGTATGAGGACACAATGCCACGAAATGTGAGAGTAAAACAAAGGATCAAAGTCCAGCTGCAAGCTGCAAGCGCCGAGCTTAAAGAAATTCCACTCAACGGAGAGCTTGACCTCATAGAATACTTAGATGTTACCGGCAAACGTTTGCAAGTGAGGGATTGGAAAACGGGGAAGGCTCGATCACGCAATGATATCGTGGGAGATACCAAAGATGGCGACGGAGGATATTATCGACAGCTGGTCTTTTATAAACTACTGCTTAAGCTGCAGCATCCCGATCTCAAGATGGAGTCTGGGATGATTGACTTTGTCCAGGCTGATGACAAAGGTAAATTGCATCAAGAGATCTTCGAGATACCAAATGAAGAAGTAGAAGAACTCGAAAAAACCATTTCAAGAGTCACCGCAGAGATACTCTCACTGGCATTCTGGGACCGACCATGTGCACCAGATAGCGACTGGTATCCATTTTGGATGTCACTGCAAAACAAAGAGTTTGAAGAGGGATTATTTTGACAAAGCTGCGAGTGCAGAGAGAGCATAGTGCCTCGTTTGCTCTTTAATATCTTTTTTATTTTTTACTTCTTCCGCAGTCAGCCAAAGATAATCATCTGATCGATCATACTCATAGGTAGGTTTGATAGCATCATTGGTACTTGTTGCAAAATACACGAAGCTCATATGCTGGTGACGATGGGGAAGTCCAGGGATATCGTGAATGTTCAAAAACTGTGGTTGAATCAACTCATGACCATTATCATTTGGAATATTCACAAACGAGGATGGGACATATA
Organism: uncultured Gammaproteobacteria bacterium; assembly: GCA_964542665.1. GTDB lineage: Bacteria > Patescibacteriota > Microgenomatia > UBA1406 > GWC2-37-13 > JAGOLU01. Next base: position 48,178 of record CAZIUF010000001.1, on the reverse strand, counting down.
AACTGATATCGAGTCCAGTCTCTTCTTTTGCTTCGCGCAACGCAGCCTCCTCGGGAGTTTCGTTGAGTTCAATATGACCACCGGGGACAAGCCAAAGATGATACTTCTCATGAAGTCGAAGAAGAACTTTCTTTTTGCAGACGATATACACATCAACGGTGTAGTCAATCTCTTTATGGATATGAGGCATAGTATCTGACCGGTGACTGTTTATCTTTTATTAACCTTTTGGTGACACGAATATCCAGATGGCGATAGTTGAGATGATCGCAGCTATTGTCCAAATGGTTACAAAAGTTGACACGCCGCACATCTCAACCCAACTATCAGCTACAGCATTTTCTGGGTGTGACTTTTCATAAAAGATCTTCACTTTTTCTTTCCCAAAAGTGAAAGGCAAAGTGAGTTTGGTTTCATAGGTATATGACTTGCCCTCAACCATGTAGGTGTAGACATTTGAGCGACCCATATCACGGAAGTCAACCGTCGTGTTTTCGGCACCTTTTGATTTGGCGACAGATTCTGTCTCGCCACGATCACTGAGGATACGAGTGATGTTAACACTGTCTTTACGTGTGACTTTGATGACAAATAGAGTCACGCCAGTCATAAAGAGGGTATAGAGGATGAGGCCTATATTCATATGCATACATTGTACAATGTAAGTTGAGTTTTGCTCAAGATCTTATCTAGAAGTAGCTCTGATTTTGAGCTCAAATACATCCATGTCAAAGAAATATCAACCAAAAGAATTCAGTTGGATTGATCTAATCAAATCCTTTTATAACCTGATCGGAAATAACAGAAGACGCCATATTACAGTCAGTTTAGCTCTTTTCTGTCTCTATTTTTTCTTCTTATTTCCTACATTTATCACGGGTCGGATCATCGATGAGCTTGGTAAGCCATCTATTTCATACCCAACCGTTTTCCAGCTTGCTGCTGTGATGGCCCTCGTCATGGTGTGTGTATCCTTTGGCAGGCTCGGGCTAAAGCGTTGGTTCGGGGACATGCGTTCTCACATCATATATAAACTTAAAACCACTGGCTTTGATCATCTCATCGAACGCATGGTGACAAAAGACACGAGTATGACTGTAGGAGAACAAGTGCAACGACTCCAAAATGGACTAGAACAGTTCAAGGTGGTATGGAAAATTTATGATCAAGTTTTTCTGACGACCACCGCCACTCTATTGGCCACACTTATCACGTTTACGCTGATTGCTCCGTGGTATTTTTTCTGCATCATCATCGTATATATAAGTATCGTGATAGGAGTGACAGATCATTTTACAAGATTGCGATTGATCACAATTAAGGCGGCATATGTGAAAAGTGAAGGTTCATCTTCGGCCTTTGTGGAAGGCATTTCCAATGCATCTACCATCAAAGCACAAGGTGCCACACAAGCTTTTAGTGTACGTGTTTCTGTCGATGCAAATAAACAAAAAGAACTGGAGATGGAAGGGCGCAAAATCGTTACGCGCATGTGGCAGATATTCCGTATCATCGACGCTTTGGCATATGCCACTGTGTTGATTTTAGCGGTGTGGTCATTTCAAAATCAGACAATGACACTCGGTGCGATAGCTATTGTCAGTGGGTATGTAATGCGGATCACGGGCAACTTTGTCGAGTTTGTAGAGTCATACGATGAGTTGCTTGAGGCACGTGAGGGTATCGGGAGGATGATGCCGATATTCCGTCCAGTGCTCAGTGGATGGACTGGAAAAAAACCATTTCCAATCAAATGGGACAAGATAGAATATAAACAGGTCACCTTTGGGTATGGTCGTGACAGATCAATATTCAACCAACTCAATTTGAAAGTGCCTCGACATTCACAGATTGGCATCCGTGGAGAGACAGGACGAGGAAAGTCGACATTGATCAAGCTTCTCATTGGTTTAATTAGGACAACAAAGGGCAAGATCACAATTGGCACAACCAATCTATATGACATAGATCAAACAGCTCTGCTCGAAAAGATTGCGATCGTGCAACAAGAGTGTGAACTATTTGCCATGACTCTTCGTGATAATATTTCTCTCTTGAGAGAGGTAGATGATGGGATTTTTAACCGTGCGATTTTGACTGCTCAACTAGAAAAAGTATTAAAAAAACTTCCTCAAGGTCTCGATACGATGATTGGCGAAAAGGGATATCGACTCTCAGGAGGAGAGCGCCAGCGCGTGGCGCTGGCGCGTGCATTGTGCAAGTCACCCGAGATCCTCATCCTTGATGAGGCAACATCATCACTAGATCTCGCAACCGAGGCAAAGCTAGTCGACGATCTTGAGCGCGCCTATCCAGATCTCACGATGATTATCATCGCGCATCGTCCTCAAGCTTTAGCTCACTGCGACAAAGTATATGAGCTGATTGACGGACAACTCAACGAAATTAATAAAATAGTTAATTAATGAAACATTTTTATGCAGTATTACCTTGCGAAAACTGATCCAGATACGTACTCAATCGATGATTTTGAAAAAGATGGAGTTACTATCTGGGATGGGGTGCACAACTACGCAGCATTGCTTGCTATCAAGGCATGGCACATAGGTGATCGAGTACTTATCTATCACTCACAGGGCGAGACCACCATTGCTGGTATTTCAGAAGTTATTGGCGAACCATATAAAGATCCTCATGACGCTCGAGGTATCAGTTGGGTAGCAAAACTAAAATTTATCAAAAAGTTTTCGCCTGATTCTCGAGTCACCCTGAAAGATATCAAAACCTCTGGCTTATTTGCAGATTTTGCCTTGGTGAAGCAAGGAAGATTATCGACGATGTCTTGTCCTAAAACATTTATAGATTGGCTACACAAACATGGCGTGAACTGTTGATGGAGCACCACTTGTCCTTTATGATGAAGCTATGCCCCAGGACTCATCTAAGCACGCCACCATGTTTACTCTCGCTGAGGACCCAGTTGATCGGATCCTTGCCCTCGTGAACCGGTTTCTCACGATCATCTTCCTCATCCTCATCACCTATATATTATGGACGCCTTTTGCAGGAGAGATCGTTGGACTGTGGCGCAAATCCACCGATAAAACAGGTGGATATGTATATCAATCGAGCTTTGCTCGAGAGATGATAAAAAAGGGACTCATTAAAACAAAACCAAACGATCTGAAAGCCATACCCACTGCTAATACACTGGTGATCCCAAAGATCAACGTTGATGCTCCTATCCTGGATGGTGCAGATGCTCAGACACTCAATCGAGGTTTTTGGCGTCGGCCAAAAACCTCTACGCCTGACAAAGGCGGCAATACAGTGATCACGGGTCACCGCTTCCTCTATACATCTGGCCCAAATACTTTTTATGATCTCAATAAAGTATCAAAAGGGGACGATATCATCGTATATTGGGGTGGTAAAGAGTACTCCTATCGAGTCGATGAGGTGAAAGTAGTTGAACCCGAAGACGTAGAAATAGAGGAGCCAAGCACAGAGTCTGCCCTGACGCTCTATACATGCACCCCACTCTGGACTTCAAAACAGCGACTGGTCGTCAGAGCACTACCAGTAGAGCTATAGAGTTGTAAGTGTATATAAATGTATGTATATTGAGTGAGAAATCGATCCTCAGACACTCGATCTAGATATATGCGCGCAATCCCACTCATACTGATTTTGACCCTACTCAGCGCGCTTGCTGTTGGTGTGAGCCTGCGGTCTCGTAGCATCAATCAGATTCGTCCATCTTCAGAACTACGTATGGTTGGAGCAGATGATAAACAGTCGAGCGACTCGGCTGACTTGATCGCAGAGGAACCAACTCAGACCGTGATTGAGATCTCGTTGACTCCCGTACCATCAGTCTCTATACCAATAGCAACCATCACACCCGAGCCATCAAATACCATCGTCCCAAGTGTTGCCCAATCCATAGATATACCACTTGCGACACCAACAATCACAGTCACACCAACCACTACTCAGGCAATCATATTGCGCTACAGTGATCCGCGAGTACAAAATAATTTTGTTGAAATCAACTGTGTACTTGGGGATTCGGATTGCCGTTTCAATACCATAGTCATGGGAACCAACAACACAAATACCACTGTGCAGGGCGTCACTATATGGACTGATAGATCAGGCTCAACGATCACTTATGTCAATCAATCTGGTCAAGTGGTGAGCAACCAAAGCGTATTCAGTTTCGAACGTGCTCCTGGTGAAGGGGTATTTAATACTGCCGTAACTGTTGTCCCACCCCAACAAGTTGGTTCATGGTTTGCCGGATTTTATGCAGCACTCAGATTTTGCTCCAATTCGTCCAATCCATCTTCTTGCCAGGATGGTGCAGGCTACGGATTTAGAGTCAAAATCAATGTAATTGCTGCGCCTACTCTGACTCCAACAGCAACATTGACACCTGTCCCATCAGTCACACACACCATCGAACGACAGCCAAAAGATCTTGGTTGTGCACCTGCAAAACCAACCGATTTGCAACTTGACATAAATAAAAAAATGTTGAGTTGGACGGGAGCAGGAGGATGTAGTGGAGGAGCAGTCACGTATGCTGTACGAATAGATAGTCGATCTGAGAGCGATTATAGCTATGACTATCGCATGAACGGGGGCTGTACTGATTTCAAAAACCAAGCGTGGAGCTCTTCAGCAAAGACCAGCTGGGATGTGTGTTATACCCAGGTTGGTGCTGAGGAGATATCCAAATACGACTTCAATCTGGCAGAGGGATATGACATCTGGATCAATGCCACATGCGCAGTCACCCCACCAGTAGGATGCAGCAAATATTCTGATTCAATCAATGTGAAGTTTGCACCTAAGTAAAATATGAAAAAAATACTCATTATCCTCATCGTCCTCCTCATTCTTTCAGTGGCTGGCTGGGTAGCCCTAAATAAGCAGCAAATTCAGAAAATAGGTCTAACGCAGCGTCCCAATACTCAGGAAAAAATCACCACAACTCCGACTCCTGCCGAGTCTGCAGAGGTAACTATTAAGCGCAAGTATGACAAGTTACTGGAGCTGAAACGCACCCAAGATGGAGGACTGTCCCAAGTTGCTGCTGTTGACCAGACCACTCTGGATTCAAAGACCATCGCAGAACTCAATAGACTTGACGACTTTATGCGGACTGAAGGTACGACCTATGCGGATGTTGAAATAGCAACTCTATTTTTTGACAATATCCCCAATGCCCGATACTCATACGAGGAGCGCAAGGATCGCGCGCTTGAGGCGATCACCCAAGTCAGAGAAGCTGTCTCAAAAGGAGAGATCACGATGGAACAAGCAGTTGCAAAACTCAAAACACGTTCGGATATTGATGACATCGACACTGCATGGGAAGGAAATGTGTACACGCGCATACCCTTTGCCAAAAAGAACGAGAGGACAACTGTTGATGCAAACATAAATGAATTGATTTGGTCCCAATCAATTGGGGGCCTGAGTCAGCCTCAAGTTTTCCAAAATGAAAACACACAAAATCCAGAAACAGCAAAGATTGATGTTGGTTATATGCTCATCAAAGTCAATAAGCGAGAACAAAAAGAGTTTGATAGCTATTACGATTTTATGAAAGCTGACTAATGAAGTTGAAATACGTCGTCACCATACTCATCTTGATTATCACTTACTTTAGTGCGGTGATGCCTGTATGGGCAGGTATACCTGGGACTATCAAAGGCAATGTTAAATTTCGTTATGTTGATACTGGAGCTATTGTGAATGCTACTGGTCAGATAGTGAGTAAGCAGGGAGGGCACTTTGAGGGCAATACCTATGTCAAGTTTGAGGGGTCTGTCAGTTCACGAACAGATAGCGAGGGTAGGTATATATTTTCAAATGATCCAGAGGAAAAAATTGTATCAACAGATGCAGCAACTGCAGCCAAAAACTATATGTATTATTTGTGTTCCTGGTCAGATACTGGTGCCACTAGGTGTGCTGATAGATCTATAGACCAATCGTATATATCTTGTATAAATAGTTCGTGTCCGCTATTTACATTCACCGCAAATAACAATCCTATTGTTGCTGGATTCAATAATAACGACACTCGGTTCAACGATGTTTGTTCAAACTACATACGCAGTACTAACCCTCCAAATATTATCGGTGGAAATAACATAGGTAATTGGTGTGGAGGAAATTGCGACGGTAGAATCAATAAGACATATCTTTTTGTACGTAACACAACTCCTCCTGATGGATATAGGGTCAAGGGACAAAACTATCTTGTAACACGCGATGGCACTGAGCCAATAGGTAGCCCCGCAGTACTCGTCAATGCGTTGAATGGTCCTGGTACTAGTCCAGCCAATATCATCATTGATATAGAACCGATTCCCATCGACGGTGTATGTAGTAGCAGCATAAATGGAAGCAATCAGAACGACCTTCTAAACACACCAAGTCTCTGTAGTACTGGCTCAGTGGCCAATTTCATTACCACCGCTACAGGGTGGACATGGTCATGTGGGGGGCTGAACGGGGGCGCTACTCCTTCGTGTAGTGCAAACAGGACCATACCAGCTGTGTGCAATAGCGCACTTACCAACCCAACATATACTGAGCCAACCGGCACTCTGTGTACCTCAGGGACTGCATCTACTGTTACCCACGATACTATAAATCACCGATGGTCGTGGACATGCACAGGTACTTTCCCATCATCATCAGTTACATGTCAGGCTCCTGAAAAAATCAATGGCACGTGCGGTACCGCAAGCTCACCCACTCCATATGGAGCAACGGTGAGCAGCTATCCTCAAAACAGCACATTGTGTGGTGTTGGAACACCGAGTCCGAGTCCCGTACCGTTTCCTGCACCTGGAGAGACGGTTAGCTGGACTTGTGGAGGTATCAACGGGGGTGTAACATCTCAATCCTGCAGTGCGTCTCGTTATATCACCTGTCATCAGTGCACAGCGATCCTTACTGACGGCGATGCAAACGAAACAACCACCAATACTTTGTCATGCGACGGTGATTGGAGCGCTGACGTTGTCACTAACTGTCCGACCGGATCTCCTGCAATGACGCTCCTCAAAGATGTGAAGGGTGGCACAGCAGCCGACTATCTACCAGCCGATACCGCCAATGGTCCAAAACCAATCATCAATGCGAGTGTACAAGTGCAATATCGATTCACTGCTAAAAATACCGGTAATGTCACTTTGAATGAAGTAGCAATTACAGATCTTCTCAATACCCAAAATGGCCACTCGCAAATATCACCCTTTGTCTGTACAGGTGGTCCCTCCCTTGCTCCCAATAGTGAAATGATTTGTACAGCATCTGCCACAAATGGAGCTCTTGATGGTGACATTGAAAACACAGCAACTTTGAATGCAAAATATAACAACATTGCTTTGACACCAGTCACAAATCCTGCTCATTATCAATCCCGGAAACTGGCCTGTCAGGAAGCTTGTACTCAAAATGCACAGTGCACGACGAACTATTGCTCACCCACCACAAACAAATGTGTCAATGAAGCGTACCCTGCAAGCGCTGACTGTCAGACGGCACCTACAAATGCACTCGTGACAGAGAAGCGCATAGTCTCTGTTATAGATACTCTCGATGTAAGCAGAACGATCTCATATATGATCACGGTGAAAAATATCAGCATTACAGAAGATGTCGAAAATGTACAGATCACTGACGATATGGAAAATAGTGCAGCAACAGGACCAGTCTCGCTGATTGCCGGTTCAGTTTATGGCATCAATCTACGCAGCGCACAGATCAATACCGCTTTCAACGGAGTTTCGAACAAAGCCATGCTTGCAGTCAGTGCAGGGAAAACAAATCTGACTCTTAAAAAATATCCATCAAGTGAGTCATATGCGAGCGTCATCTATGCAGTGACGTATCCACTCGGCACAAGAACCTCAGCGAGTATATGTGACAAAGCTGTCGTAACTGGGACCAATGTAATTAGTCGGTTTGGTAGTACAGCAAACGATATCAAGTGTATTGATGTCACTGCAACTCCATCCCCTTCACCTTCGCCATCAGTCTCACCATCTATTTCCCCATCGGTCTCTCCGTCAGTATCGCCATCTATTTCCCCATCAGTTTCGCCTAATCCTACCGGGATAACTCCATCAGTCACTATTCCACCCGTCACCCCAACTCTTACCCCAACACCGGCCAAGATCGATCTGAAGCTGATCAAGTCTGTTGATAAATCAAAGGTGAAGATAGGCGACAGAGTCGAGTTCACTATCACTATCGCCAACGAGTCAGCAGTCGGAGCGCTCAATGTCAAAGTCAAAGATTTACTCACCAGCTCATTTGCATACCTTTCTCATGAGACGAGCTATGGTCAATACGACCAGGCGGGTGGTATCTGGACGATTGGCAATCTCAATGCGCTCTCGACTCAAACCCTGAAGATCAAAGTTCTCGTAGTCAGTAGAGACGCACTCACCAATCTCGCCGAGGTATATCATGCAGAACAGCAGGATACTGACTCAACACCAAATAACTGTGATGGAGGCAAGAACAAAGAAGACGACTGTGCAGACGTATCGCTCACTTATGATGGTGTCGTTGCTGGTGTCACCACCAAAGGGGGTACACTTGCCGATACAGGAAATAGTTTGATTGCTCCGCTCGTATTTGGAGTACTTGGATTTGGTGCGCTCTTTATCGTTCTCAAACTCCAATCAAAGCATGCTCTCATCATCAAAGTTTCTAACCCTGGCGCAGATAGTGCTGCAAGAGCATTGCTCTCACGTCTCTTGGTCCATCAGACCATTGCAGGAGGTGTTGCTGTTGCAAGCGCGCTGCTTGTGGGTGTGAGCATCCTCAATGTCGCCAATACCGTCCAAATCGCACAACTCAAGCGCGCAACTGGAGGACTTGACTCAAGCTTGACTATGGTAGCAGCAGATGTGGTTCCAGTGGAAAAAACCGTCTCATTTGACTGTGGTGTTGCGAGTCCAGCAGAAATTTCGATCACAAAAGACACTGCTTTGAGATTGACAATGATAAACTCAAACGCCGATGCACATGCATTTATCACACTGCCCGGATATGACGTACTAACACAAAGCGCCACTATCAGTCAACAAGATGCAAATGATGACTTTATCTATGAGGTAAGCGGAGAGAGAGCAGTTACCTTTGTACCGAAGACTACAGGCACTTGGTATCTGACCAATGCTTCATATTGTAAGAAAGAAAATAAAACTAATAGCTTCAACCAAGTTGAACTACTGGTGGATCGTAGTCAAGCAGATATTGGTGTCAACTGCCCATTAGATCCGTTAACATCTTTGCGTTATCAAGGTGGCTCTCATGGTCCCCAGCCTGTAGTTCTGCCAGTAACCATACCTGGCAATCGCGTAACCATAGTTACTGATGATGGACTCTATTGCAGCGAATCAGCAATAAAACCGATCTTAGTTGGTGGAACAGATAATTGTGTTGGAGCGCCTGGAGGCAATCTGAGCAATAATATTATCGATATTATTCCTCCCAATTCAAAAACATCGTGTAGTCTTGTTTATACATGTTCAGCAGATGCACAATCTAACACATGTCGTAATATAGTCATAACCAGACTGTGAATATGTCTATTGAGAAAGACACTAACTGAAATATACGTACTACGTACATACCGATTCCCTTATCAGCATTGATGTTTGATTGCTCCTACTTTTTCTGACATCTTCTGATATACTTGCAGGGCCTTATGTCTATCCGCAATATCGCCATCATCGCACACGTTGATCACGGCAAAACGACCCTCGTCGATGCCATGCTCAAACAGACCCATACCTTCCGTGATAACCAAAAAGAGATGTCACAAGAACTGATCATGGACTCCAATGATCTTGAAAAAGAAAAGGGCATCACTATCCTCGCTAAAAATACTTCAGTCCAATATCACGATACTAAAATTAACATCATCGACACACCAGGTCACGCTGACTTTGGTGGAGAAGTTGAGCGCGTGCTCAACATGGCGTCAGGCGCGATACTGCTTGTGGACGCAGCCGAAGGTCCACTTCCCCAGACTCGTTTCGTCCTCAAAAAAGCCCTCGAAAATCATCTCAAGCTCATCCTCATCATCAACAAGATCGATAAGCGTGATGCTCGCCCTCGTGCCATCATGGCAGAAGTAGAGAATCTATTCCTTGAGCTGGCTCATGATGAGAGCGCGCTTAATTTCAAAACTCTTTTTGCGGTGGGACGTGATGGTAAAGCATTTCTTGAGCTGCCTGAAAACTACAAATCGTCAGATCCTGGGGACCTTTCACCGCTCTTTGACACGATTATCAAAGAAGTTCCAGAGGCAATCAAAGATCTTGATAAACCATTTCAACTTTTGATTTCTACTCTGGACTCAGATAACTATGTGGGCAAACTTTGTATTGGAAAAGTCACTAGAGGTCGTCTCAATAAAGGCGACAAGGTCACAATCGTTGATCAAACAGGCATAAAGGGCAACTTCAATGTTACGAAACTCTATACAAGTCGCGGACTTGCTCGTGAAGAAGTATCAACCGTTTCCAGTGGAGACATCATCTCTATCGCTGGTATCAGTGAGCTGACCATCGGTCAGACTGTCACTGACCCAAAAGAACCCATCGCTTTGCCCTCAATTTCCGTAGAGGAACCAACGATCAAGATCACTATCGGACCCAATACCTCACCACTTGCCGGCAAAGAGGGAAAGTACACGACCTCTCGTCAGATCAAAGAGCGCTTGCTCAAAGAAAAGGAAACAAATCTTGGATTGAAGATCGAGGAAAGTACTGAATCAGTAGACTTCATAGTGTCAGGTCGAGGCGAGCTGCATCTTGCTGTGCTTATTGAGACGATGCGACGTGAAGGTTTTGAAATGCAGATCTCTCGACCCCAAGTGATTTATAAAGAGATTGATGGCAAGACATGCGAACCATTTGAAGAAGTGACGATTGATGTGCATCCAAGTCACGTTGGAGCCGTAAACGAAGAGATGGGAAAGCGCAAAGCGATCATGCAATCGATGCACAATGATTTGACAGGAAGTGCAAGACTGGTGTTCAAAGTCTCAAGCGCCAATATTCTTGGATTGCGCAATATCATGTTAACTAACACTCGAGGTACTGCGGTCATTTCAACATATTTCCTTGGATATGAACCAAAGGGAAGCAAACTCGAGTCACTCCGCAATGGCGCACTTGTTGCCACTCAAACTGGAATTGCAGCAAGCTATGGACTCGTGGGAGCACAAGAGCGTGGATCACTTTTCTTGAGTCCTGGAGACCCAGTTTATGAGGGTATGGTAGTTGGTGTCGCATCAAAGCCCATGGATATTGAGGTCAATGCAATCAAGGAAAAACAACTCACTAACAATCGATCGTCTGGAGAAGGAGTCAAAGAATCGCTCACCTCAGCATCAAAACTTTCACTTGAGCAATCACTCGACTTTATCGAGGACGATGAGCTCCTTGAGGTTACTCCTGTTAGTTTGCGTATCCGCAAACGATTCTTGACCGAAGCCGACCGACGCGTGGCCAAGAGATCTGCACAGAAATAACCTGTGAGTCTCACCCCAATCTTCTTTTCTGATTCTTCTCTCCCACTAACTGTTGTATGATATATAAATATGGCAGAGTTTGAAGCATCCAAAGAACGTGGCTCGAGCGGAGGAGGGAGTCCTTCGACGGGACAGATGACTTTGCAAAAAGCCGTAGAGCTTGGTGAATATAAACCAGAAGTATTATCCCAATATGGCGATTGGAGTCTGTTGTCCAAACACGGCCAACTGCAGTTTATCCGCACTGGACTACGGTATCACAAAGGCCAACTGATGACTCAGTACGCTGCCCTTTTCAATATCCCAAACTATTCACAAAAAGCCGATGAGCTTGAGCCAAAACTCAATCACATACTCGATTTAGTCAGGCAAGTTGATAAAGATGAAGAGTATTACCTAGCAAACTATGTCTAAATCCAAACCAAACTGGTTCACCAGTGAAAAACAAAAGAAAATCATGGTAATCGTTGTGGGTATTGGCATCATACTAGTTGGTATGACTGCCTACGATAGATCAATCAATCAGCGCGTACAGGATGTTGTTGGTCGATGCACGACCCATCATGCGAACTATGAAGTGATTAGTTATATGCTCCGTACAAAAAACTACAACCTCCTGGTTGCAGATACTACAGAGAAGCAAGAGTATGGATTGATGAATACCACGTCAAAAGAAGATATTTGCGGACATGATGGTATGATATTTCGTTATCGCACACCCCAGATCTATACTTTTTGGAATAAAAATACACTCGTGGATCTTGAGCTCACCTGGAGAAATGAAAAAACGAAGTATGAGTCGACCATTACGCTCCCCAATATCACTGATCACGGGATGAGCACCGTCTCTTCTCAAGCTCCTGTAGATACGGTGATTGAAATACTCAAGAAGTAATCTTTGGTTTTTGAAAGCACCACCAGGCTAGAAATAAGAAAATTGCGGGGATGATGAGTCCAGTTGCGGTACCTTGCTCGATACCTTGAGTAATCCCGAAATATCCCGAGATCAAACCAAGCGCTAGATTGATATATCCAAATGTTTTATTTCCACGTTTCCAAAAGATAGGAATCATATTTCTATTGTGACTAGATTGATAATGCCTCAATACCAGGCAAAGTACCTTTCTCAATGAACTCCAGCATGGCACCTCCACCCGTTGAGATGTGAGTGATTTTATCAAGATGCAGTTCGTTAGCAAGTGCGGTGATGGTGTCTCCTCCTCCGATCACCGATACTGCTTGTGAGTTCGAAACTATTGCATTGTAGACTCCTTCAGTTCCTTTGGCATACCGGGGATCTTCATTTTTCCCCATTGGGCCATTCCACATGATTGTATGAGCGGTTGAGATGATAGACGCATACTTTTTCACCGTTTCAGGACCGATGTCATAGGCGACATTGTCATCGCCATAGATGTAGTCCACGGGCTTCATGATGGTGGGGAGCTCGGGCAGGCCACTTTCAAGTGCGAGTTTTCCACCGACGAGCACTAGATCTGCGATAGAAGTCAGCTTTGTGATGAGACCAAGCTTCGTATCTACTTTTGCTCCTCCGATGATAGCGATGAAGGGATGAGCAGGATCCTTGATGAGCTTACCAATCATCTCAATTTCTTTTTTCATGAGCAATCCACCATAGTGAGGCAGGATAGTGGGGACCCCAACTACTGAGGCATCAGGGCGGTGGGCGACGCCGAAGGCGTCGCCGACATATACATCAGCCATCGATGCAAGTTTTTTGGCAAAGTCTGCGCTATTTTCCTTTTCTCCAGTGAAAAATCGGAGATTGTCTATGAGTGCGATCGATCCCTCGAGTGTCGCAATATTTTTACTCCATATATCAATATTTTCATCAGACGATTTACTCTGATCAAATCCATAAAATGTCACCGGCATATCGATGAACTTTTGCAAACGCACTGCAATATTCATGAGGCTCGTGGTGACCTCGTAGCCTTTGGGCTGTCCGAGATGTGAGCAGAGTATGAGCTTATTACCGCCAGCAAGAAGGTGTTTGATGGTGGGGATAGCCTGATGGATACGTTCATCGTTGGCTATCGAGTGATTCTCATTGAGCGATACATTGAAGTCGACCCGCATCAATATGCGCTTATTTTGCAATGGGACTTCGTCAATATATTGTATGCTCATAAATAAAAAATGAAAATTTATACAAATGGTGCAAGTCTGGCAGCGAGATCTACGACTCGATTGCTATAGCCCCACTCATTGTCGTACCAGCCAAATATTTTCACCATATTTCCTCCGACAACCTTGGTGTAGTGTGGGTCGAAGACGACTGAATGTGAGTTACCGATGATATCTGAAGACATCACCAGCTCATGAGTATATTCCAGCATATGTTTCATCGATCCAGTAGCTGCTGATTGGAATGCTGCATTTACCTCATCTGCATTGACATCGCGGCTCAGCTCCACAGAAAGATCTGACGCTGAGCCAACAGGTACCGGGACTCGTACTGCAAATACTTCGATTTTGCCTTTGAGATCGGGAATGACTTTCACCACTGCTTTTGCAGCGCCTGAAGTAGAGGGGACGATATTGAGTACGGCAGCGCGTGATCGCTCAAACTCCTTGTTGGCATCATCCATCATGCTTTGAGTCATGGTGTATGCATGGATGGTCGTCATATGACCTTTGACGATACCAAAGTTATCATGGAGTACTTTGAAAAGTGGAGCAGCGCAGTTGGTAGTACACGAGGCATTTGAAATAACTGCATTATTTTTCAAGAGCTCATCTGTGTCGTTCACGCCGATGACCACTGTCGCCGTCTCGTCTTTCGCTGGTGCAGTAAGTATCACCTTTTTCACTGTATCGTGAACATGTTTTTGTAGATCCTCAGTCTTGGTAAACGCTCCCGTCGCATCGATGACGACCTGAACACCATACTGACCCCAAGGTATTTCTTCTGGTGTCGCAGCGAGCGTGCAGTTGACCTGGACTCCATCGATCATAAGACCCTTTTCATTTGATTCAACTTTACGGTGATATCGACGATATACAGAGTCATTTTGGAGGAGGTAAGCCATAAGGTCATTTGCACCTTTTCGGGTATTGATGACTGTCAACTCGACGTCATCTCGATCCATGAGGATGCGGGTGACTGCTCGTCCAATCCGACCAAAACCATTGATACCGACTTTGAGTTTTGACATAGGACTTAAAATAACTTATGACTAATACAACTGATACATTGAACTGGTCTCACTATACCAAAAATGAGCGTGAAGCGCAAAGAAGAGGGTTATGCATTGTACTGAGATACGATATCCTTACTACCAACTACAAAATCCATTTTTTGATGCAAAGAAGATGGGGAGAGCTTGAGAGGATCTTGCCCATCTACGGATGCTGACCCGCCAGCAATCTGAGCGATGAATGACATGGGGTTTATCTCATACATGAGCCGGATCTTACCCTGTGGATCTTTTTTATTGGCTGGATAGAGATAGACGCCACCATTTATAAGCGCATTATGAAAATCTGCGCACATACATCCAAGATTTCGACCTTTTATCGTTCCAGCTTTTTTGATGTTTTTTAAAAATCTATTGGTTTTATCGCTAAAGTGACTGGCATATCCTTCATTGATCGAGTAGTAGATGGCTTTTTGAGGCATAGTCATATTGATATGCGACAGAAGGAAGCATCCGCTCGCTGGGTCAAGCGTAAACCCATTCACTCCATCATGTGTGGCATACACCAAGATAGTAGATGAGCCATAGAGGACATAACCAGCAGCTATTTGCTCTTCACCACGAGGGAGAGAGCCCTTTGGACCACTGTGATAGATAGAAAAAATCACTCCAAGCATGCCACCGATATTGATATTACTGGCACCATCTAGCGGATCAAAATATATTTCGTATGGAGCTTTTGGATAGGGAGTATATATCATTTCCTCGACTTCCTCTGAGGCTAGTCGAGATATTTGTCCAGACTCGGACAGCATTTTGATGAGGATATCGTTAGCTACTTGATCGATTTTTTTTATTTCTTCTCCAGATGAGTTCACGTCTGTGGTTTTTTCCATGAGGTCGGCTAATCCCATTTTACTCACATGAGTTTCGATCATTTTCACTGCATTTTCCAACACAGTCATCAGGATGATGAAGCCATCATCAGAATTTAACTTTGGGTGTTTTGCTTGGATTATAAACTGATTGAGTGTGATCATGAGTTGATGATTGATAGTGCTTTTTCAACACTCACATCTTCGTTGGTGATCGCATGAATTGCGTCACACAGCTTTACAGCATCTTCAAGTGACCTTTGATGGATATTGCGACCAGTCGCATTGCCACGACATCCAGCAATATGTATCTGGTCATGGAGTGTCTGCAAAAACTCAGGGATTGGCTGTGACGATCCACCTGCACAGATGACGCCGGTGCGACCCGCAGCTTGCACTGACTCCTTGAGTGCTTCACCTTGGGACATCGTTTCAGATTTTGGTGGATTCACTTTGACGAAATCCGTTCCCAGACACGCACCAATACCGGCACATCCGGCAGAGATGTGTGGGTCCTTTTCATTTTTGATTGCTTTGCCACGTGCATACGCCCAAATGACCGTCACCAGACCTTGTTGATGTGCTTCAAAGATGAGTTGGGCCGCTTCTCGATACATGACGCTCTCATTTTCACTTCCAGGATAGATGGTGTAGCCAATACCAACGATATTGAGCCCTGATTGCTTTTTGAATTTCATCAGTTGTTCTGTGGTCTGCCACTGGCGAGATATCGGATCAGCTTGTTCAGTTTTTACCCGATCTGTTTTTGCATTCATCTTGACGATATAGGGAACGTCTTTGTAGTCAGCACCATAGCGTGCAATGAGTCCCAGCTGTGAGGCGAATGCGCCCACTTTGGCTTTGCTCGCGATCCGAAATAGATGCTCAGGATTGGCATCATCAGGATGAGTATCTGCACCAAAATAATCATCATTCATATGCTCTAGTTTTTGATCTCCCGCAAAGAGGAAGAGTCGTCCGGTACCGTAGGTGATCCGCTCCATATTTGCCTCATAGGTCAGACGAGCACTTGATGCAACATCGAGTGGGATAGAGAGGTTCATAGGTATATTTTGAGAAAATAATAACTAGATTTATGACAATCTGATAGCCACAGAGTAGTACGGTCAGGAGTGAAAGTCAAATACGAAAAGCTTTAAGCCGCTAGCTACGAGCCGCATGTATTATTTTCCAAAGTTGCGTTTTTGTTCTTGGTACCAAGCGACAGCTTCGTCCAGTTGGGCAGGGCCAAAGTCAGGCCAGAAGGTTTTGGTAAAGTAAAGCTCGCTATAGCTGGATTGCCAGAGTAAGAAATTCGAAAGTCGCACTTGGCCACCGGTACGAATCACCAGATCTGGCTCGTGTTGATCTTTGGTATAGAGTCGCGATGTGATATCACTCTCAGTCATCTTGTTGATAT
Source organism: uncultured Gammaproteobacteria bacterium (assembly GCA_964542665.1). Taxonomy (GTDB): domain Bacteria; phylum Patescibacteriota; class Microgenomatia; order UBA1406; family GWC2-37-13; genus JAGOLU01. The sequence goes on along the minus strand of CAZIUF010000001.1, from coordinate 31,180 downwards.
CGATACCGTCTTTAATCAGTGCCTTGACTGCGTGTAGGATCTCTTGTTTACTCCCATAGTTGAGTGCGATGTTGAGTGTAAATGACTCTTTGTCCTTATATGTTTGCTTCAGCGAAGCGATGAGTCTTTGGAGTGTTTTAGGAAGTTGAGTCACATCGCCAAGTACATTCACCCGCACACCTTTTTCGACCAGCTTTTTGATTTTATGTTTGAATCCCCAGACAAGTAGGTCAAAGAGTCCTTGCAGTTCTCGTCCCATACGACTGGTGAGATTTTCAGTTGAGAGTGCATAGACAGTCAGTGTTTTGACCCCGATAGACGCGGCATATTCTGCAATGCGCTCGAGATTTTCAGCTCCTGCCTTGTGACCCTCGAGTGACTCCTTACCCTGGGCACGAGCCCAGCGACGATTGCCGTCCATGATAATGGCGATGTGGGCTGGAACCGATACTTTGTCATCTGACATGTGCAGATTATAGCTCATCTTTCCACCACCCCATCCCAATCACTCACTAGATAAGTAATGCTTGATTTTTATAAAGTGAGAGAGTAATCTAAGAAGATTGTTATATAAGTTAGTTTATTCATCTAAAGATGACGGAAAACTCAATTGGAAACCCAATGATTACAATGACAAGGCCACCTGGTGAACCAAAACCAGTCCCCGATATACGACAAATAGCACAAGAACAGTTGGCACGAAATGATGTGCCTCTACCAATCACTGCACATCGGAGAATACCCATAGAAGGTACTGGAGGCGGTGTTCGTGGTACCACTAGTATAGATGGAGCAAAGGTGAATACTACGTCTCCTCTGACTGATCAAGACCCAGAAGATCCGCGATAGTCCCTATCTTTCCACGACTCCATCCCAATCACTCACAAACTTGGTGAGGCCTTGATGGAGGAGTCCACTTTCGCTCCGGTCGATCTGATAGGATGCGAAATCATCAGTGTATTGTAGATCTTTGTATGGGATCGACTGGAGATTTTTCGTTGACACCTCAAACGTTTCAGGTACCTTACGACCCTCACTGACCCACCTCTGAAAGGTCGCGAGTGGAGCGGTGATGATATCGGCGCCATATGCGATAGATGCATAAAAGTGATCCATGGTGCGGATGGAGGCGGCGAGGACTTCGACATGAGATTTCTTGTGAGATCCTTCGCGTTGCTCAGGATGACGAACGCTATCAAATGCGCGATACATCTGTACGATATTTTTTACCAGATCGACACCCTGATACCCACGGTCATCCCAGCGACCCAAGAAAGGTGACACAAATGCAGGTGACTTCGTATTTCTTGTCGCACTATAGACTGCGGCTGCCTGTTCTTGATCAAATACGAGAGTCATATTCACTCGGCCACCTTTTGAGGTGAACTCATATGCTGCCTTCAACCCTTCGGGGATAGTAGGGAACTTCATATACGCATTGGGGATCCATGCATACATACTCTCAGCTTGACGAAGCATCTCTTTGGCTGGGGTATTCCAATCAGAGTAGACCTCGATGGAGATCGCACCACCGGGAATCACTGAGTCGACCTCTTGGATAGCTTGCTTGTACAAAGCGAGTAAATCTACTTCTTTGATCTTACCTCCTTGGATCCGCTTTTGGACCTCAGGGTTTTTCACGAGCAGGGTGGGATTGGTCGTCTGGCCATCGATTTTGCCGACCGTTGACTTCATCTCACGGGTCGCAGCTGGATCACACGAGTCGAGGAAAAATTTCATATGTAAATTTGTCACCCTGAGCTTGACGAAGGGTGCGCAAAATATTTATATAGAGTCATGGATTCGTCAAGCTCACCATGACATGTATTGATTAAATCTGATCCGACTAGTATATACGCAAGAGAAGTGGATTACAAAAAAATCCCTCCGCCGAAGCGGAGGGCTTAGTTTCAAAAAGAAACATTATTTCTTTTTTTTCTTTGAAGACGCCTTTTTCTTTCCGACGCGCTTCACTGTTTTCTTGGCTTTTTTGGTTGCCATAGGGTGTACACCTTTGAGTGAATTTGTAATACTCAATCAACATCATAGTGATATTTAGTGAGTATGTCAAGTGGGGTATTGACATCGTACTAGTAGGGTAGTATAATAGCAAATATGCCGCATGAAATCAGTGAAAAAACAGATATCATCGCTCGGTTACTACTCAGTACCAAGGGCATCGCATCGATGCGCAAACTAGTGCATGGGCTTTTCACCGAAAGTGAAATACTCGAGATCGCTCAGCGACTCGAGATCGTGAGACTTCTCAAAAAAGGTACACCCCAACATAAAGTTGCTCTCCAGTTGGGAGTAGGAGTCGGTACAGTGACACGAGGAGCACGAGAAATAAAATTGGGGAGATTGTAAATCATGAAACATAAACCATAAAACATGAAATGTGAAACATAAACTTTAAAACCTATGAATTACTGATATACTATATACAGGATGAACACAAAAGTCACTCTACGATCGTTCGCTTTCTACGCCCGGTATTTTTGGTGCTAACAACACCTCACCCCTTTCTTTCTCCAAACCGTCAGTTTAAAAATTTAAGAAGACAACTATGTCACCTATTGAGTGTGACGTGCTTGCGCGTCATGCTATACCAAAACAACCCGAAATATGTCGACCATCATATGGTGAGTTTGCACTCACCATCGGTCCTGAAATGGAACTTCCAGTCCATGTTAAGCATGCCTTTGAAGGTTTCTTGAATGGTGATTTCATCGCTGCGCACAGAGAAACTAGTCAACCACACAAAACACGCTTCCAAGAAATCACTGGGCTTCCATCTCCGATCGTACGCATCGATGCCTCATCGATTGTCGATACTAATCATCCAGAACAGAGCATCTATGAAGTCGAGGCGAGGCCATCGGGTCTAGGTCTACTAACCGGCATCCTGAACGGTGCACAACCGATCGCGGATGTATTTGAACGTGTTTCGCGTTTGACTGGGCAACCGGTTGCGTGTGCGGTACTTCCAAGTGTCCGTGGCGTTTCTGGTGGTCACGATCGCAGTATCGACACACTTATGCTCGCTCAAGCAGCGCGAATACCATATCTTTCAGATCCGTTTGATATGGTGAATTTCCACGGCCACCTATGGGCTCGTGGTGGTAAAGAAGATGGAGATCTGATTGGTCAAGATCTTTTAACAATAATCAATTCGAAATCTGTAGCACCTCTCATCGATCACGGTGATAAATCATATATGGTAGGCTTGGGAATGGCGACTCTGGTAAATACAGCTGCAGATATTAATTTTGATCAACCATGCTGTGTAAAACCTTTACATGGATCAAAAGGAAAAGATGTGCAGGTCTGGGTACCAAAATCAAATGGATTAAAAGGATCGGCAACACGAAGTCAAGTGGCCCGTGCAATTGGCTCAGGCCCTTGTATTTGTCAGCCATTTATTCCAACTGGGACCATAGATCAGGGTGGAATTACCCATCATAAACTAATGCGTCTATTTGCGGTCATGACAGATGCGGGAAAATACGAACTTATTCCGAGTCCATATGTCACCCGACCAAATCTCAAAATTCATGGATCATCAGACTCAATAACGGGTCTAATTACTTTTTCATAAATATATATGCACATCCCATTTGAGTCGATCATATTTGTGGGAGGGGTTCACGGCAGTGAACCCCTCCCTCTTGAGGGACTCCAGCTTGCTGGAGTCCCACATCTCGTGGGCAATCCCCAGGCATTAGAAAAACGTGTGAGATATATAGATCAAGATCTCAATAGAGCATTTGAAAATACCGATGGCTCTGATTACGAATCGGGTAGAGCGCGCTATCTATTGGAAACGATTTCTTCCCACGCATTTGTAATAGATTTGCACACCGCATCACATGTCACTGTCCCTTTTTGTGTGGTGACAGATAGATCTATGTCAGCACTTGCCGCTATTGCAGGCATAGAGCATGCCGTATATTTTCCGCGTTCAGGAAATATTATTAATGGAAGCTTAATCCATGTACGAAGGGGTGTAGTTATCGAGTGTGGAGGGCACACTGATTCTGAAGTGCCTAAGCGAGTAGCTGGGTGGATAAAAAATCTTAAAAAAGGAAAAGTTCTCGTCGAACCAAAGATCTTCGAAGTCTTTGATGTGATCACTGAATTCGGAGAATACGAAGATTTTATTTCGACTGGTGACTTTTATCCTGTGTTTAGCCACACAAAATCTCATCCAGGATACAAAGCCCGTCTAGTGACATGAAAGTATCTGTTTGAATCCAAGCGCTACCCCTTTTATTGGCCCATGATTACGGATCTGGATAATCATATTTTCACTACACGTAGGATTGTATTTACATATGTGTCGAGGGAAGTGGAGCTGACGCATGATACCATCCCGTACTGGCTCGGTCTTTTGATAGATGCGGATGAGATATATGATTATTTGTCCTGTCATGATGCTATAATAACTCAAGCTTATTATCTCATATTTCTCTATGCGTATCACCATACTCACCCTTTTCCCCGATATGATGCGAGGTATCCTCGAGACCTCGATCGTGGGCAAAGCCCAGAAAAAAGGCGCAGTCACGGTGGACTATGTAGATATCCGGAAGTTCGCAACTGATTCATATGGTTCTGTCGATGATCGACCCTATGGCGGAGGAGCCGGTATGATTATGAAAGTCGATGTGCTGCATGCAGCGCTCAAGTCAGTCGTGACTGATGAGTCATATGTCATCTTGACCGCAGCTGGCGGAACACTTTTCACTCAGAAAAAAGCTCGTGAATATGCAGACACTCGAAAACATCTCGTGATCATCTGTGGACATTATGAGGGAGTTGATGCGCGGATCCTGAAATATGTTCACGAAGAGATCTCAATCGGCGAGTACGTCCTGACTGGTGGCGAGTTGCCTGCTGCCGTCATCACTGATGCTGTCGTACGTCTTCTTCCCGGGACGTTCACCAAAGATGGAGTTGCAGAAAATGAGACGTATACCAAATATACAAAAGAACCTCCTCAGTACACCAGACCCGCTGAGTACGATGGTCAATCAGTCCCCGAAGTCCTCATGGGTGGGGATCATAAGAAGATTGAGGAGTGGAAAGAAGTTTTTTCCTAAATACACACTAATGGTTGAACAGACTAGATTAATACCGCCTGGAGAAATTCCAATTAAGATAGAAAACACAGATGACGACATCTATGGGCTAGAAGGATCTTTCCCAAATACCACTCTATATGATCGGCATCAGACAATACATGAGGTGCATGATCTAGTAGAGAATGCAGTAGGACGATGGAAAAATGGGGAAATAGAATTGGCAGGACAGGCTATCCGTGAGGCTGCACATGTATTTGCTCGAGGATATGACGTAGTACCTGGTGATATCAAAAGCGCCAAAAAAGAACTCAAGAAAGTAAGAATTACCGACCCAAGTGTTGTGCCTCAATCAGTGGCAGAGTATCTGGGTCCACATGCTGATGCGGCAAATGCCGAACAGATTGCGAGGGAAGGACATATAGAGTCAACTATCACTCGAGGTTTGGTGGCGATGGTTGATCATGATATTGAACAAACACCGGGAGGATCACGTGACTTTCCTACATCCATCGCCCGAGTCGCCCAAGGCATACTTTTCCCCTACATCAAAGATATGGATAAGGCAGATGACCTGAATAGAAAAGGGCCAATTGGACTCCACGAAAATCTAGTATTAGACGGGGGTGTCTGCGCTCAAATGAATGCCGTTTTCGCCTCTCTTGCTAGTCATTGGTTGCGAAGTAAACATATGTCTGATCAATACTCAGTGCTTTATGTTGGCATAAAATCACAAGATGTAGCTCCTTATGACAAGCCATATGGTAAGGGGCATGTACTCTCGATGATAGCGCCAAACATGCGCACTGTTGATTCTGGAAACGTAGAGTTAAGGGTTCCAGATTTTGCTCAGGGAGTCTGGCTCGTCGATATGACCAATCCTGCCCTAACTGCTACCGAAGAGGGAAGGGTGTTGTTTGGTAATCCAAACACAATTGTTCATACATATGCAGGACGATGGAAAGATCACTTTGCAAAACTGACTGTAAAGACACTCGGTCCTGAAAAAAAAGAGGTTTTGACTATACCGACACAGTTCGCTTCAGAGCAGTCTGAATCGAAATAGACAGAAAGATCTGTGCATTAACATTAATACACTCGTCCGGCAGAGTACGATGATCAATCAGTCCCCGAAGTCCTCATGGGCGGCGATCATAAAAAGATAGAGGAGTGGAAAAGTAGTTAAGTAAATCAGAAGCAGTCTTCATAACTTTGCCGTTTTTGCTGTTACTCATTGGGCCTACGCATTCTTTGAACGATCGCGGATTGCCTGAGCAAGTTGAATAAGTTTAGCTTCGTTGTTTGTAGGTATAAGCAATGGCTGTTCAAACACGGGCAGAAATATATACTTACCTGATGCACCCTCTTTATCTCTAAGTTCGACCGCACCACTTACTCCCTGGCCTGTAGAAGTATCTATTAGTTCCCAATCTTCTGATTCCGGATTAAGATTAGCAACATAACCTGCCATCTCTGGAAAGACGCCAACATATTTACACGCATCTTCCCATAATTGCTGCTGATGTGCCCAGTTTTCAGCCTTTTTTTCGACACCATCAAACATATCTGCATCATAAACCCAAGCTATTTGAGTTGTAGCAACTTTTCTTTCCCTCGATATATCAATTGATGTGCCGTTGATAGTCATCCGAATAACATGCGAAGCCCGATCATACTCGCAATAATACGAGTTACCGTTTGACCCAACTGAAATACCCCGGCAATTTGGAGGTGATATTGTTGATTGTGTATGGGCTGCACGCCAAAGTGCAGTGATCACTTTCCTTCGAAGGGCAATTGGCATAAGATTCCCACTATCTTTGCTAGATGAATAGGGATCAAGATCAGACAATCCCTTAAGCTCGTCAAAGCGAAACTGAGGTTGACCTAGGTATTCTCCTCTTGACCAATACGGTTGACTCCCGGGCGCAACCTCACCCACAGTGGTTTTCACTAACTTGACTGGGTGCTTTGACTCAACCATTGCAACTACTTGTGTATTAAGAGTAGCTTCATCTACTGACAAACCTATTCGATCATATTCCCTGCGAAGGGATTCAGTTGCAGCGTCGATTTGTTCTTTTCTCGCTCTTGCTTGTGGATCAATTTCCTGGGCGGCAGGAGCTACCTGTTGAGTCACAGCTTCAGGAGTACTTGACGAAGCTCGCCCTTGTGCAACTGCAGTATCAACACCTTCTGGATTCTCTGTCATAAATATATTGCGGTATCTACTAATCAAAAATAATATTGTATTATGTGATTACTTTAGTTATTAAACCATTCAATTTTTCACCATGTTTACACCTCGCACACCCCAAACCTTCTCACCTAAGATTTTCGAGATGACTGGCATCTCCAAAAAAGCGGTAGAGGAACACCTGAAACTGTATCAAGGATACATCACCAAGTACAACGAAATCAACTCAAACCTCGAAAAACTCAGTGATGACGACTATGCCAAGGCAAACCAAAGCTATTCGCTCATCCGTGAGCTCAAAGTCGAGATGACATTTGCCTACGGAGGCATCGTCAATCACGAGATCTATTTTGGACACCTGGGCGCCGCTGGAGCCATACCAACTGGTGGGTTGTTGAAGCAAATTGAGAAAGATTTTGGCTCGTATGACGCATACAAAAAAGATATGAAAGCGACAGGTATCGCAGCCCGAGGTTGGGTCTGGACAGCGTGGAATGTCGCTGAGAAGCGCCTATTCAACTATATCGGTGATGCGCAGAATAGTTATCCGGTCTGGGGATGCACACCCATCGTCGCTCTTGATACCTATGAGCACGCATACTTTATGGACTTTGGTGCAGCACGTGCAGGGTATATCGACGCATTTTTTGCAAATATGGACTGGTCGGTCGTGGAAAAATCATTTGACGCGATCAAGAAGTAGAAATAGATGTTTTCTGATATAGTTAGATATATGAAACGCCCATCAAGCACCAAACCCTCAGCTTTTCAGAGAAACTTTAACACGGTCACTCCTTTCTCAAAGATATTGACTGCGGTCCTTTTTATCATCATTCCTGTAGTGACCTTCTATATCGGCATATATATGGGTATGACCAGATGATATGTCTACTGCCATCCCTACTCATGTTGTGATTGCAAATGGAATCGTGAGAAAGGGCGACACATTTCTCATAGGACAGCGCAGTCTCACTGATGACCAAGCTGCGGGAGAATGGGCTTTCGTGGGAGGAAAAGTAGAGACAGTAGACGGATTTGGCATTGTCGAGGATACGCTCCGTCGAGAGATACACGAGGAAACGGGCATTGAGATCAGCGATACAGTTGAGTTCATCTCCTCACAAGGATTTACTCGATCCAGCGGTCATCATGTAGTAAGCCTATTGTTTGTATGCGAGTGGAAGTCTGGAGAAGGAAAGGCCATCGAAGACCTTGAGCAAGTTGCATGGAAGACACTCGAAGAGTTTGAGTCTATGGAACTGCCATCGTATACCCGTGATATCGTGACACGACTCGTACAGCATATTCATAAAAAATCACAGAAACTTGTCCGTGATCGCATCCCGGAGCTATCTGCTGCGAAAGGAAAAAAGTGGACATTTACTCCAGTCGAAGGAGCAACGTTTAGAAAAGTGCTCCTGGAAAAGCTTGTGGAAGAGGCACAAGAGGTAGCCCGAGCAGAAGAAGAGTATCTCATCGAAGAACTTGCAGATATTTATGAAGTGTTGGATGCGATCAAGAACGAATGCGAAGTCGATGAATCGAAACTTCTTGATGTAAAAGAAAAGAAAAAGCAAGAAAGAGGCGGTTTCAAGAAGAAAATGATTTTGACATCGCGATAATCTTCACTCTGTTTTCAATGATCCACTTTGAACTCGTTGCATTTGCCTGGCAATTTTGATACAAGTACCCTCTGGATATGATCATACTCACTAACGTAACGAAAAAGTTTGGAGAAAAAAAGGCCGTAGATGCTTTGAGTATTGAAATAAAAACAGGCGAAGTCATTGGTTTTCTCGGAGTCAACGGAGCAGGAAAGACTACGACGATGCGTATGATCACAGGAGTCCTGAAGCCTACCTCAGGCACCGTATCTGTTGATGGTGTGGATCCACTTGAGCATCATATCGCAACGACACAAAAGATTGGTTACTTACCTGAAAACAATCCTCTTTATCCCGACATGAAAGTCGAGGAATATCTCCAGTTTATCCGCGAAGTCAAAAAGCATGGCAACTATCTCGAGATAGCTGAGAAAATCGGACTCATTGAAGTGTTGGACAAAAAAATCGAGACACTTTCACGTGGATATCGCCAACGAGTAGGTTTAGCTGCGGCGCTTCTTGGCAATCCACATATTTTGATTCTAGACGAGCCTACCTCAGGGCTTGATCCTATCGAGCAAGATCGGATCAGAGCTCTCATCACCGAGCTCGCAAAAGAAAAAGTCATCGTATTTTCGACACATATCCTGTCAGAAGTAGAGGATATTGCAACACGGATCATCATCATCAATCGTGGACAGAAAGTCTATGATGGACCCAAGCCAAAAGGCAAAGGTGCAGTAGAGAAATTGTTTAAAACGAAGGTGACAGCTGCAGAGCTGTCATCCTGAACTTGATTCAGGATCCATACAAATCATAGATTCCGTGCTTCGACAGGCTCAGCATGACACAAAAAATAGCAATTAATAAAAATATGAAATCACTTATCAAAAAAGAACTTGGTCACTACCTCAATAATCCCTTTGGATACATCGTCATCATCTTGTTTGCAGTATTTGCGAACTTTATGTTTATGAAAGATGTATTTGTTGTAGGTCAGGTATCGATGAGACAATTTTTTGTATTACTTCCATGGATTGCGATGGTTTTCATACCGGCGATCACGATGCGCACCTTGACAGAAGAGCGACGGACCAACACGATGGAGATACTCCACACGATCCCACTAACTGCGATGCAGATCGTCATGGGTAAATTCATCGCACTGGTTTTGGTCGCGATGATTGCGCTTGCTTTGACGCTCGGATTGCCAATCAGTCTCAATATTTTAGGTATGGGAGCGGGAAGCACACTCTATCTTCCCGAAGTGTTGATCGCATATGTTGGAGTTGTTCTCTTTTTTGCGATGACCATCTCAATTTCTTTATTTCTGTCTGGAGGGACAAACAACCAGGTAGTAGCATTCTTGCTCGGCGCTCTTGCTCTCTTTTTCCTAAATGTAGTAGGCACGGACATGGTCAACTCACTCGTACCTCGAGTTGTCGAGGATGTATTGACGCTTTTGAGTCCAGCGAATCAACTCGACTCATTTATAAAGGGAGTTTTAGATATGCGTAGTATCTTTTACTTTATCAGTACAACCGGGATTATGTTGTTCCTCACCATCATGGATATTGAAAAACGAAGTTAATCTCTATATATGAAAATACAATCCATCCTCTCCAAACTCCATCTTGGCAAGTCATCACGCGACGTAGTTATTGGGATCGTCATCGCTGTGCTCGTTGCAGTGAATATTTTGATTGCTCAGATTCCATTTAAACTTGATCTTTCTCGAGGGCGCGCATACACACTCTCGCCAGCTTCGCAGAAAATCGTAAGAGAGATCAAAGATCCTATCGAAATCACTTTTTTTGCTAATGCAGATCTTCCAACCAGGTTTCAAAGTGCGCGCACTGAAGTGTCGGATCTACTTGCGGAGTACAAACGTGCTGGCTCAAAACTCACGATCAAGACGGTCGATCCAAAGACTGATGAATCTGCTAAAAAACTCGTGAGTGAGTTTCAGATCCCACAACTTGAGTTCTCATCCGTCGAAAACGATCAGTTTGCTGTCAGTAATGGATACTTTGGCATAGGGATCAAGTCAAAAGATAAGAGTGAGTCAATACCCGCTATCGATATCCAAACTCTTGAATACAACATCACTTCAGCTCTATACAAACTGTCCTCGACCAATCAAAAGAAAATAGGTATGTTCGGTGGAGGTCCAGATCTCAGTCAGTTTGGTCAGCCAGGTACTGGAGAATCTCTTGAAACATTGCGACAAGTTCTGTCTCAACAGTCTACAGTCGAACAAATCGATCTCAAAACACTTGATCAAAGTGTTCGTCCTTTAATCGTTTTGGATGGTACACAGTCACCAGTCACCGAAGAAGGAATAGGCTTTCTCAAAACATATCTTGAAAAAGGTGGAGCAGCGATATTTATGACAGAAGGTGTATCGGTGAATAACGACCTAGTAGGAACCGCTGCCCCAATGAAATTGAAACCACTTTTGGATGAGTACGGCATCTCAGTCAAACAAGATCTTGTTCTCTCGAATCAATCAGAGATAGTGAACTTCGGAAGCGATCCTAGCCGTCAATATATTTCTAACTATCGGTATTGGATCAGAACTAATGTATTCAACCCGACCGCATCGTACGCATCTAACGTTGGATCACTTACCTTTCCTTGGACATCATCAGTTACCACTCAAAAAAAATCTGGAATACAGCAGACAGATGTGGTACGCTCAACCGCCCAATCCTGGACGACTACTGACATCGCAGACCTGAAGCCAACCACTGAGAAAAAACCGACTGATGTAGGTATGAAGCAGCTCATCGCGTATGCAAAGAGCCAGAAAACTAAAGGCGAAGTAGTGGTCATCCCCTCGACTCGATTTGTGCAGGATGGATATCTAGGCAGATCAGGCAATCTCGATTTTATGATCAACCTTGTGAACGAGTTTTCCTCAGGGGGTGCTCTCTCAGGTATCCGTGCTCGGGCAATCCAAGCATATCCTCTCCCAAATATCGCTCCTGGGCAAAAGGATCTGTATAAGTGGAGTAATATTTTGCTTCTTCCGCTCATATTCGCAGCATACGGAGTCTTACGTCTGCGAAAGAGAATGTAGTTTCGATGATCTATTTAGATCATTTGCTCCATCTTACTTTGTTTCATGTGACCAATAATATTCGAGTACTGTTCGCAATGATGGAAAGGCAAGTTGATCAAGATCGATAGAGCTGCGCTCAAAATACCTTACTTCCGTCACATCATCATTGGGTATTGGGGTTTGTGTGTCCATAATTTTTGCAACAAATATGAGTCCGAGAGTATGATAGTTCACGCCTTTATACATATAACGATCTGCTCCGGAGCAAAGATATGTGATATTCACCAGATCTATACCGAGTTCTTCTTTTGCTTCTCGTTTGACTGATTCTTCTGCAGTTTCACCCAGATTAACGAATCCTCCGGGCAAATCCCATCTTCCAGCGGCTGGATTATGTTTTCGTTTTGTCAGCAGGATCTCTTGCCTCTCGTTTGTGATAATGATTGCATTACAATTTCGAGGGTTAAAGTAGAAGTCTGAGTGACAAGTGGGGCATGAGCTGTGCGTACTGCTTTTAATTACGCGTGAAGCACATTTTGGACAGAATGGAAAATCAATTTCATCCATATTTCTCTATGGTATCATATCTGATATGACTGTACGTACTCGCATCGCCCCTTCACCCACTGGATTTCCCCATATTGGCACTGTCTACCAAGCTCTATTTGACTGGGCATATGCTCATAAACATGGAGGGCAGTTCATCGTCCGGATAGAGGACACAGACCAATCACGATTCATTGAGGGAGCAGAGGACAAGATATATGCGGCGCTCGACTGGTTTGGACTCACCGAAGATGAAAGTCCTCGCAAAAGCGGACCATATGCTCCCTATAAACAATCCGAGCGATTGGCGATATATCAAAAATATGCCGAAGAACTTGTAGAGAAAGGCCATGCATATTACTGTACGAAAAAACCTGAGGAGCTCGAAGCACTTCGCCAAGAAAAGCGGATTCGTAAACTCCCCCCAATCTTCAACGAAGAGTTGCGTAAACAAGCGCACACGAAAGACTCATTGACCCCAGGATCATATGTGATCCGTATGCGGGTACCCGACAATGAAAAAATCGTAGTCAAAGATGGAGTGAGAGGGGAGATAGTCTTTGACTCAAACCTGGTAGATGACCAAGTGATCTTGAAATCAGACGGATTCCCTACCTATCATTTGGCAGTGGTGGTTGACGACTACTTGATGAAGATCACGCATATTCTGCGCGGTGAGGAGTGGATCAATTCAACACCAAAACACGTGCTTTTGTATCGATTCTTTGGGTGGGAAGCTCCTCTTTTCTTCCACACATCTCTGCTGCGTAATCCTGATAAGACCAAAATGTCCAAACGTCATGCTCACGCGAGTGTGGATTGGTACAAAGAGCAAGGATACTTACCCGAGGCAATTCTAAACTATCTTGCCCATATGGCCTGGCGCCATCCGAAAGAAACTGAGGTATTTTCACTGAAGGAGTTCATAGAAGTATTCGACTTTGCTGATATGAAGGCAGTCGGGCCAGCTTTTGACCTCAAAAAGCTCGAGTGGATGAACGGAGAATACCTACGCGCAGCTCAAGTTGATAACTTACAGTTGAGAGTTGAAAACTATTTGAAAGACTACAGTAGGGACGCTTATGCACTGATCAAAACTAACTATAACCTTTTCAGTTCATCCATTCCCCTTATCCAAGAAAGGATCAAAAAACTCTCTGAGTATTGGTCCATGTGCTCATTCTTCTTCAATAGACCTATATCATATGAAATAGACATGAGCTCGTACAAAAATCAGCTACAAAGTACCATCGAGAAGTTGATGGCTATAGATCAGTGGAATGCCCAAGCCATTGGCGAAAGCATGCAACAGACATGCGAGACGCTCGGTAGTAAAAAGAGTGATTACTTTATGATGATGCGAGTGGCGGTGACCGGTAATAAAATCTCTCCGCCTCTAAATGAGAGCATGGAGTTGCTCGGTAAAGACGAGGTGCTGAGCAGGCTACGGAGTATTTCTTCATAAGCTTTCTACTTTTCGGTTACATCGTATAGTAATTCGTACTTGCAGTCGTATTTTTGAAAGTGTATCATGGTAAGTCAGAGGGTATCAGATATACTCATTTTTATATATGACAGTAGATGGGCCGTTGGAGAGCCCCAAATCAAACAACATCCATATACATGGAGAGCACTCTGTTTTCAGAGGTCTCGGTGTGTCTTACATAGAGGACGAGGTATACCTCATGATCCATGCAAAGCAGAATGATACATATCACTTTCAAATCACCCTTTCAAAGGACGCTTCGGACTTTAGATTAGTTGAACAGACGACCAGCATTCAGGTTGCGAAGGAAAATGAAGATGTGTCTTTACTAGACAACTTCCACCTCACCAAGTCCGCTACAGGATTTGTACTATTTTATGAAAAATCTATTGGCACTGAGAAACGTGCATGTTACGCAACCGCAAAAAAACTTTCACTCTTCACTTTCCAAGGATATATAGATCACTGGAATGAAGTAGGTGCAGTCGTTCGGGCAATACCTATAGCTACAGGATTTCTGAGTATCCATGCCAAAGACGGAAAGATAGTATTGTCGAGTTCGACTAACCTGTCAAAGTGGACTCCACTCGATGGGAAAGAACATGTGATCCATGATTCCTATTCGTCAATCGATGTAAAGCATATTTCATGTATACAGCGTGAAGGTGATTCATATTATGTCTGGTTTCATTTCGTTAATCCACATTTCTCACAACCTGTATGGTCGGTAGGTTGGTTTAAACTCCAGATGCTCGACTCAAAGATATATTTCTCTCCGGCTCAGCATGTCTGGGAACAGCCGCACGAGTGGAAAGAAGCTCATGTGTATCCCGTTGGTGCAGTGAGTATCCAAGATGCAGTCGTTGGATATTGGGGAGTAGCAGGGGTAGGACTATTCTCGGTGAGATATCGACGTCATATCACGCGCAGTGTATCAACGGATCCTGAGATCACTTTGGTCAAACATGCATCCAACCCCATGGTCGCACCTTCACCCACGGTGAGTTGGGAAGCATTTAATACACTCAATGCAGCAGTTGTCCAAACAGAAGACCAAAATGTGCACATACTCTACCGAGCCCAGGGACATGACTATGTGTCAGTATTGGGATATGTCAGATCTAAAGATGGCACAAGTATCGATTATCGTTCACCAACACCCGCATACACACCCTATGATGATTTTGAGAAGCGCATCCCCAATATCCAGATGACCAAAGGCATGAACTATGCCTCAGGTGGAGGATATGGAGGAGTTGAGGATCCTCGGATCACGATCATCGGCGATCGTGCACATATGATATATGTCTCCTATGATGGATATTCGCCTCCACGACTCGCGCTCACCTCGATCAAACTTGAGGATTTCCTCGCCCAGCGATGGCTATGGGAAAAGCCCGTGCTCATATCTCCACCAGGTATCGTCGATAAGAGTGGCTGTATCCTCCCAGAAAAAATAAACGGAAAATATGTCATCTTCCATCGCATTTTCCCGAACATTCTCATCGACTATGTTGACTCTCTCGAGTTTGATGGTAATTCATGGCTCAAAGGCGAACATGTGATTCCCATTCGTAAAAATAACTGGGATAGTCGCAAAATCGGTGCAGGAGCACCACCCATCAAGACACCCTATGGATGGCTTCTCATCTATTATGCAGTCGATGAGCAAGATGCAGGACGATATAAGATCGGGGCTATGCTGCTCGATCTTAAAGACCCATCAAAGGTATTACATCGGACCAATAGCCCGATACTTGAGCCAACTGAGTGGTACGAAAACAATGGCTTCAAGCCAGGCATCGCATATCCATGTGGAGCTGTGGTCATCGGTGAGACGCTCTATGTGTACTATGGTGGATCAGACACATACGTGTGTGTTGCGACTACCAATCTTCAAGATTTCCTCAACAATCTACGCTATCATGAAGAGGCGCACGTCAAGGGATCAGTAGTTCATAAAGTGTTTCAGCATTGAAGATCTCAGTGCAAACTTTGAAATATTCCAATCATGTTTACACTCACTAGATCTGATAAAAATCCGATTCTCAAACCAAACCCAAAGATTTGGTGGGAAGCACAAGCTACTTTTAACGGATGCGTGATAAAAGACAGTGAACGTTTTCACATGCTCTATCGAGCATTTTCTGAGACGATCGTCATCGAAGGCAAGAAACTTTCTCTTTCAACAGTCGGATATGCATCCTCGCCAGACGCCACTCAATTCACCGGCAATCGCATCTTGATTCAGCCAGAATGTCCCTGGGAAGAGTATGGAGTAGAGGATCCACGCATCACCAAAATAGACGACGAATACTTTATATTTTATACCGCTCTTTCTCAGTGGCCTCCAAATCGCGATAGCATAAAGGTTGCCGTAGCAATCTCCACAGACCTCGCAACTATCCGTGAGCGCCATCTCGTCACACCTTTCAACGCTAAAGCTATGACCCTTTTTCCTCAGAAAATTGGTGATAAGTACGCAGCCATTCTGAGTATCGATACTGATCCAGGACCATCATCAATATGTTATGCAACATTTGAGAAAAAAGAAGACATATGGTCAGAAGAATACTGGAAAGATTGGTATGCGCATCGTGACCAGCATATGATCCCTTTACGCAATCAAACGATCGACCAAGTCGAAGTTGGCGCACCTCCTGTATGGACACCATATGGATGGTTGCTCGTATATGCAGATATCGAAAACTACTTTAGTAATGAAAAAACTTTCAAAATAAAAGCCGTATTGCTCGATAAAGATGATCCCCGACGCATCATCGGACGGATCCCTGAGTTTGAGTTCAAGCCTGAGGCAGACTATGAGCTCAAGGGGATGATCAATGACATCGTGTTTCCCTCATCTGTTGTCATAGATGGGGAAACGCTGTATATGTATTATGGTGCTGCAGATACGACCTGCTGTGTCGCCTCATGTAGTATTCACGACCTATATGCACATCTGCAGATGGAAGGTGCAGGATCCATCAGACTTCATCGGTATGAGGCGAATCCTATTTTGAAACCTCTCGATGCTGGCGGTTGGGAGAGTCAATGCGTCCTCAATGCAGGTGCAATCGATCTTGATGGACGAGTGCATATCGCATATCGAGCGATGTCAGCGGACAATACCTCAGTAGTTGGTCTTGCCATCTCAGACAATGGCATCGACATAGCTGAGAGGTTGCCTGAGCCAATATATGTGCCTCGCATATCAGCAGAATTAAAGAAAAATCCAGGAGGCAACTCTGGCTGCGAAGATGTTCGTTTGACGCTCATCGACGATACGATATATATGTGTTATACAGCATACAATGGTATAGAAGCGCCACGTGTCGGTCTCACGACGATCAGTAAAGGACATTTTGTTGCTCGAGATTGGCGACAGTGGTCTGCGCCACAACTCATCTCACCTCCCGGGCTCGATGATAAGGACGCATGTTTCTTGCCTATCAAGGTATCTGGAAAATATTGGATCTATCACCGCCTGAGTCCTGATATTTGCATTGACTTTGTAGATGACTTATCAGTATTTGATCAAGGATACACGCTAGATTCTAAAGTTCGAATTAGTCCTCGACAGGACAAGTGGGATAGTTTGAAGATTGGGATTGGGAGCGTGCCTCACCTGACTCCCTATGGATGGCTCCTCATCTATCATGGAGTGTCTCGACACGATCAAGGTTATCGACTCGGAGCCATGCTGCTTGATCTCAAAAACCCTGCACATCTCGTTGCTCGCAGTGATGTGCCTATCCTTGAGCCAGAGTGCGATTGGGAAAAGAAAGGTATCGTGGATAACGTTGTCTTTACCAATGGGTCCATCATCAGAGGTGACACGCTCTACGTGTACTATGGTGGTGCAGATAAAGTACTTGGCGTCGCTACAGGCAGTGTCAGCTCAATCATGAGCCATCTTCTGTATCAGTAACTAAAGATTTGATCTGAGTAATGCTCGAGAAAATATTTAACTGGACTAGTTAGTTTCATTTGCAAGGCATTCTCTCTCGTTGTCCAAATAGGATTTTTACCTTCACCTTGATCAACCTTGATTGGCACGGATTCTCCAAGTCTGTATTTGTAAAGATGCCAGAGATGACAGTCAGAACCTCTACGGCATAAGTCATCAGTCATCGGCAAATCTACTACTAGAGAGATTTCTGTTGTAACAATTCCAGTTTCCTCAGATAGCTCGCGAATTGCTCCTTCCTTAGGAATCTCGTTTATATCCAGATGTCCTGCTGGAATGGTACATAATCCGACTGGATAGAGTGTACGTTCAATTAACAATATCTCCTGTTTCTCATTTATTACAAATACTCCTACAGACTCATGCCAATATTCAAGTGTTTTTGTATCAAACCAATAGACTACTTGGGGATCAATATCAATTACCCGATCCGAGTCCTGTCCGCATTGTGTGCAATGAAATATTGAAGTGTCCACTTGTGGAAACTCAGCATTGCAGTACATGCAAAAACGATGCCTTTGAGAGTCAGTAGGCATTGGAAAGCTAATCTTCATATATAAAAATTACTCATATACAGCATACTCAATACCCATCCGCAATACCAGACTGTTCATAGAAGACAATGTGAGATGAGGGGTCGATACTATCTTCAACCATAAAATGATCATAGACATCATATCGCTTCTCGTTCACATCTTCAGTCGTGATCCAAAAGTTTTCTTGATGAGGAGTCTTTGCGATCATTGTTCCTGAAAAGCCACTTACCTTGAATATATAGAAAATCACATCCTGCACATCTTCCCCAGATGATCGGTGTCGAAGTTTGTGGTAAATCTTCACTAGATCATAGTTCTTTGCCTTGAGCCCTGTCTCTTCATAGAGTTCACGCTGGGCCGATTGGACGAGCGATTCACCAAATCTGACCTTACCCGTGAGATGACCCACTTTGCCATAGTAGGGGTGACGTAGACGCCTATTTACGAGATGTTCAAATTTATTTGTCTTTGTATTTTTCTTTACACCCCAGATGAGGATTGAGGTCTTTGGTTGTTTCTCAACTACTGCTATCTGATCATCCATCGTGTTGGTATAGTCCTTGCCTTTATCAGTGAGAACGTAGAGCAATCCATTTTTTGTGACATACCCCATATCGATGACCTGCTTCAGATGATAGTTCATATGCTCACTCTCTAGGCCCTCGACGATGAGCTTATTAAATCTTTCTCCATGCGGACAAGTAGTAAGCGCCCGAAGCAAAGCCTTTTGATAGTAGTGGATACTTTTCTCTGCAACCATACAACCATATTATGGAGCCATAACTGCACAAATCAACTGAAATACAATTGAGTTGTTTTGCATTTTGACCTGGGCTTCCTCCTTAAAATGATGTACTATGGAATGGTTTGAATCAATTGGCTAAATGAAAGTATATGGATGAAATCGCCAACAAAGTATATAGAGCAAAAGTAGTATCAAGCGAGTCTATCGCTCTGGGAGTAGTAAAGATTACCTTCAAAATTGACTTTACGTTCTCATTTCTTCCATGGCAATATGTCTGGATTGAGATACCTGAGTTAAAATATCCCGATCCAAAGGGTAATAGAAGAGCATTCACGATACTAAATACTAAAAAAGATGATGACATGATAGAAATAGTGGTGAGAAAGAGAGAAAGTGGATATATCACGACTCTATGTGCACTGATTCCAGGCGATGAGGTGAGGGTGCATGGACCTTTTGGTAATAGCTTTATCATCGATGAGAAATCACGAAATAATATCATCATGATTGCAGGAGGTGTAGGTATTGCCGCATTTTTGCCGATGATCAAGACTGTTCGTGATATGAGATATCCTATCAAGTGTTTTCTCGTGTATCTCAATAGATCGCCTGAGGTGACTCCATTTCTCAATGAACTTGAAGAAATCAAGAAGCATAATGATTTCTTTGACTATACGGTGAAATATACTAATTTCGCTTGGAGCGATGTGGCGGACGCACACAATCAGTTTAGAAGTGAAGCTAAGTGGTGGATCACCGGTCCTCAGGATATGGTCGACTACGTGTATACCGAACTTTCATCAAAAGGGATAAATCGCAACGAAATGGTATTTGAAAACTATTATCCTACGCCAAAAAATGACCTAACAATAGAAAAAGTACACAATCAGATCACCTCAGACAACTTGTTTGCAAAAGCTATCCAAAACTCTACCAATCATACGGTGATCACGGATGTTGAGGGGAAAGTCCTATTTGCAAACCATGCGGCAGAGAAAATCACAGGCTATACGCTATCAGAGATGATTGGTAATACACCACGTCTGTGGGGAGGGATGATGAGTCGTGACTTCTACGTCGATTTTTGGAAAAAAAAGTTGTCAGGTGAGCCATTTGAAGGAGAGATCGTAAATCGTCGAAAAAATGGCGATATATATTATGCTGTCGCCCACATAGCTCCCATATTTGGAAATGAAAAAGAAATCGTTGGCTATATTGGCACTGAGGAAGATATCACCGAGATGAAGATGCAGGAAAAAAAAGTCCAGAAAAGCGAGCAGTTACTCTCCTCGGCTCTTGAAGGTAATAGAGATGGACTCTGGGACTGGAATATCGTCACCGAAGAGGTGTATTTCTCACCTCGATGGAAGGCGATGCTTGGTTTCAATGATGATGAAATCCAAGGTAGCGTCACTGAGTGGGAAAAGCGCGTACATCCGGATGATCTTTCAGAAGTTGAAAAAGTTTTGCAAGACCATCTTGATGGTAAAACACCATTTTATGAAAGCGAGCATCGGGTACTCTGCAAAGATGGCACTTACAAATGGATTCTTGATCGCGGAAAAGTTACCGAGAGAGACAGTCAGGGCAAAGCACTTCACGCTACGGGAACGCATACTGATATCAGCGAAAGAAAGGAGATAGAGCAGAAACTGTCTGATATAACAAATAGATTTACTCTTGCAACACAATCCGCACGAATCGGAGTATGGGAGTGGGATGTGCAGACTAATCGCCTCGTATGGGATGATCGGATGTATGAGTTGTATGGAGTAAACAGGACAGATTTTAGCGGCGCATATGATGCGTGGCAAAAAGGGCTGCATCCAGATGACAAACAGTCGGCTGAGGAAGAGCTGCAGCGAGCAATCAAGGGAGAAAAAGAATTTGATACTTCATTTCGAATCATCCTTCCAAACGGCGAGGTACGTCATCTAAAGGCATATGCCCAAGTAGTAAGAGACAAGTCCGGCAACGCACTCAAGATCGATGGGCTAAATTGGGATATCACTCATGAAAAAGAAGTTGATCGGATGAAAACCGAGTTTATCTCACTTGCTTCTCACCAGCTCAGAACACCTCTTTCTGCGATGAAATGGTTTGGAGAGATGTTGGTCAAGGGCGATGCAGGCGCACTCAATCCTGAACAGAAAGCATATGCTGAAAATATCTTAGCATCAAATAAGCGGATGATTGAACTCGTCAATGACCTTCTCAATATCTCTCGCATTGAGTCTGGGAGGATCATCATCGATCCAGAACTTGTACGGTTACAAGATGTCATCGATGAGGTCATCAACGAAACAAAGATAAAAACGAATGCTCGGAAACAACATGTAGTACTCAATATACAGTCTGATCTTCCTGAGGTGAATCTTGATAAGAAGCTCATTCGAGAGGTGTACGCGAATCTGATCACTAACGCCTCAAAATACACACCCGATGAGGGTGAGATACGTATTTCGGTATCAATCAAGGGTGATGATCTCGTGTCTATAGTGGGCGATACGGGGTATGGCATAGAAGAAAAAGACAAAGAAAAAATATTTTCAAAGTTTTTCAGAGGGCAGAAAACGAGCAAGCTCGATACAGATGGTAATGGTCTTGGGCTATATCTAGTCAAAGCGATCGTTGATTCTTCTGGTGGAAAGATTTGGTTTGAAAGTCATGAAGGCACAGGGACAACATTTACCTTTACTGTACCGATAAAGGGCATGACTAAAAAGGATGGAGAGGTATCGCTTGCCTAATATCTGATATACTGTTCAATAAGCGCGTATGGAAACCAAAGCTCTTTCAGTACTAGTTATCGAGGATGATGAATTTCTTGTAAATGCCTATCGCACAAAACTGACAAAGGAAGGATTTGATGTGCACTTCGCTGTAGATGGACAAGAAGCCATGAAAACTCTTGAGACACTCCACCCAAATGTGATACTTCTAGATCTTATGCTCCCAAACAAGGATGGATTTACGGTGCTTGAAGAGATAAAAAAGATATCAAGTTTGAGTAAAATCCCCGTAATCGTCGCCTCCAACCTGAGTCAAAAAGCAGATGTCGAAAGATGTAAAAAACTTGGAGCACATGAATTTGTAGTAAAAAGTGAATTGTCTCTCGATGACATCGTGGCAAAAATACGCAAAGCTGCAGGATGATATATGTACTACGTTTCAACGTTAGCCTCTTTTTCCAAATAGAACTTCGACTAACGTGCCTTGGATGCGAACACAGCCTTGGTTCCACCGCGCATCAAGCTGATTTGATCGATGCTCCTCATCCGCATCGAAGATCCACTCGATGAGATGGGTACCTGTCAATCTATATCCAATACTGTTATTTTCTCCGATTGAGATGAGTCCAGGCAGATTCTTCCAGTTTTCTTCGCTATCTAGATACTCTTTAAATCCTTTGTGACTATCGAGTCTACCCAAATCAATGAGCTGTTTAATTCTTAGTTCGGCAAATCGACATAAGTCATCGTTCATTTGTAATGCGGGTACACCATGGAGCTCACGATATGTATTGAGTGCGCCAAAAAGTTCTTCATTGGTAGACATCATTGGATCTTGTCCCACGTTGATTTGGTACAGATGCTCAGCAACCTTTTCAGCTATTCCCCAACGAATAGTTGGCACAGCTTGAGGAGGTGGTGCCCATGTCACGACCAAAGTGGGTGTAGGGATCGGTGTATGCGTGGGTAGGGGGGCTGCAGTTATAGCTATAGATATCGACTTGTGAGGAGGCGCCTCAGCGACATACGGAATCGGCTTGGTCAGGTGTAGTGATTGACCCAATGATGATATAGAAACAACAACAAGTGTAAAGAGTGCAGTGAGACCCTTGAGCATCGTCGTTCCCATCCAGATATTGTACTCATTTATGATAGGAGATGTATACTCTCTCCTATGTCTCGGTTTGTAGCTCTTCGGTATCGTGATTTTCGCCTTTTGTGGGTTGGGTGTCTCATCTCATGGACGGGAGGAGAGATGTCCACGATCGCACTTTCATGGATGCTCTATCAGATGACAGGCTCAGCGCTTGCACTCGGGCTACTTGGACTCATGCGCGCGATCCCAACACTCGCACTCACTCTCATTGGCGGAAGCATAGCCGACCAAAGAGACCGAAAACAAATCATACTCATCACTCAGATTCTCCTGACCATCGTCGCGAGTGTAGTCCTGATAACTTCTCTAACAAATACTATTACGCCGCTGATCATCTACATCTCAGTCTTTGTAGAACATGCCGTACTCGCTTTTGTACGCCCTGCTCGTCAATCACTGATCCCACAGCTGGTACCAGATCGTCACTTTAGTCATGCAGTGCAAATCACATCGACCATGTGGCAGGGAACGGTCCTCCTCGGTCCAGCTTTAGGAGGTTTGATCATGAGCTATTACGGGACGAAACCACTGTTGATGGCAAATGTCGTGAGCTTTATCCCTTTTATCATCTGCCTGCTTATGATGTCGCCCGCATCACATGATATCCGAAAAATACCCACCGAAAATTATCTTGCAGTAATATCGGCTGGCCTCAGATTTGTGTTGAGCAAACGCATCATCATCACTACGATGTTGCTAGACTTTTTTGTAACATTTTTTGCGATGGCAAAGACTCTGTTTCCTATCTACGCTGATCAAATACTTCATGTGGGAGCAAGTGGCCTCGGCATGCTGTACTCCTCAGTAGCGGTGGGTGGCATAACAGCTGGGATACTCACCAATCCATCCTGGCTCGAGGGTCGTCAGGGCAAAGTACTGGTATGGAGCGTGGTGATTATCGGAGTAGCTACGATAATCTTCGCTTTATCACCTATTTTTATACTTTCGTGTTTAGCCTTGGTTGTACTCGGAGCTGCTGATTTTATAAGCATGAATATCCGCATGGTGATCAGGCAGCTCAATACCCCTGACTACTTACGAGGACGAGTGGCAGGAATCCATGTGATCTTTGGCGCAGGTGGGCCGATGCTTGGAGAGGTGGAGGCAGGGATCCTCGCGACGCTGATCGGGACTCAATCCTCAGTATTTTTGGGAGGGGCACTTGCGATCGCTGCGGTAATAATCGTTACGAAAATAGTTCCCGAAATCAGAACATATTCCCATCGAGCAAGCGGATGAGCTGGAGAGCAAGGTTACTGGGGTGGCTAGGCGAACGAACTTCGAACCAAAATGTTATAATTTTATTATGGTTTCATTCATTTATTTTGATTTGGGAGGGGTAATTGAGCTTGATTTTTCTGGTACAAATAAGTGGAATGAAATGAAGAACGATTTAGGTGTAAACAAGGAAAATGAAGCGGCATATGAAGCTATATGGAAAAGATATCAAAATGAGATATGTCTAAGTCGTGATGTAGACAGTCTTATGCCTATACTTAAAAGAGAAGCGGGTATTATATTTCCAGATGGATATTCTTTACTCGTAGATTTTGTGAACAGATTTGAAAAAAATCCCTCTATTTGGCCTGTTGTACAAAAAGCCAGTGAAAAATATAAGATTGGACTATTAACAAATATGTATCCACGAATGTTTCCGTTGATTCAGGCGAAAGGTATCATCCCGCCTGTAACATGGAGTGTTATTTTAGACTCAAGTATTGTTGGCTATCAAAAACCCAATCTTGAATTTTTTAAAATAGCTGAAGACAAAGCACACGTGAAAGGAGATAAAATTCTTTTTATCGACAATAGCGCTATTCATATTGATGCTGCAAGGAAGCTGGGCTGGAATACTTTTTTATATAATTCAAATAGACCTGAGATCTCAAGTTTAGAGCTTTCGAGATTACTGGAAAACATATAGTTAAGAAGAATAGGCTATTTTTAGGTTCTAAAAACGTATGGGTGGCTAACGGGGCTCGAACCCAACTGGTATGATTACTACATGATAAATAAACGGACATCATTAATACTTCCCTATAATCAAGAAGGGAAAATTCTACTTCAACAAAGGACTGATGATGCTCCCCATCTACCTGGCTATTGGAGCCACTTCGGCGGAGGAATCGAAGCTGATGAGACTCCCGAAGAAGCAGCAAAAAGAGAAATTAAAGAAGAGCTGGAATTGGATCTAGGAGACATAAAAATATTTAAAAATTACGTCATTCAACAGCTAGGAGAAATACGTGAAAAATTTGTTTTTCTTTTACCTTGCGATACAGCTGTAGAAGATCTGCGTAAACAACTCCATGAAGGGCAAGATCTGGGTTACTATTCATTAGAAGAAATCAGAAAGTTTAAATATCCATCGTGGGATATAGTCATCATAGAGGATGTTTTTAAGGAGATTGCTACAAGGATCTAAAATTATCGTAGTCATGTACCACCACATCTGAAGTTACTTCAGTAGTTGAAATGACTCTAAAATCTTATCCATTTCATGTATAGTTGCATAATCAAGATTTTTATTTTCAAAATTATCTTGTGTAAAGGTATTAGAAAAATATTCAACACCTATCTGTACAGGTACAGAGGAATTTTCATAACAGAACGCTGTATCATAAATAGTTTTACCATAGTACGGATTGTTTACATCATCAATTTTTGCTGGATAAGAAGGGCCTTCAAAAGAAATTACTTGAGGATATGGTGGTATCGAATCTCCACCAGCCTCAAACTCTCCATTTTCTATATTTGCTCTATAGGCGTTTGTATTCAAAAAGGACATCTTAATAGACTTATTAAAGTATGCATCATATTCATCCTTTCCAAAACTTATCCCACCACACCCCCATGGTTTAAATTGTTTCTTAAGCGAAAGAGTGACTTTCCAGTCATTATTTTTTTGAATACTTATAACTTCAACATCAGGCTCTAACGAGGTTTTATCATTTGTAACTATATGATTGTCAACCTGCCAACCTGTTGGGACAGTAAAAGACACAATTCCCCACACATCTTTAAATGTTGTTTCTGTATTTGGGGTTTTCGTTATCGTGATGTCTGGAGTGGCTAATGACGTAGTAGGCGAAGGTTCTTGGATGACAATTTTTTGCGTTCGGGTACCCATAAAGTAACTAAAGGCACCTACCAAGAGTAGCGCCAGAATCATTCCTAAAATTAGAGGTATCCTACTATTCGTTGAGGAAGATTGTGGTAAATCCCCAACTGTGGTGGTTTGGGGTTGTTGCGGTTCCATACTATTAACTTAAATAATAGAGGAAGTCACGATAAATGTAAACTGAACCCAGAAATTCTGGGTGGCTAACGGGGCTCGAACCCGCGACAACTGCTTTCACAGAGCAGTGCTCTACCAAACTGAGCTATAGCCACCAATAGGATCAAAAATATATCTCCCATGACCATGCCCGTTCCATTTGGCACAGAAACGGGAAATACACAAATATTCTATCATATTTTCGAGCTTTATGTTGATGGGACGGTCAAAACTCTTTCCTAGGATTTGTATTGTCCGAGCAAGTAGACTACAATATCTATCATGTCCGAGACCACCATAGTCATACTACACGGTTGGGGTCATTCCCGCGAGCATTGGGCTCAATTTGCGAGCATGTTTCATGATGTAGAAGTACAGACGATCGACTTACCAGGTTTTGGGAGCGAACCTCTCGTATCCGCTGAGTGGGGGATACCCGAGTATGCGAATTGGACAGAGTCGAAAGTCGAAAGTCTAAAGTCTAAAAAAGTCATTTTGATTGGGCACTCATTTGGTGGACGGATAGCTACATGTATTGCCTCACGCAATCCCGAGTGGTTAGCTCAGCTCGTACTGATTGGTGCACCGTGTCTCTACATGCCGAGTCACAAGGTTAGATTGATTAAACGTATTGCAAAGGTAGTAAAAATGCTTGGACTCACAAGTAATCCACTTTCATTGAATAGTGAGCTGACAGAAGCAGATAAAAAAGGTATGGGCGAGATCTATCGTCGAGTCGTCTCATATGACCAGACAGAAGAGTTGAAAAAAATTCATGTGCGCTCTTTGATCCTGCGAGGTATTGACGATACTTATCCAAGCGATGAGGTATGCAGCACCATGCATCAACTCGTGCAGGGAAGTCGGTATGAAGTGCTCCCTGGTGTTGGGCATAATATCCATCTCGAAAATCCAACGTTATTGTATGGAGTAGTAAAAAAGTGGTGTGCAACGTAGAGTGTACAACGTAAAACGTAGAACGTACCATTGAGAACGAAAAAAGTGACAAGCAAATATATGAAAACTATCATTAGCGCAATTTTTCCCTTCGCAGACTTTCTCTATATCCTCCAGATGGAGGAGTATTCGGCTGCTCGCTATATCTTTTGGCTCAAGCGGTTTTTTTGGAAACGAGGACTTCAGAAACGTCAACATCTTGTTATGACTGCAAGAGCACAGATCATATACTCGATGAGTATCGTGCTATTTGCCTGCATTTGGCTTGTCGTATTGGCTATTCTTATACCAAACTTCATATTGGCACATTGTATCCCCGTAACATCTTCAGCATATATACCTGGTTTTCCGTCATGTGAGCAGATGTACATGCAAATTATTATTGCAGTCATGTTATTTGCCTTTTCATTTGTCTTTATACCACTTATCGTGTTGCTAGCTCACATCATCACTGTGTCCTTTTTCACAGTTATGAAGAGTAGAAGGATGCAAAAAGCTCATGATCTGATCGCAACACAAAATTCAGGGATAAAAATTATCGCGATAGCTGGAGGGTATGGTAAAACATCTATTAAAAACTACTTATTCCAACTTGTGCAACATACCTACCGAACACAGATGATCGAAGGCAACATTAACACACCCCTTGGTATAGCTGATTGGGTGTTGAATAAGTTGCGTTCTGAAACGCAGCTGCTTATCGTTGAGATGGATACATACGAGAGAGGAGAGATAGCTGCGAGTTGCTCAGTCACTCAGCCCGACATAGCAATCCTTACAAATATTGGCGATCAACATCTTGCACGCTTTTCCTCAGAGGCCGATCACACGCAAGCTCTCGCTGAAATATTTACAAATACAAAACCAGGTGGACTCTGTGTCACCAGAGAAAGGACTTGGGATAGTATTTCACATCTATCTATCAACCTCAACGATAGAAAGAGATTGCTAGTGCATGATGATGACAACGCATACCCTGATATCAACGAGGATACATCGCACCTCAATCTAGTTCAGAAGTCCAATCTCATACTCGCTTTGCATGTTGCGAAATATCTCGATATCCCTTCGAGATTTGTGTCTGAAGTGATACGTACTCCGCTGCAGGTTGATCGACGTGGAGTGGTATCAAATGTGTATGGATATGACGGTATCGACGACTCATACAATATATCTTTTACGACTGCGAGTATATCGATCGGGAGGGCTGAAGCATATGCCCATGATAAACGTAAAAAACTCCTCGTCGTCACCGCAGGCATACCTGAGCTTTCGATCCAAAATCGTGATAAAAATGAGAAACTTGGTCACTTACTCGCCGAAAAAGCCCATCATACGTATATTTTGTCGAGTATGTTTGAGAAAGAGATTGTCCGCGGGTTTGGGAAGAGTGATCACTTCACCGTCGTGAAAGATTTATCTGAGTTTGTGTCGACTGCTTCCAAAAGTCATCCTCCCGCTGAGTATGTACTGCTTGTACTGCCCGAGTTGAATGATTTGTATTATTGAGCGATAAACTTTTCCACAATATCTGTTTTGTAGTCGAGGACGAGAGATTTCTTTTCAGTGTGATCTTTCACGGCTTGCTCAATCAGATCTGTGATCTGTTGTGTGAAAGACACTCCAGTCGCTTCCCACAGATAGTAGGCCATGGAGCCCGGGATAGGATTGATCTCAGTGAGATAGAGCTCGCCAACCGGCGTGAACATAAAGTCGATGCGCACCATACTCGTGCAACGGCATGCTACATATGCTTTTTTAGCTGTTTCTTGAATCTGTATTTTCAGATCCTCGGATATCTTCGCAGGAAGCTCACGCTGGAGAGATGCCATACCTGACCCACCGGTCTTTTTGCCAACTCGCTCATACTTATCTGCGAAACTTAAGATTTCTTTGGATGACAGTGGTCGCTCTATTTCGCTCGTCTCGAGTATTCCGTTGACGCTGCGAACCGCACAGTTGTATTCTTTAAAATCCGACAAAAATACCTCAACGAGAACTTCTGTATCCATGTATGCTGATTCGATCAGAGCTTTCTCAAGATCTATTTCAGTGTGGACTACCTTGATCCCGATGCTTGAGCCTAGATGTACTGGCTTGACGATGAGTGGGAGTCGGAACTCTGACAAGATACCTTTTGTTAAAGCGTGTGCATCTGTATGGATCGATGATGACAGATATGATTTGCCTGGCACTGTCATCACATTTGCCGTAGTCAGTGCTGATTTGGTGAGCTGTTTGTTCATCGTAATCACTGCGGACTCTTGGGATGGGCCAGTATATGCAAGCCCGATAGTCTCTAAGAATCCCTGCACTGGACCGCTTTCGCCTGAGCCTCCATGGAAAGCGAGATATGCAGCAACAGGACGGATAGATTTTTTGATGAGACCGGTTGTTTGTATAACTGACCCTTTTGCATCTTGATGACCAGTGATGGCCAGTCGTTTACACGCCAGAAAATCTCTGCGTGAGGTGAGTCCTGATAGATATGACATCACACCAGTTTTGCTGACATATACTGCGTGAGGGGTATATAGATTGCGATCAATCTTTTCAAATACTTGTAGGCCAGTGATGATAGAGACCTCATGCTCTGCTGAGACTCCACCAAACATGATGAGGATATCCTTTTTCATAATCCTAAGTATACGCTCAAACAAGCCATCTCAAATAGTATTTAGTAATTTTGATAGTCTATCAGGTGTACAGTTCTTGCCAATGCTTGTCTACTTCGACAGTGAGATCGAGGAAAATATGTTTTTTGGTTGCGAGCTCGATCTCTTTGCGAGCATATGCACCGATTTCTTTCACTTTACGAGCACCTTCACCGATAAGCATCTTACGATACCGGATGTGTGTCGTCAAAATACGCGCTTTGATGTAGGTCGTATCACGATTACGTGGCGTGATCTCATCGATGACGACAGTTGCGGTGTAGGGGATCTCATCGCCGTTCATCAGGAAGACTTTTTCACGGATAAGTTCGGCGAGGAAGATTCGACTATCCATGTTCAGCACCGGATGAGTGAACGTATCTGACAGCGTGTGATCGATCTGATCTTGAGTTGACTCTGGGAGGAGTTCAAAAAGTCGATCGATCAGTGGCTTGATATGTTTGTGTTTGAGCGCTGAAATCTCAAATACTTCTTTGAACTCATCTTTCATAAACTCGTATTGCGCAAGGTATGTTTTTTCTTGGAAGTCGATTTTGTTGATGACCAGGAGTACAGGTTTTTTAATCTGGCGGACTAGCCCGAGAACTTTGGCCTCTTCCATATCACGACGTCTAGTATGATCGACCATGTAGATGGCGACGTCAAATCCGTGATTGAGCGTCTTAAGCGTTTCACGATTGATCTGACGTGAAAGCATGTCATGTGCCTTATCGAATATACCTGGAGTATCGACGAAGACCATCTCACCTCGTTCCTCAGCGTATACACCACGGATAGGGAAGCGCGTGGTCTGTGGCTTGGGACTGGTGATGGATACTTTGGTCCCGATGATATTATTGACAAATGTCGACTTTCCGACATTTGGACGACCGACGATGAGTACTGTACCACTTTTCATAGATTTTGCTTACTAAGGGCTCGCTCACAAATAACACCAAATATATTTGTGATTGCGGCCCTTTGTGCCGAATTTTCAAATTCTGGAGTTTATTGTTGGATCGGCCCAGATAATGATCTGGATTGATAGATAGTATACCTCATTTATACCACTTTTTGATACGAAAACGAGTACTGGGCCCTTCGCAATTGAGATAGCTACGGGCATAACCACTCGTACGTTCATTTTCATACCAATATGTATAAAAATGAACTAC